>NC_013441.1:1838330-2144718 GCF_000024785.1 Gordonia bronchialis DSM 43247 | reverse complement strand
CTCAACTGTAGGACGTGCCCGATCGTGGCCACGCCGCACCATCCGAGGCGTGCGACCCGACGGTGACCCATGTCGTAGACTCCAACTGCCTGTTGGGTCGACGATCGAACAGGCGGCCGGTGGTGACCACCGACCCAAGCCTCCGTAGCTCAGGTGGATAGAGCAAGGGCCTTCTAATCCCGAGGTCGCAGGTTCGAGTCCTGCCGGGGGCACCGTGACATCCTTGCCGGCCTCCGGCCGGTGTGACATCCTCCTCGCGTCCGGCCGGTGTGACACCTTTGCCGGCCTCCGGCCGGTCCGCCCCGGACCTCATCGCGCCGGCTGTGGAGAACCTCGGAACCCGGTGCAACCACCACACGTCCAACCTCACAGCCGGACATCCGGCGTCATCGCGTTCACCGTGGCATTGCCACACCGATGGAGGTTCCCATGAGCAACTTCACGTCGATCACCCATTTCGGCATCGAACAGGAGGAGGTCACCGCGATCGCCGACACCTGGCATCAACAGCACGTCGTGGTGCACAGCATCGCCTTCGATACCCTCGGTGCGACGACCGGACCGGCGAGCAGCGTCGTCGCCGCGCTACGCGCCGTCCAGCAGCCGGCGGAGAATGCGGCCCGGTCCATCGGCGCTCGACTCGGTGACCTGAGTGCACGGCTGCGTGCCTTCAACGTCGAGGCCGCCGCTACCGATCACGGGGCGGCCGGTGGCCTGCTGCAACTTCAGGAGCGATGATGCGTCCGACCATTTCTCAACTGCAGCAATGGAATACCGACTCGATCGGAGCCGCTGCGGCCAACGTGGGCAGCGCCGCCTACACCCTGGACGACTGCCTGGATACCGCGATCCGGGCGGTGCAGGACGCCCGATACTGGTATGGCGCGACCAAGCGGGCCGCGTCGTTGCGTATCGGGCAGGAGCAGGATCATGCGCACGAGGTGCGCAATGTCCTGCAACAGATCGCCGATGCCGCCGCCGACGCGGGCACCGACCTCGCCTACGCCCGAGACCACGTCCTGAACAATGTCTTTCTCGCCCGGTTCCTCGGCTTCACGGTGTCCGACACCGGGGCGGTCACGCTGGCTGACGGTGAGACCACCTCGGACACAGAACAATTCGCTGCCACCATCAGTGCCGGGTTGGACACCGTCGCGACCACGGACGACACCTACGGCCGGCGCATCTCCACCCTGGTCGAGGATCTGGCCGGGATGGTCAACGGTCAACCCGACGTCACCCTTCCCGGTGGCGAACGGATCGACGCCGATCAGGCGGTGCACATGCTCCGCAACCTCTCTCCCGATCAGCGGCGCGCGGTGCTGAGCCGGATGAGCGCCGACGACATCCGTCACCTCATCCAGGCCGACCCGGACACGATGGGCAACCTCGACGGCGTACCGTTCGAGCACCGGATCACCGCCAACGAGAACAACATTCGTAATGCGCTGGCCGACGAGATCCAAGCCGGCCGTGGCGACGGTGCGCGCGCCGGCCACCTGCGCGCCATGCTCGAGCAGGTCGACGACCCATATCCCGTGCCCGGCGCCATCGATCGGCAATCACCGCGCCAGTTCATCGTCTTCCACAACACCGGCAACGGGCGCACGGTGGAGATGATCGGGCGCATGGGGCCCGGGATTCGCAATGCAACCGTCTACGTTCCCGGCAAGGGCACCACAATGGCCGGCACCGCACCGATCGACGGGACCAACCGCAAGGCCGGGTTCAATCTCGCCCAGCAGACCCGCGGTCCGGTCTTCGTCTATGTCGACGGTGATCTTCCCCAGACCTACCCCGAAGCAACGCAGACACGATTCGCCGCGGACACGGCACCCCGGCTCGTCGGTTTCGGGCACGAACTCGACGTCGAACTCGCTACGCACGCGCCCGGTACGACGAGGACCTACATCGGACACTCCTATGGCGGCTCGATCGTCGGGACCGCCGAACAACTGGGATTGAAGGCCGACAACATCATTCACGCCTCGTCGGCCGGCACCGGCATTCTCGACCGGCCGCACAACCCCGACATCCACCACTACTCGATGACCTTTCCGGGAGACATCATCCAGGAGACCCAGCAGCTGCCGTTCAACCCGCACGGCTCCGATCCGGACACCGCACCCGGCTACACCCGCCTCGACACCGGCACCTACGTCAAGGACGGGGTCACCTACGACTCCGGACCCGGCGCCCACGGCGGCTACTGGGATGACCCCGGCTCGACGGCATTTCGCAACATGGTCAAGGTCATCACCGGCCAACAGCCCGATCTCTATGTGTACCGCGAACCCGACACCTACTCCGAGCAGGCCGACGATCTGCTCGACAAGGCGGGCAGGATCTTCGGCGGCCCGGCGTGGCAGTTCTACGCCCATCGCGAAGACGCCGCGACGGCGGCCGAGCGGTTACTCGACGCGCTCACCGGGACCGACGACGCGCGCGGTGCGGTACGCGGGCCGGCCGGTGGCACATTCGGGCGACTCACGCCCGGCGGGTGACCCCCGCGGTGCCGCGCCACCCGCCGATCAGGTTCATGCTGTGGAAGATGACCAGCGCCGCGATCGCGCCGAGCGCGATTCCCCCGAAGTCGAGATCGCCGATCTTCCACTGGAAGTCGGCGATGCCGATCACCAGTGGGATGGCCGCGGTGAACTGGTTGATCGGGAGCCCGAAGTCGAGGCGGTTGCTGACCCAGATGTGGACGCCGATGATGCCGACGAGTCCGTACAGGGCCGTGGTCACCCCGCCGAGCACCCCCGCGGGGATGGAGTCGATGACAGCACCCACCTTGGGTGAGAGACCCAGCAGCACGGCCGCGACACCGGCGATCCAGTAGGCCGCCGTCGAGTAGATCTTGGTGGCCGCCATCACCCCGATGTTCTCGGCGTAGGTGGTGGTCGCCGAGCCGCCGCCGCTGCCCGCGAGAATGGTGGCCAGACCGTCGGGCGGCCAGGGCGCGGCCCATGCGCTTGTCGTAGTCGATGCCGGTCATGACGCCCACCGACTTCACGTGTCCGATGTTCTCGACCACCAGCACGAGCACGACGGGCAGAAACAGCGGAATCACCGACAGGTGGAACGTCGGGGTCTGGAAGTCGGGCAGCCCGATCCAGGACGCCGCGCCGATCGGGCCGGTGTCGACCTCACCGCGGGCGAGCGCGAACAGATAGCCGAGGATCACGCTGGCGACGATGGCCAGTCGGCCGAGCAGACCGCGGAAAACGACCACGCACAACACCAGCAACACGAGGACGACGGTGGCGGTGATCGCGTCCTTCTCGTAGTTGGTCTTGGCAGTGGGCGCCAGGTTCAGGCCGATGAGCGCGACGATGGTGCCGGTCACGATGGGCGGCATCAGCACCTCGATCCAGCCGGTGCCGGCCAGATGGCTGATCACACCGATCACCACGAGTGCGACGCCGACGAACACGATGCCACCCAGCGCCGAGGACTGCCCGTGTGAGGCGGTCGCCGCGCCCACCGGCGCGATGATGGCAAAGCTCGAGCCCAGATAGCTCGGCAACCGGTTGCGCGTGATCAGCAGGAAGAGCAGCGTGCCGATACCGGAGAACAGCAGCGTGGTCGCCGGCGGGAAGCCGGTGAGCACCGGCACCAGAAAGGTCGCCCCGAACATGGCCACCACGTGCTGCAGTCCGATGCTGACGGTGCGTGGCCAACTGAGCCGCTCACCCGGACCCACCACCTCCCCGACCGCGACCGCGTCGATACGACGCCACCCGAAGAACCGCGTCCCGTCGTCCCGTTCGACGGAGGGTGTGTGAGGCCGATCGGGGGTTGGCGATCCGGAGGTCTGCGGTCCAGTCATGCGCCAAGTCTGCGGGACTGCCGCGCCCCGCGCCGGATGTGTCGCGAACTCACCCCGGTGACGGGGATCACCCGGCTTTAATATGCATCTCAGATGCCAATTATGGTTCACTCAGACCATGCAACTCACCCGGTTCACCGACATCGGACTCCGGGTCGTCATGCGCCTGGTCGCCGCGGAGGCCGCTGCTCGCGAGACCGCTTCTGGCCCACCGACTCTCACCACCAAGGACCTGGCCGCCGAACTGGCCGTGCCCTATACGCACGTGGCCAAGGTGGTCAGTAGGCTGTCCGAGCTCGGCGTCGTCCATTCCCGTCGCGGACGCTCGGGAGGTCTCATGATCACCGACCTCGGCCGCGCGGCCCGGGTCGGCTGGCTCGCCGAGACACTGGAGGGCCCCGGCGAGGTGGTGGACTGCAACAGTCCGGAACCGTGCCCCCTGCGCGCCGCCTGCCACCTGCGGGGCGCACTCGCACAGGCACGCAATGCGTTCTTCCGCAGCCTCGACGAGCACGCCATCGTCGACCTCGTCGCCCAGCCGACCGGTGGTGTCCTGCTCAACCTGCAACCGCGCCGACGCACCGAGAAGACCGGGTCCCACACGCAGGCGCGCTAGTACCCCACACCTGACAGTCCAATCCCACCACCCTCGAAAAGGAAACGGAGACAACCATGCTCACCGACTCACAGCGCGCGACGCTGGCCGCCACCCTGCCCGCGGTCCAGGGCGCACTCGGCGAGATCACCCCAGCGTTCTACCGCCGGCTCTTCGCCGCCCACCCCACCCTGCTCGACAACCTGTTCAACCGCACCCATCAGCAGTCCGGCGAACAGCCGCAGGCGCTGGCCGGATCCATCGCCGCCTTCGCCGCCCTGCAGCTCGAACCCGACATCCGCCGTCAGCGGTTCATCATCGACCGGATCGCACACAAGCACGCCTCCCTCGGCGTCACGCGCGACCAGTACGAGGTGGTGCACGAGCACCTCTTCGCGGCGATCATCGAGGTACTCGGTGAGGCGGTCACACCGGCGGTCGCCGACGCCTGGGACCAGTTGTACTGGGACATGGCCGATCTACTCATCACCACCGAAGCCGGCCTCTATGCCGAGGCGGGGGTCAAACCCGGCGCGGTGTGGCGTGACGTCCGCGTCGTCGAGCGTGCTCAGGTCTCTCCCGACACCATCGCCCTGACCCTCGCGGCCGACGATGGCGATCTGCCGACTTTCCGTCCCGGACAGTACATCTCGGTACAGGTACCGCTCGCCGACGGCGCCCGGCAGATCCGCCAGTACAGCCTGACCGGCGCGTCGACCGACCCCCGGTGGACGTTCAGCGTCAAGCTCGCCGGCGAGGTGTCCGGGCACCTGCACGAGCACGTCTTCGAGGGCGACCGCCTCCATGTCAGCATGCCGTTCGGCGATCTCGTTCTGCCCGAGGATGATTCGCCCGTCGTCCTGGCGTCGGCCGGCATCGGGTGCACGCCGGTGATCGGGCTGTTGACCGCTCTGGCCGAGACCGCCGATCCGCGGCCGGTGACCGTCCTGCACGCCGACCGGTCACGCAACCGCCAGCCCCACCGCGGCCGCCTGGCCGCACTCGTCGAGTCACTGCCCGCCGGACGGCTGGTCCAGTGGTATGAAGACGGCGCCGATCATCTCGCCTCCGAACAGATCCGCGTCGGGACGATGTCCCTCGATGACGTCGAGATCGACACAGCCGCCCACGTCATGCTGTGCGGTCCCACCGGATTCCTGTCCGCGATGCGCGGGCAGCTCCTCGACCGCGACGTTCCCGAATCGCGAATCCACTACGAGACCTTCGGACCGGAGCTGATGCGCACCGGTGCCCGATGAGCACCCCGGCGGCGGTGCTCATCGCCGTGACCTTCCTCTGGCTCGGCATGGTCATCGCGATCTCGTTCATCGAGGCGCCGCTGAAGTTCCGGGCACCCGGGGTGACGATCCCGATCGGACTGGGCATCGGCCGCCTGGTGTTCCGTGCGCTCAACACCGTTGAAGCGATCTGCGCGATCGTCGTGGTGGCCGCCGTCGTCGCCGGTGGCTGGACGGGGGCTGCCGTCCCGGTCACCGCCGGCGTCGCGGTCATCGCCCTCGTCGTCCAGCTCGTCGGCGTACGCCCGATGCTGACCCGGCGCTCCGATCAGGTCCTCGCCGGGCATGAGGGACCTCGCAGCCGGACCCACTTCGTCTATGTGGGGCTTGAGCTGGTGAAGGTGATCGCCCTGGTGTGGTTGGGAGTCGCCGCGCTGGCCGGTTCGTAGACGTACCCCACCGTCCACCTCCGCACTATGCAACCGCGTTCATATACACGCTGTTGCATAGTGCGGAGGTGCGGTGTTAGGTTCGGGGCATGGCGCTCGAACACGCGATCCTCGTCTCCCTGGCCGAACGCCCGGGCACCGGATACGAGATCGGCCAGCAGTTCGACCGGTCGATCGGCTATTTCTGGTCGGCGACCCATCAGCAGATCTACCGGACGCTCAAGAAGCTGCACTCGGAGGGACTGGTCAGTTTCGAATCCGTCAGCCAGGACGGCCGGCCCGACAAGAAGCTCTACACGATCTCCGAGTCCGGCCGAAAGGTGCTGGCGGACTGGGCGATGAGCCCCACCCCGTTGCAACCGCTGCACAGCGACCTCGGCGTGAAGCTGCGGGCCGCCGAGTTCGGCGATCTCGCCGCGATCATCGGCGAACTGAAAGCGCACCGCGATGAACATCTCGCGCAGTTGCAGCTCTACCGCGGATTCGCCGACGACTACTACCCCGCACCCGAGACCCTCACCGGCCGCAAGCTGCACCAGTACCTGGTGCTGCGCGGCGGCATCCGGCAAGAAGAGGGATTCATCGACTGGTGCGATGAGGTCATCGTCGCCCTCGAACGCGAGCTCTCCTCCTGACCGCCCCGAACCCCGACCGCCGACTGATGCACCACCCACCGAGATGAGAGGCAACGCCATGTCAGCCCACACGGCCGAGCGTAACCCCCACTACCCCAACCTGTTCGAGCCCCTGCAGATCGGCGGGATGACCCTGCCGAACCGGATCGTCATGGGATCGATGCACACCGGCCTCGAGGACCGGGTCTGGGATACCGACAAGCTCGCCGCGTACTTCGCCGAGCGGGCCAAAGGCGGTGCGGGACTCATCATCACCGGCGGATTCGCCACCAGCCGCACCGGCGTGCTCTCCCCCGCCGGCGGCAAGATGACCAACATCCTCGAGGTCAAACGCCACCAACGGATCACCCGGGCCGTGCACGCCGAGGGCGGCAAGATCGCCATGCAGCTCATCCACGCCGGCCGCTACGGCTACAACCCGTTCAAGGTCGCCGCAGGTTCCGAGCCGTCGCCGATCCACCCGTTCAAGCATCTGAAGATGACCGAACCGATTGTGTGGCACATCATCCGGACCTTCGGACGGTCCGCCAAGCTGGCTCGCCAGGCGGGGTACGACGCGGTCGAGATCATGGGCGGCGAGGGATACCTCATCAACCAGTTCCTCTGCCCGCACACCAACGACCGCACCGACAAGTGGGGCGGCACCACCGAGAACCGTCAGCGCTTCCTGGTGGAGGTCATCAAGGAGATGCGTCGGCAGGTGCCGCGCGATTTCCCCATCATCCTGCGCCAGTCCATCGCCGACTTCGTTCGCAAGGGCCAGACCTGGGACGAGATCGCGCTGATGGCCCGCAAAGCCGAGGAATACGGCGTCGACGCGATCAACACCGACATCGGCTGGCACGAGGCCCAGGTGCCCACCATCGTCACCTCGGTTCCGCGCGGTGCCTTCGTCAAGTTCACCGAGCGTCTGCGTGACCAGGTGTCCATCCCGCTGATCGCCGCGAACCGGATCAACACCGCCGAGCAGGCCGAGGAGGTCCTCGAACGCGGGCGCGTCGACGCCATCCAGATGGCTCGTCCGTTCCTGGCCGATCCGCATCTGCCCAACAAGGCGCGCGAGGGCCGCGCCGACGAGATCAACACCTGCATCGGCTGCAACCAGGCCTGCCTCGACCACGCCTTCGTCGGCAAACACGTGTCCTGCCTGGTCAACCCGCGCGCCGGCCGGGAGACCACCCTGATTCTGGGCCCCACCCGCAAGGCCAAGCGCGTCGCCGTCATCGGCGCCGGCCCGGCCGGGTTGTCCGCGGCGGTCTCGGCCGCCGAACGCGGGCATCGGGTGGACCTCTACGAGGGTGGCGAGCACATCGGCGGCCAGTTCTCCATCGCCTCGCGCATCCCCGGCAAGGAGGAGTTCACCGAGACGATCCGCTACTTCACGCGCCAGCTCGAGATCAACAACGTCAACGTTCACCTCAACACACGGGTCAGCGCCGAGCAGATCATCGCCGAACGCTACGACGACGTCATCATCGCGACCGGCGTCGTCCCGCGCATCCCGCAGATCGACGGCATCGATCATCCGATGGTGATGTCCTACGCCGAGGCGGTGCTCGGGCACCGCGAGATCGGCAAGCGTGTCGCCGTGATCGGTGCGGGCGGAATCGGTTTCGACGTCAGCGAATTCCTGGTCACCGACGAGTCCCCGTCGCTCAACCTCAAGGAGTGGGAGCAGGAGTGGGGTGTCACCGAGGACGGTGACAAGCCCGGTTTTGTCACCAAACCCCGTCCGCTGCCGGCGATCCGGCAGGTCTACCTGGTCCAGCGCAAGCCCGGCCGCCAGGGCAAGTCGCTGGGCAAGACCAGCGGCTGGGTGCACCGCGCGGTGATCAAGATGAAAGGCGTCGAACAGATCTCGGGTGCGCACTACGACAAGATCGACGACGCGGGTCTGCACCTGAGCTTCCGCGACGAGGAGGGGAAGGTGACCGACACCCGCATCCTCGAGGTCGACAACGTGGTGGTGTGCGCCGGCCAGGAGTCGGTCCGCGAACTGGTGGACCCGCTGACCGTCGCCGGGGTGACCACCCACGTGATCGGTGGGGCCGACTACGCGGGCGAGCTCGACGCCAAGCGTGCGATCCGGCAGGGCACCGAGGTGGCCGCCGGCATCGGCTGACTCCGGCCGCAGAGCCGGCGTGCTCTCGACGTCGCCCGATGCGTCCGCACGTGTCGGGCGAAGTCGCTACGCTGCCCGGGGACAACACAGGAGAACTGCATGACACAGGTGTTCCCGGAGCGCCGCTGGGGATCGGAGACCAGTCCCCTCCGCCGCCCCCTGACCGCGTTCGCATGTTCGGGCCCAGGGTCCTGGGCGATCCGCACGCTCGCTCCGCTCGACCGCAGAATCCTGCATTCCTCGGGCGGGCGCTACACGATGCTCGGACCCATCGGTGCGCCGACGATGCTACTCACCACCACCGGACGGCGATCAGGACAGCCGAGGACCAGCCCGTTGCTCTATCACCGGGAGGACCCCGACCTGCATGTCGTGGGCTCCAATTTCGGGCAGGAGCATCATCCGGCCTGGACCTGGAATCTGCTGGCCCATCCCGAATGCTCGGTCAACACCGCCGGGATCGAGGTCGCGGCGACGGCCACGCCCGTCGTCGGGGCAGAACGCGATCGGGTCTATGCCGAGTTCGAGCGCCTGGTACGCGTGTACTCGGTCTATCGCGGACGCACCGATCGCCCCATCCAGGTGTTCCGGCTGACCGCCACCTGAGCGCTGGTCTCTATCATTGCGGCATGCCTGTGCCGCCTCCATCCGCCGCCACCCGAGCCATCGTTACCGGGGCATCGTCCGGGATCGGGATGGAGTTGGCCCGCGCACTTGCGGCGCGCGGGCACTCCCTGATCTTGGTGGCCCGGCGCGGCGACATCCTCGAGGATCTCGCCGGCGAGTTGCAGGCTCGCCACAGCGTGGTCGCCGAGGTGCGTGCCGTCGACCTGTCCGAGCCTCCGGCGGTGGAGGTCCTCGCCGCCGAATTCGCCGACCGCGAGATCTCGATCCTCTGCAACAATGCCGGCATCGCCACCTTCGGGCCGGTGAGCGAGCTCGACGCCGGTTACGAACGAGCGCAGGTTCTCTTGAACGTCAACGCCGTTCACGATCTCACGCTCGCCGTGATCCCCCAGATGGTCCGACGCGGCTCCGGTGGAATCCTGATGGTGGGGTCGGCCGCGGGCAACATGCCGATCCCCAACAACGCCACCTACGCCGCGACCAAGGCCTTCGTCAACACCTTCAGCGAATCACTCCGCGGGGAGGTGTCGTCGCAGGGCGTGCATGTCACCCTGCTGGCTCCCGGCCCGGTGCGCACCGAGACCCCGTCGGAGCAGGACGCCTCGATTGTGGACAAGATGGTGCCCGGGTTCATGTGGCATTCCAGCGCCAAGGTCGCCGAGATGAGCCTGGATGCCTTGGAGCACAACAAGATGCGGGTCGTTCCGGGCGCCTTGTCGAAGGCCATGTCCGTGGCGGGCGGGTACAGCCCGCGGGCGGTGGTGGCGCCCATCGTCGGATCGTTCTACCGCAAGCTCGGCGACAGCTGAGCCCGGCTGAGCCCACTGGAGGTCAGCGTCGGCGACGCCCGGTGCCGAAGATGGCGCGACTGAACTCGCGTCCGGCCGCACTCGCCGCCGATCGGAGGAAACTCTGCATCGGTTTGCTCGTCAGCACCTCGGTCAGCACGCCGGGTTCCTCCGGCGCCGGCTTGGGCGCGGGAGCAGGTGCCGGCGCGGGAGGCGGCGGTGGAGCCGGGGCGTCTGCTGCTTCGCCCGGCGCCAGCGTCTTGGCAGCGAGTTTTTCATACGCCGATTCGCGGTCGATCGACTCTCCGTATTTCGCGTACAGCGGACTGGCCTGGGCGGCCGCGGTGATGCCCTCAGCCGCAACGGCTTCCATCGAGGACCGCGGCGCCCGGATCACCGTCCAGGCCACCGGCGTGGGTGCGCCCTTCTCGGAGAGCACGGTCACCACCGCCTCACCGGTGCCCAATGAGGTGAGGGCCGCATCGAGTTTGTACACGTCCGACACCGGGTAGGTCTTGACGGTCTTACTGAGTGCTTTCTGATCGTCGGGGGTGAAGGCGCGCAACGCATGCTGGATGCGGGCACCGAGCTGCGACAGGACCTCGTTGGGGATGTCGGTGGGCAGCTGCGAGCAGAAGAACACCCCAACACCCTTGGACCGGATGAGCTTGACTGTCTGGACAACCTGCGCCACAAAGGCTTTCGAGGCGTCGTTGAACAACAGGTGGGATTCGTCGAAGATGAACACCAGCTTGGGCTTGTCGAGATCACCCACCTCGGGCAGGAATTCGAAGAGGTCGGCCAATATCCACATCAGGAAGGTGGAGAACAGGGCCGGGCGCGCCGCCTGCGCGCCGAGTTCGAACAGGGTGATGATGCCGCGTCCGTCGGCGGCCAGGCGCAGGAGGTCGCCCGGTTCGATCTCCGGTTCCCCGAAGAAGGTGTCCCCGCCGTCGGCCTCGAGGTTGGTGAGTGCCCGCAGGATCACACCCGCCGTCTGTGTGGACACCCCGCCGATCGCCTTCAGTTCCGGTTTGCCCTCGTCACTGGTGAGGTGGGCGATCACCGACCGCAGATCCTTCAGATCGAGCAGCGGCAGACCCTTCTGATCGGCCCAGTGGAAGATGAGCCCGAGTGTGGACTCCTGAGTGTCGTTGAGCCCCAACACCTTGCTCAGCAGGATCGGACCGAATGAAGTGATGGTCGCGCGGATCGGGACGCCGATCCCGGTGGATCCCAGCGACACGAACTCCACCGGATACGCCGTCGGCTGCCAGTCGTCGCCGGTCTGCTGAGCGCGGGTGGAGATCCGATCGCCCGGCGCGCCCGGATTCGACAGACCCGACAGGTCTCCCTTGATGTCGGCCATCACCACGGGAACACCGTTGGCCGAGAGCTGTTCGGCAATGAGCTGCAACGATTTGGTCTTGCCGGTTCCGGTCGCACCGGCAACCAGACCGTGCCGATTCATCATCGCGAGCGGAATCCGCACCCTGGCGGTGGGATCGACCTGACCGTCCACCGACACCGAGCCCAATTCGAGGGAGGCGGACTCGAAGGCGTAGCCGGCGGCGATGCGCTGTGCTGCCTCGTTGGCGGTCGGTCCACTGGCCTCGGTCACGGGGTTCCTCTCGGTCGACGTCATTGCATCCTCGCAACGCAACAATAGCGACCCGCACCTGTTGGATAAGCTCGATGAGTGCAGGACAAACTGGTGTGGATCGATTGTGAGATGACCGGGCTCTCGTTGGAGTCCGACAAACTGATCGAGATCGCGGCCCTGGTGACCGACGGCGACCTCAACATCCTCGGAGAGGGCGTGGACGTGGTGATCCACGCCGACGACGACGCCCTGGCGAACATGCCCGACGTCGTCACCAAGATGCATGCCGACTCCGGGCTCACCGAGGAGGTACGCGCGTCCACGGTCACTCTCGCCGAAGCCGAGAAGCTGGTGCTCGACTACATCCGCGCCCACGTCACCACCGCGGGTGCTGTTCCGCTGGCCGGGAACTCGATCGCCACCGACCGTGGGTTCATCGCCCGCGACATGCCCGAACTCGATGCCTACCTGCACTACCGGATGGTCGACGTCAGCTCCATCAAGGAGTTGAGCCGGCGCTGGTATCCGCGCATCTACTTCGGGCAACCGGAGAAGGGTCTCGCCCACCGTGCGCTGGCCGACATCCGGGAGTCGATCCGAGAGCTCCGCTACTACCGCGCGGCGGCCTTCGTGCCGGCACCGGGACCCGACGCCGACGCGCTCGCCACCATCGTCAGCGACCTCGGGCCGGCCTGAACACGCAGGTCATCAAACGATTGGTGTTCGACGCCGGTCAACGGCTAAAGTATGACCTTGGCTCTGGGACCCAGCGCGAATGCCTGGGTTTCCGACGCCGATGGTGGATGTAGTTCAGTTGGTAGAGCACCAGGTTGTGATCCTGGCTGTCGCGGGTTCG
Source organism: Gordonia bronchialis DSM 43247 (assembly GCF_000024785.1). NCBI lineage: Bacteria > Bacillati > Actinomycetota > Actinomycetes > Mycobacteriales > Gordoniaceae > Gordonia > Gordonia bronchialis. The sequence goes on along the minus strand of NC_013441.1, from coordinate 2,131,973 downwards.
AGTCCCGTCATCCACCCCGACGATGCCCCGTCTGCCATCCGCAGGTGGGGCTTTCTCGATTCGCTAATCCCTTTCACTGTGCTGTCGATACCCGGAGTCGCCGTACGTCACCATGGTGTCGGACCGATCCGGTTCGGCATCATTGGCCACATCGGGACCACCACGTAGTGGCCGAGAACTGGAGGAACGATGAAGTACGCATTGCTGCTCATGGGACATGTCGACGATCCGGCCTGCGGTGAGGAGGGCGGCGCGAGCGCCGAGGAGTTCTTCGCCTTCGACGAGGAGATCACCAAGGCCGGTATCGTCGTCAACTCGTTCGCCCTCGAGGACGAGCGCGCGGTGGTGCACACCGACGACAGCGGGGAGCGGGTGGTGGCGTCGTCCGGACCGTTCGCCGAGGTACGAGAATTCGTCGGCGGGGTGTACGTCATCGACGTCGCAAACGTCGACGAGGCGATCGAGTGGGCCCGACGCAGCCCGGGCTCGGCGCCCGGCGGTCACGTGGAGATCCGGCCGCTCGCGCCGTACTGAACCATGTCTCGTGCGCCACGCCGTTCGGCGGCCGCGGATTCCGTAGAGTCTGCGGCCCGCCGGGCGGTGTCGGGCCTCGACCGAGAGTTCCGCGCGCGGGTACTCGCCACTCTCACCCGCAAGTTCGGCGACCTCGACCTCGCGGAAGACGCGTTGCACGACGCTATTGCGCAGGCCCTGACCACGTGGTCGCGGACCGGTGTCCCGGATTCACCGGAGGCGTGGGTCACGACCACGGCCAAACGCAAGGCACTCGACGTGGTGCGGCGTGAGTCCGTCCTAGCCGACAAGCTCGCCCGGCTGCACGCCGAGGCCGAACGCGCCCCCGCGCCTGCGGGTTTCGCGGATCCGGCCGATGCGCCACCACCGCAACTCCCCGACGAACGGCTGGGTATGTTCTTCGCGTGCACACATCCCGTGCTGCGCGCCGAAGACCGGATCGCCCTCACCCTGCGGTTCGTCGCCGGACTGACCACTGCGGAGGTCGCACACGCGTTGCTGATCGGAGTCCCGACGGCCCAGCAGCGGATCGTGCGGGCCAAGAAGCGGATCGGCGCGCTCGGGGTCCCGTTCACGTCGCCGCGAGACGACGATCTGCCCGGCCGGCTCGGCGGGGTCCTCCGGGTGATCTACTTGCTGTTCTCGGAGGGATACGCCCGCTCGACCGGCGACGCGCACATCCGCGACGATCTCACCGACGAAGCCATCACGCTCGCACGGACCCTGCGCTCTCTGCTCCCCCGCGCGGAGACGTCGGGGCTGCTGGCATTGCTGCTGCTCACCCAGTCCCGCCGTCCGGCGCGACTCGACGGCGACGGGCGGCCCGTTCCGCTGGGCGACCAGAACCGCGAACTCTGGGATCAGAGCCTCTCCGCCGAGGGCACCGCGCTCGCAGAAACCGCTGCGGCACAGTCCGATGCCGGTCCGTACACCATCCAGGCGGCGATCGCCGCCGTGCACGCCGAGGCCCCCACCGCGGGCGATACCGACTGGGCGCAGATCGCGGTCCTGTACCGTCTGCTCGAGGCACACGATCCCGGGCCCGTGGTGCGCGTGGGTCGCGCCGTCGCCGTGGGCCGCGCCTACGGACCGGCGCGGGGCATGACGCTGCTCGACCAGTTGCAGTCGGACCCCAAGCTCGACCGTTTCCGGCCCTTCCACATCGCCCGCGCACTCACACTGTCCGAGCTGGGCGACGACCGCCGCGCGGCAGACGCATACCGCCGCGCGCTCGATCTGCCCGGCAACGACGCCGAGGACGACTACCTCGCCGACGCACTCGCCGGCCTCGGGACCGAGGCCCCCTGACCGCCAGAGGTCAGCATCGGAAGCTGCGATTCAGTGCAGCCGTGAGCCGCTGCGCGATAGCGTCGGAGCGCTGGTGCCGTCCGGTCACGTCGACCCCAGCGGTCGGTCGCAGCCGGACAGAGGGCATCGCAGTGAACTCACGTCGTCGTCGGGGCATAGCCTCAGCAACACCTGCGGTCTGGCTTCCACCACCCCGCTCAGGACGCAGTGCGACCGTCGGCCGACCCGCAGGCGAGCAACCGTCGGCGCGCCACATGCTCGATGGTCTCTCGGGTGACCGCGTCTAGATCCGAACTCTTCAGTACCTCGAGAACGCGGCTGAAATACGCCTCCTCGGTGAGGCCGAACTCCACCATGATGTCCTCCGCGTCGCCCCCACCGAAGCGACTCCACCGTTGCGCAAAGGCCAGCAGACCGTCCATGTGCTCCACACCACAATTGTGGATCATGAAGATGAACGGCCGGTGACGTGTAGGTGAGTGCACCGTGGCGGCGTGCCCCACCGGCCTGTTTCGATTCCCCGGTCAGCGGCGCGCGCCCGGAGTAGCGTCTGGCTGCAGGTTGGTCGGTCATCTGGGGACTCGTGCCCGGTGGTCGGCGCTGTCCGAATCAGGGGGAATCATCATGGGCGTATCTCGTCGGCTACTTGGCATCGCTGCGCTGCTGGTAGTCCCCCTGGTGCTGTGGACGACGATCTTCGCGCCCGCGATCGCCGATGCCGCCCCGACCCGCCCGCAACGCATCGAGACCGGGTACGCCTCGACGTCGCCGGTGACCTCGGTGACAGCGACCGTCGTCCGCGTCCACATCCCTCTCCGGGCGGGTACGCCCCCACATCCGGCGGCCTGTGACTGGTTGTCGTACTTGCGATTTCGCTCGGCGACCGGCCCGGTCCGCTCCGCCGACGCCGATCGGATCGTGGTGGCCCAACCAGGAATCTTCGAGGGTGCCGGCGCATTCGAGAGCGTCGCCCGCAACACCGTCGCGGCCGCCGCACGAGCGGGTTCATCGGTCGAGTTCTGGGCGCTGGACCGACGATCGAACTGCATGGAGGACCACACCGGGATCGCCGCCGCCCTGCGGACCGGATCCTTCGACACCGCGGCCGACTACTACGTCTCCGGCACACCCATAGGCGGACGCCGGTTCGCTGGTTTCCCCGGATTCCCGGCGAATGGACCGCAGTACGCTTGGCTGCGCCATCAAGGGCTCGAACAGACCCTGCGTGACCAGTACGATCTGATGGCCGCCGAGCTACCCGACCAGCGGATGCGCAAGCAGAAGATGGTGTGTGGCGGCCACTCGCTCGGCGGCTTCATCACCGGTTTCTTCGCGGAGTGGGATTTCGACGGCAATCCCGCGACCACGGCCGACGCCGGATTCAATCAGTGCGCCGGCTACGTCGCGCTCGACACCGGCATCACCTCCGACCTCACCTCACTCACCGGCGGACTCGCACTCCCCCGCGGGATGCACATACCCGAGATACCGCCGACGGTCGCTTCGGTTCTGGACACCGTGACCGGTGCGGTCGACACCGCTCTGCCGGTGCTGGCGCTGCCCGCGGTCATCAACCCCGAGACGATGAATCTCCTCGCACTGACCGGCCTCGCAGCGCGCCTGGCCCCCAATGGTGTGGACGACGTCATCCGCCGGCTGCCCCGCAATCTCAACGTCGACATGACGTTGCGGACGTTGCTCGCCAAGGACTATCCGATGTTCCTCACCGGCACACCCGATGTCCGATCGCTGCACGCCACCAACGCCGCGGTTCTCGGTGCGATTCTCGACGACAACTCGCAGCCCTTCGGTTTCCTGCAGGCCAGTGTCGGTTTCATCGGTTCCGGGCCGGTGGTCGCGAAATCGTTTCCGCTGCCCACCTCGCTGGCCAAGCGAATCCCGCTGTCACTGACCGCCTTCGGTGACGCGACCAAGTACGCACCCAACGGTTTTGCACCGGGCATCGTCTACCGCTGGCGTGACTACGATCAGATCGATCCGTCGCTCTACCGCTATACGACCCCCGCCAACGAGGTGACGTCGATTCACGAACTCGCCCGGAGCCTGTCCGAACCGCCGCTGGACTTCACCGAGTGGTACTTCCCCACGGCACTTCCCACGGAGCTGTCGAACCGCAACAGCCCCACCGCATCACGCCATCGGTTCTACCGTGACGCGGCCGCCCGCGCCCCGATGATCACCTTCATCGCCGCCGGCGGCGTGCAGCCGACCCCCACCGCGGACCCGCGCGGCATCGTCGTCACGCTGCCCGGCTACAACCACATCGATGTCCTGACCGCGGCGGCTCGTCAGAACAACGGTCGGCCCGAACAGGTGTCGACGCGGCTGGCCGCGTTCCTCGTCGGGCTCGGCTGATCGGGACCGCTCACCGGTGCTGCTGGGTGATGTCGGTTCCGCGCGGCGTGATCATCCACACCAGACCGGCGACCGCCATCAGGATCAGGCCGCCGACGAGACTGGTGTCGCGCAGGGCCCCGGTGAACGCATCCGCGGCAGCGGCGGCCAGCTCGGGCGAGTTCGACTGTTCGGCGATCGTCATGGCCGAACCGAGCGACTCACCCGCCGCCGACACCATCGTCGGATCCGGTGCACCCGCGAGATCAGCGGTCAGCGTCGACCGGTAGAGCACCGCGGCGATGCTGCCCAACACAGCGACGCCCAGCACGTTGCCGAGGTCGTACGAGGTCTCCTCCAGCGCTGCCGCGTTGCCTGCCTTCTCGTCCGGCGTGCCGGACATGATCATCGCCGACGCGATCGCGAGTGACCCGATGCCGAACCCGATGAAAATCTGCGACACCACCACGAGGCCGAAGGGGATCGATCCCGATCCCCACCACATGATCGCCATGCCGAGTCCGGCCAGCGCGATACCGCCGGCCAGAACCGGGCGCGCGCCGATCGCTTTCGCGGTCAACGGCGCGAGTATCGAGGACACCATGGCCGCCGCGGCAACGGGCAGGAGCCGGATACCGGCCTGGATCGGCGAGTGACCTTCGACCAGCTGCAGCCACTGCGCCAGCAGGAGCAGCGCCGCCGCGAGCCCGAACATCGATCCCAGTGCCGCCAGCACGCCCGCACTGAACGGCCGACTGGTGAACAGCCCGATATCGAGCAGTGCGTCCGAGCGACGCATGCACCGCCACACGAAGGCACCGAGCACGATCACCGCCGCCGCCAACGCCACCCACGCACCGGGAGCGGCGAACTCCTCTTTGGCGAGTCGTTTGATGGACCAGACGAGCAGCACCATACCGAGGATCGACATACCGGCGCCGACGACATCCCATCGCCCCGGCTGCGGATGACGGGACTCGGGCAGGATGATGGCCGCGGCGATCAGGGCGAGCCCCATCAGCGGCACGTTCACCAGGAAGGCCGCCCGCCACGAGAAGTACTCGAGCAGCAGGCCGCCGGCGATCGGCCCGACTGCGGCACCGAGGCCCGAGACCGCGGCCCACAGCCCCAGTGCGGTGGCGCGTTCGGACGGATCGGTGAACACGCTGCGCAGCAACGACAATGTCGTCGGCATGATCATCGCACCACCGACGCCGAGCAGTGCGCGGACGCCGATGACGATCTCGGGTGTCGTGGCCACCAGCGCCAGTGCCGATGCGGCACCGAACATTGTGAAACCCAAGAGCAGCATCCGTTTTCGGCCCCAGCGGTCACCGAGTGAGCTCATCGACAGCAGCAATCCGGCGAGGACGAGTGAGTAGATGTCGATGATCCACAGCTGCTGATCGGCACTCGGACGCAGATCTGCGGCCAGATCCGGCAGAGCGATGTTGAGGATCGTCATATCGACGACGACCACCAGGAGGCTCACCGAGAGCACAGCCGCTGACGCCCATCGCCGGCGGAACGATATCTCTGCGCGCTCAGTTGTCGGTGACCGCATCGGCTTCTCCGGAATTCGTCAGTGCGGCAAGCGCGTCGGACAGTTCGGCAATGGTCGGCGTCGTGCCCCTCAGCACGGTGTGCATCGCAACACCGTCGACGTAGGCGGCAACCGCCCGAGCGCGTTGTTCCCCGATATGAGGGATGAGGAGGTAGATGACCGCGGTCGGCAAGCGCAACGCCAGCGGACCCAGCGCAGGGTCGACGAAGGCCGCGTTCAACAGTGCCAGATCGGCACGAACCAGCCGGATGTCGCACAGGTAGGCATGCAGCATCTCACCGAACACGTCGGCCGACGCGCCCCGTTCCCGTAACACACCGGCGAAATCGCGTACCTCCCCGTCGATCTCGTCGGCCAGGTGATGCAGTCCCGCCTCGCGCAGCTCGTCGAGGCTGGTGAAGTACTGGGTGGTCGAGCCCAGTGGGACCCCGGCCCGGTCGGCCACGAGCCGATGGGTCAGCCCCGCCGAACCAAGCTCGACGATCAGTTCCGCGGCGGCGTCGATGATGACCTGTCTGCGCTGTGCGGGGTCGCGTCGTCGCCGTTGGGTCGGCTGCTGCGTCTGGGCCACACTTCCTCCTCATGTGTACGTATGTACATGTACAAACGTACACTAGCGCGACCCGAACAGGATCGCCCGAATCCCACCGGGAAGGTCCGTGCAGCTGTTACTCTTCCGTAACTTCAGGTCAAATGACCTAAACACGCTGTGGGTAGTTTCCGATCCATCACCGGACCGCACGGGTCCGTAATCGGGGGGATGACATGAGCACACACGTCTCACGCCGGCGTTTCCTCGCCGGCACAGCGCTGGCCGCCGGAGCCACCGCCGGCACGCTCGCAGCAGGCCGCACACCGGCTGGTGCCGCGCCGGCCGGAGGGGTCGTCGACGCGATCGTGGTCGGCGCGGGATTGTCCGGACTCGCCGCCGCCAAGACGCTGACCGAGGCCGGGGCGTCGGTGGTCGTTCTCGAAGCACGCAATCGGGCCGGCGGCCGAGTGCACAACATCAGGTCTCCACGCCTGGGCGCCACCCTGGATGCCGGGGCCGAGTTCATCGGTCCGACGCAGAACCACATTGTCGCGCTGGCAACCGAATTCGACGTCCGCAGCATCCGCACCTACAACACCGGCGACAGCATCTTCTACAACGACGGCCGGGTACACCGGATGTCGGCCGCACTGCCGCTGCCACTCATTCCCGACGTCGGCGAAGCCGGTCCCGCGCTGGCCCGCGCCCAGGTCGACGCACTGGCGGGATTCCCGGTGGGCGAACCCTGGAAGCATCCCGATGCGCGACGTCTGGACTCACTCACCTGGAAGCAGTACACCGACCAGATGGTGAACACCCAGACCGCCCGCGACCTGATGCAGGTCGCCATGTCGGCGCCGCTGTCGGTCCGGCCCGACGAGGTCTCCGCGTTGTACTTCCTCAACTACATCGCCGCGTCGGGCGACGAGAACAACCCGGGCACCCTGATCCGTCTGCTCAGTACCGACGGCGGCGCGCAGGAGAAGCTCTTCGAGGGCGGGGCCGCACTGATCCCGCTGCGAATGGCCAGGGCTCTCGGCCCTCGGGTGATCTACAACGCACCGGTCCGCACCATCAACACGGCGGGCGGTATGGCCACCGTTTCCAGCGACGCCGGGACCTTCCGCGCACGCAAGGTCATCGTCGCGATGTCACCGGCTATCAGCGACCAGATCGATTACCGCCCAGGCCTTCCCGCCGCCCGGGTAGGCCTCACCCGCGGCTACCACATGGGTGCGGTGAGCAAGTTCGCCGCGCTGTACCGCCGCCCCTTCTGGCGGGACAAGGGACTGTCGGGGCAGGTATACGGCGACGGCCGCCCGATCGACGTCACCTTCGAGAGCTACGCGGAGAACCGGCACATCCTGATGGGCTTCATCTCCGCCGACGCCATGCGCCGCCTCGACCACGCACCCGAACACCAGATCGTGCGTGAGTGCATCGGCAACTTCGTCGACTACTTCGGGCCCCACGCCCGCGACTTCATCGACTACGGGATCTTCAAATGGGATCTCGAGCCGTGGTCACGGGGCGGTCCCGTCGCGGTCAGCTCGCCGGGAACACTCACCCGGTTCGGTCCGGCGCTGCGCGAACCGGTCGGGCCCATCCACTGGGCCGGAACCGAAACCGCCGACTACTGGACCGGCTACATGGACGGCGCGGTCCGCTCCGGTAAGCGCGCCGCCCGTGAGGTTCTCGGAGCGCTCCGGTGAGGATTCCCGTTGAGAAGCGGCGGGAGTTGTTGCTGGACTCCGCCTTTCATGTGATCGCGCGCGGCGGCGTCGACGGCGCGACCACGCGCGCGATCTGCGCGAACGCCGGGGTGACACTCTCGACATTCCACTACGTCTTCGAGTCGCGCGAGGCCTTGCTGGCCGCACTGGTGCAACGCGGTGTCACCGTTGAACTCGAGGCCGTCACCGAGGCCCTCGCCGAGGGCGCAAGCGTGGGCACCCGCGGGCGGACGGGGGTCGAGCAAATGTTGTACGGCGCGCTGTCGGCGTATATCGACGGCGTCGTCGCCGACCCCGATCGCGAGCAGGCGATGATCGCGCTCAACCAGTACGCGCGGCAAACCGACGGACTGCGCGAGTTCGGCGCCCAGATGTACCACGCCTACTATGACGCCATCGCCGACGGCCTCGACGCGGCGGCCGCTCTCGCCGGCATGAGTTGGACGACGCCCGTGCGTGATCTCGCTCCGCTGGTGGTCGCAGCCACTGACGGGATCACGTTGTCCTACCTGAACATTCGTGACGTCGCGGTCTGCCGGACCATCGCACGAGCCACCACCACACTGTTGCTGACACACGTCACCGACGCCATCGATGCGGGGGGAACACATGGACATCAGTCGTAGGCGGGCACTCGGGGCTGCCGCAACCCTCGGCGGCGGTGTCGCGCTGGGGGTGGGCGTCCGGACCGTCGGCGCGGCGAGTGCGGCACCGCGCCCGGCCGACAGCACGAACTATCTCGTCGGCTGCGGGATCGCGGACATGACCGGCGCCGTCGCGGGGCAGGGCATGATGGGCTACTCCGAGGCCGACCAGGTGGCCGAGGGCCTGCTCCAGCGATGCTGGGCCCGTGCCTACATCGTCGTCGACGAGGCCATCGGCAGCCGCGTCGTCTTTGTCACCGCCGACATCGCCTGCCTGTTCCAATCGCATCACATGGGCCTGATGCCCAGGCTGCGTGCCCGGTTCGGGTCGCTCTACACCGAACGCAACGTGAACCTCAACGCCACCCATTCCCACGCGTCCTGCGGAGGAACCGCCTGGGATTACGCGTATTCACTTGCGGCATACGGGTTCAAAAAGAATTCCTATGAGGCCGAGGTGGACGGCCTGTTCGCCGCGATCGTCCGTGCGCACGAGAACCTCGCACCCGGTTCCATCAGCATCGGCCGTGGCGAACTCCACGATGCGAGCGCCAACCGCTCGAAGGTCGCCTTCGATCTCAACCCCGCATCCGAGCGCCGGCACTTCCCGTCGGCCATCGACCCCACGGTGACTGTCCTGCGATTTCGGCAGGGCGGAAATGACATCGGGGCTATCACCTGGTTCTCCACGCACGGCACCTCGCTGACCGACCGCAACCGTCTGATCGCCGGTGACAACAAGGGCTACGCGAGTTACCGCTGGGAGAGCACGCAACCCGGCTTTGTCGCGGCGTTCCCGCAGACCAACTCGGGTGACATGACACCCAACCTCAACCTGATCAAGATGCGGCCGAGCGGTCCCACCTTCGACAATCGGCGCAACTGCGCCATCATCGGGGAACGCCAGTATCTGGCCGGGCGCAACGCATTCGACGGGGCACGCGCGATGAGCCGGGGCGGGGTCGACTCGATTGTGCGCTACGTCGACATGTCGGCCGTCTCCATCGATGCCGCCTACACCCCGGAAGGCCGGCCGGCACGGACCACGCCGGCGATGATGGGTGCAGCGGCCGCGGCCACCAGCACCGAGGACAACTACTATTCACAACTACCCTTCCTGCAGGAAGGGGTCACCAATCCGCTCGTGGCCGCCTTCGGCGGTGACCGACGTCCACCGATCGCACCGTGGATGCGCGACATGCAGGCACCCAAGCTGATCTTGTTTCCACTCGGTTTGCTGCCGCCGTCGCCGTGGATCCCGCAGGTCGTGCCGCTACAGATCATGCGGATCGGTGAGTTGGTCTTGGTGGCCGTACCCGCCGAGGTGACCATCGTCGCCGGGCTACGACTGCGGCAGGTGGTCGCCGACGCCTTGCGCGTAGATCTCGACGACGTTCTGGTGCAAGGCTATTCGAATGCCTACACCCAGTACGTGACCACTCCCGAGGAGTATGACGCCCAGCAGTACGAAGGCGGGGAAACCCAGTTCGGGCGGTGGACCCTGTCGGCCTACATGCAGGAGTTCGCCCGCCTCGCCGCCGCGATGGCCACCGGCCGGCCGCTCGGCCGCGGTCCCGCTCCGCTGGACAAGTCCGCGGTGCAGCCCGATCTGCTGCCCGCCGTCCCACCCGACCGCCCCGTCGCCGGACGCCGCTACGGCGATGTCCTGGTGAGTCCACGGTCCCGCTACCGCGCCGGCCAGCAGGTGGCGGTGACCTTCGTGGGTGCCCACCCCAACAACGACTTCCGGCACGGTCGCACCTATCTGGAGATCCAGCGCCGCGAGCGCACCGGGTGGCACACGATCGCCGACGACAACGACTGGTCCACCGAGTTCCGTTGGTCCCGACCCGCGGGCAGCTCCGACGCCTCGCACATCCGCATCACCTGGACTCCCCCGCCCGGTACGTCGGGCACCTATCGCGTCCGCTATCACGGCAACAGCCGCGACGCCCGCGGTGTCGTTCGTGAGATCAGCGGCACCTCACGGGCGTTCGCTGTCGACGCGAAATAGCGGTGCTGTCGGCGGGTCAGTACAGGTGGGCGCGCATGAGTGACACGTTGTACTGGGTCCAGGTGGACATCGTGAAGTACAGGTCATTCCCACGAGACCACGGATGCAGGAACCCGCCGTAGAGCTGGGCATACCGTTGCGAATGCACCAGTTCGGCCGGCTCGGACCACAGCCCCTGCGGTTCACGGGCCCGGCGCAGCACGATCGAACCGCGGAACGCGTCGAGGTAGCTGAGCTGCCAGCGTTGGCTGGTCTCGTCGAAGCGGGCCGACAGTTCACCGGCCGGGCCGAAGAACAGCGGTGAGGCGACGTTGCCGTCTCGGGCGGGCACCCAGCGACCGTCTCGCCAGTACTGGTAGGCCGTCTTGTTCAGCACGTCGGCTTTGGCAACCCGAGCGAGCCCCACGGTACCGATCCGGGAGTTGGGCGTACCGAACATGTACACGTAGTCGCCCTTGGGGACCATCGCGGACACCTGGAAGCGGCTCGTGCCGAAGATGTTGTCCCACCGGGCATATGGATCGCGCGTCCAGGTGGAGCCGCCGTCGTCGGAGTAGGCCAGCCCGCCGTAGTTGGTCAGCCACACCCCGGGGATCGGGCCCCAGGTACGGACCGACATATAGCTCATGTACTGACGGTCGCCGATGGCGAATCCCGACGTAGGGATCGTCGTCATCTCGTAGTAGTCGATGTGCCTGGAGCTGAGCACTTGCACGGCGTGGCACCGACTGTCCTGGACCATCGTGTCGATCGACATGCCGTCGGCGAGGTTCTTGTCGGTGGAGAAGCCGAGCACGTTGCTGCGCCAGTCCCGTCCATTGGCCCCTGGTGGCTTGAAACCCTTACCGAAGGTGTCGCCGAAGGCGATCGCGACCTGTCCCGGCTTGGACTGCCACATGATGCCGAGGTCGGTGCCCATCACCTGCCAGCGTTTGTCGGTCCGGCTGGTGGAGCCCTTCCCGGTCAGGGTCGACACGAAATCCACTCGGCCGACGCGGGGCGGAGTCGGGCGCGGTGCCGTCGGTCCGGCGTCGAATCCGGGCGCCTTGGCCTTCGGTGGTGGCGGCAACTCGGGCGGGTTCGGATTGGGCACCGGGATCGGGATGTTGATCGGGCGCGGATCCAAGGTGATCTTGGGGAACTCGATGCTCAGCGCGGGACCGCCCGGTTTGAGTTTGGGCGGGTCGGTGATGTCGGGGCACGGGTCCGAGCACGGGTCGCGGGGCGGCAGCTGCGACGGTATGCGTACCTGCGGCACCTCCGGCGCCGGTTCGGGAACCGGCAGGACCCGCGGGTAGGGCAGCGGAATCCCGATGTGGTCGGGCAACTTCGGGATCAGATCGCGCGGATCGAAGGGCCGATGCACCGGCTTGGGCGGCAGGTCGTTCACACAGCCCGAACTCGGCAGCCACTCCCGCGGCACGGCCTCGGCCCTCCCGGTCCCGGCCACACCGGCCCCGGCGCTCAGGATCACCATGGCCACACACACCGACGTCCATCGAGGGAGTCCCCGGCCGATCGACATACACCCTCCTCGCCGGCCACCCGGTGCGGCACCGGTCCTCCCCGACCGATGGCCGGCCGGGTGCGCGACAGGAGGAATCTATCACCGCACCCGGCCCCGAACGCTGCTCAGAGCGTGCGCGCGATGATCTCCTTCATGATCTCGTTGGTCCCGGCGTAGATCTTCTGCACACGCTGATCGGACCACATGCGTGCGATCGGGTACTCGTTCATATAGCCGTAGCCACCGAAGAGCTGCAGACATTCGTCAGCGACGACCATCGCGCGGTCACTCGTCCACCACTTGGCCATCGCCACGGTCGGGATGTCGAGCTCACCGTCAAGGTGCTTGGTGATGCAGTCGTCGACGAAGACGCGTGCGATCCGGGTCTCGGTCGCCACCTCGGCGAGCTTGAACTTCGTGTTCTGAAACCCGAAGACGGGCCGGCCGAACGCCGTGCGCTCCTTCGTGTAGGCAAGGGTGTGGGCCAGCGCGGTCTCCATCCCCGCCACCGAGGCGACCGCGATGATCAGCCGCTCCTGCGGCAGCTGGGCCATCAGCTGGATGAAGCCCTGTCCCTCCTCGGCACCGAGGAGGTTGCTGGTGGGCACCCGCACCCCGTCGAAGAACAGCTCCGAGGTGTCCTGCCCCCGCTGCCCCACCTTGTCGAGCACCCGTCCGCGGCGGAAGCCGTCGCGCTCGGCCTCCACGAGGATCAGCGAGATACCCTTGGCGCCCTCGGAGACGTCGGTCTTGGCGACCAGGATGATCAGGTCGGCCTGGGCACCGTTGGTGATGAACGTCTTCGAGCCGTCGATGACGTAATCGTCACCGTCGCGGATCGCCTTGGTCTTGACGTTCTGCAGGTCCGATCCTGTTCCGGGTTCGGTCATGGCGATGGCGCCGACAACCTCTCCCGACGCCATCTTGGGCAGCCAGGTCTTCTTCTGTTCCTCGGACCCATAGGCGAGCAGATAGTGGGCGACGATGCCGTTGTGCAGGCTGACGCCCCACGACGAGTCGGCCACCTTGGCCTGTTCCTCGATGAGGACGGCCTCATGCGCGAACGTGCCCCCGCCGCCGCCGTACTCCTCCGGGATGGACATGCAGAGCAGGCCGAGCTCCCCGGCCTTGTTCCAGAGATCACGATCGACGTGATGCTGCTCGATGAACTTCTCGATGTTCGGCTTGATCTCCTTCTCGCAGAAACTGCGGGCGAGATCACGCACAGCCGGTCAGGTCGTCGTTTTCCCAGGATGAGCGGTCGGCCATGTGGTGCACCTTTGTCGTCGGCGATCGTTGTCAGCCGCGATCGTAACAGTGCTCAGTGTCAAGGTGGTGGCGAGGTCGCCCGCCCCGGTGCCCGAAGGTGGTGACTCGGATCAGCCGGCGGCGTTTCCGGCCTTCCATTGCGCCCAGTCGATGTTCCAGTCACCCAGCCCGTCGACGCCCGACAGGGTTCCGCCTGCGGTGTTCTTGACCAGGACCGGGTCGCCCTTCAGCGTGTTCTGCAACACCCACAGCGCGTTGTCCGGGCTCAGGTTCAGACAGCCGTGGCTGGTGTTGGTGTTGCCCTGGGCCCACACCGACCACGGGGCCGAGTGGAAGAAAATGCCACTGTAGGACATCCGTGTCGCGTAGTCGACGGGCGTGCGGTAGCCGTCGGCCGACCCGACCGGGACACCGTAGGTCGACGAGTCCATGATGATGTGGTCGTGCTTGTCGGACACCAGGTACCAGCCGTTGTCGGTCTCGGTGCCCGGCTTGCCCATCGATGTCGGCATGGTCTTGATGACCCGGCCGTCGCGTTTGAAGGTGACCATCTTGGTGTTGTCGTCGGCGGTGATGATCATCGACCGTCCGATGCGGAACTGCCGCTTGACGTTCTGCTGACCGTAGAGGCCGTCACCGAGATCGATGCCCTCGGTGTTCACCTCGACGTTCACCTGCGTGCCGGGACGCCAGAAGTGCTGTGGCCGCCAGCGCACCTCGGTGTCGCTGATCCAGTAGAACGCACCCTCCACCGGCGGATTGGCGGTGACCTTGATGGCCCGCTCCGCGGCGCGTCGGTTCGGGATGACCTCGTCGAACTTGACCGCGACCGGCTGGCCGACGCCGACCACGCGATCCTCGGCGGTGGGGGTCACGTACGCCTGGGTCAGGTTGTTGGGCGCACTCGTGGTGAACGACACCCGCTTGGAGCTGGTGCCGCCGACGCCGGTCGCGTCCGCGGCGAGCGTGTAGGTCCGGTTGAAACCGAGGACCTCGTCGCTGACCCACTTGGTGCCGCCCTCACTGAGCGTGCCGCGGACCGGCTGACCGTTGGACTTCGTAATGACCACCGATGTCAGCGTTCCCTCGCTGGAACGCACGGTGATCGGTGCGCCCGGCTGGACGCCGACGGAGTTGTCGCCGAGCGGCTTGTCGCCGTTCTCGCTGAACGCGAGACTTGGCATGAGCTTGTCCCCGAGCAGGTTGGAACTCGAGACATTGTCGGAGTAGGACGGGTCCTGTGTGCAGGACGTCAACAACGCCATCACCGCCAGCAGAATCCCACTGATCACGAGTGACGTTCGCCGGGTTCGACCGATCCCCATCTTCACCAACCTGTCTTCGGTGACCCGGTGCCCACCCCGGTGTCAACTGCCAATTGACGATGCCCGATGCGGGCGCGTGCCGCCCGTCAAGGCGACAACGGTGTTCGCGTCCCGCCCGCGCGTACCGTCGTCTCGCACTCAGTGTACGAGAAACCCTGTTCTCCCGAATTGTCCGAGTCGACTGATCGGCCGAGTCGACATGTTCGTCCCGCGCCGGACCGGGATTCCAGACGCGACAAGACGTCCCGCTCGAGCGGGACGTCTTGGAAGTGCGCCATCAGGGACTCGAACCCCGAACCCGCTGATTAAGAGTCAGCTGCTCTGCCAATTGAGCTAATGGCGCTTGCCGTGCGAAAAGGAACCTTACATGTCTGCGACGCAGAAGTGAAATCGCCTGTTCGCGGCTAGGAGTTGGCGTTGCCACGCTTCCACACCGACCACGGCACGTTCCAGTCACCGAGCCCGTCATCCCCCGGAAGTGGCGGGCCGACAGTGTTTTTCGCGATCACGATGTCACCGCGCAGCGCATGTGTGAGGAACCACTCGGCGTTGTCGGGACTGACGTTGAGGCATCCGTTGCTCACGTCGGTGTTGCCCTGATCACCCAGTGACCACGGGGCGGAGTGAACATAGATGCCGCTGAACGAGATCCGCGTCGCGTCGTACACGGTCTCCTTATAGCCCTCGGGCGAATTGACCGGCACCCCATAGGTGGACGAATCCATGATGACGCTCGGTTCGCGTTCGGCGACGATGTAGATCCCGTTGTTGGTGGGCGTGGAGTCCTTGCCCATCGAGGTGGGCATCGTCTTCACGACGCGCCCGTTCACGTAGATGGTGATCATCTTGGTCTTGTCGTCGGCGATGGCGACGAAGCGCCGGCCGACGGTGAACGAGGTGGTGAGGTCGTTCTGACCGAACACGCCGCCACCGAGATCGATGCCCTTGAGCCGCGCTGCGACCTTCACCTTGGTCCCGGGGGCCCAGAAGTGTTCGGGCCGCCAGCGCAGCATGCTGTCGTTGACCCAGTAGAAGGCACCCTCGACAGGCGGATCGGTGGTCACCGCGATGGCGCGCTGGGCGTTGAGCTTGTCGGTGATCGGCTGATCGAAGTTGATCACCACCGGCTGTCCGACGCCGACGGTCTCGCCGTCGTTGGTGATCGTCGACACGTCGGCAAACGATTCCGCCGACGCGGTGGTGAAGGCGACGCGCCGGGCCCCCTGCCCTTCGACGCCACGGGCGGCCGCGGTGAGGGTGTACTGCGCCCCGTAATCAAGGGCCTCGTCGTTGACCCAGTTGGCACCGTCGGGCGAGGTGTGGCCGCGGACCGGGCCGTCGGGTCCGGTGACGAACACCGAGTCGAGATTGCCGTAGTGCGCGGTGACCGTGATGCGGGCGCCGGGCATCACGCCGACGGCCTCATCCCTCATCGGCTTCTGGCCCCACCCGGTGACCGAGATCTGCGGACGGCCGATGGTGTCGAGGCCAGGTGCCTGCGTGATCGCATCGGAATACGTGGGATCGCTTGTGCATCCAGACAATACGGACATCACAGCGACGATGGACAGTGCGGCGGTCGCGCCGCGAACCGAGCGGCGACGACCGGCGCTCAACTGACGACTACCTTGCGGATGACGAGAACAAGAACCAGCGCACCGACACCGGCGAGGCTGTACTTCACAGCGGGGGTGTTCAACGTGGCCAGCGCCTTGGTCTTGGCGTCATCGGCCAGTCGCTGCGGACTCGTGCGCTCGGCGAGCGCGTCCAGCGTATGGGCGAGGTCTTCGCGAGCTTTCGCGATCTCCTGCTCGATACGATCGGTATCCCCAGCCACGTGGTGGTCCTCCCGGTGATGTGTCTTCTTGGCGCGGTCGTCGGGCAGCGGCCCGGTGAACCGCACCCGGCGACCGCACACGACAACGCCTCGATGTTACGGCATGACCGGGCCGGTCGCGCCCAGGCCCGCCCCCGTCGAGACCAAGGCGCGACCGATCGGCCGCCGATCAATCGGCCGAATGCCAGCCCCGGCCGTGTTGGTCGAGCGTGATCGACGGCTCGGGACTTTGGTCGCCGGACGGCACCGCGACTCCGAACTGTTGTGCTCTTTCTCATCGGGACCGCCGGCTAGGCGGCGACGATCGCTGCACACGACGGTCCCGGTCGGCAGAGTCGACAGTCACGACGATCGACTAACCTGGGCTCATGGCAGCGACCAATCGGCTGTCGGTGGGTGACAATGCCCCGCAGTTCACCCTGCCCGACGCACACGAAACCCCGGTGTCCCTCTCCGACTACGCCGGGCGCAAGGTCATCGTGTACTTCTATCCCGCGGCGTCGACCCCCGGATGTACCAAACAGGCCTGTGACTTCCGCGACAACCTCGCCGAACTCGAGGACTCGGGCATCGCGGTCGTCGGCATCTCCCCCGACAGGCCGGTGAAGCTGCAGAAGTTCGCCGAGGCGCAGGGGCTGACCTTCCCGCTGCTGAGTGACCCGGACAAGAAGGTCCTCACCGAGTGGGGCGCCTTCGGCGAGAAGAAGCTCTACGGCAAGACCGTCACCGGCGTGATCCGCTCGACATTCCTCGTCGACGAGGACGGCACCATCGCGCTCGCCCAGTACAACGTCCGGGCCACCGGTCACGTGCTGAAGCTGCGACGCGATCTGTCCGTGTAGACGACGATGCCCGCGGAGTCAGCAGGGGGCGGGTTCGCGCAGCCACTCATGCCGCGCAAGCGTCCGACGCAGGAACGCAGCAAGCGCAAGTTCGAGGCGATGCTCGTCGCGGCCCGCGACCTGCTGATCGACGTCGGTTTCGAGTCACTCACCTGCGAGGAGATCGCAGCACGTGCCGAGGTGCCGATCGGCACGCTCTATCAGTACTTCGCCAACAAGTATGTGATCGTCTGTGAACTCGACCGCCAGGACACCGTCGACGTGCGGGAAGAGCTGACCGCCTTCTCCACCGAGGTGCCGTCCCTGGAATGGCCCAGCCTCCTCGAGAAATTCCTCGATCACCTCGCCGCACTCTGGCGCACCGACCCGTCCCGGCGCGCGGTGTGGCTGGCCGTGCAGTCCACCCCGGCCACGCGGGCCACCGCCTCGATGAACGAGCGCGTCCTGGCCGAACAGGTCGCCCGAATCATCGCCCCGCTCACGCCTTCTCAGCGTGAGCGTCGGGAGATGATGTCACAGGTACTCGTCCACACGGCCTACTCGCTGCTCAGCTTCTCCGTGCAGGACGGCCACGACCACGACGAGACGGTCGCCGAACTCAAACGCATGCTCGCCGGCTACCTCCTCCTCGAGGAATCCACCAGCGACGTGTGAGGCCCGCACGCCTCGCCGCCCCGCCCGGGTTTCCCGTAAGCGGGGCGGCGAGATGCGGGATCTGCGATTCGTCAGCTGCCCTCGAGGATCGCCACCGCGGCGGCGGTGTCACCGTCGTGGGTCAGCGACACGTGCACCGTGGCCTCCGACAGGATCTCACCGATCTCGCCGGCCAGCCGGATGGCCGGACGGCCCCAGTTGTCGGTGATCACCTCGATGTCGCTGTGCCGGATGAGCGGCAACAGCGGCGACCGCGAGAACCGACTCACCGACCACGCCTTCACCACGGCCTCCTTGGCCGCCCAGCGGGCGGCGAGATGCCGTGCGTCCTCACCGGTTCCGGCCGCCGAGTCCCGGCGCTCGCCGACCGTGAACCGGTCGCCGAACGTCGTACCCGGCTGCTTCAGTTGCTCGCCGAACTCCGGGATCGACACGATGTCGATCCCGATACCCAGAACACTCATCGCGCAGAACCACCCACACCGGCACCGTAGGTGTCGGCCGAGTCGAGGCGCACCGCCGGGTCGAGCAGCAGGCCCGCCTCGGCGTCATGCTCGTCGACCGCTTCGTCGAAGCGACGGTTGGCGGGCCGGCGATAGGCCGGCTCCCCACCGCACATCGACTGCAGGAAGCGCTGATTGCCCATCCGCAGACGATCGGCGGCCCGCTGCCGGTAGTTCTCCTGTTCGGCCTCGTCCAGGGTGGCGACGAACGCCTCCGGATGGACCACGGCGATCAGTCCGGACACGTGCCCGAAGCCCAGGCTGGTCAGCAGACCCGCCTTGAGCGGGAAACGCTCACCGAGACGCAGGGTCTCCCGTGCCCACACCAGGTGCGGGTAGTCCTTCATCTTCTCGTCGACGCAGTCGAGACTGCGGTTCGGCGGGATGACGCCGTCTCGCAACACCTGGCACAGCCCGATCAGCTGGAAGGCGGCCGCGCCACCCTTGGCATGTCCGGTCAGGGACTTCTGGGAGACCACGAACAGTGGTGCCCCTTCTCCCCTGCCGATCGCCTCGGCCAGCCGTTCGTGCAGCTCCGATTCGTTGGGATCGTTGGCGCGGGTGGAGGTGTCGTGCTTGGAGATCACCGCCACGTCGTCGGGGCCGACGCCCAGGGCGCGCAGGGAGTTCGCCAGCGGTGACGCATCGGCGCCGCGAGCGGCACCCAGTGCACCGAGCCCGGGTGCCGGGATCGAGGTGTGCACACCGTCGCCGAAGCTCTGCGCCCAGGCGACCACACCGAGCACCGGCAGTCCCATCTGGGCCGCCACATCACCGCGTGCCAGCAGAATGGTTCCGCCACCGGCCGATTCGACGAACCCGCCGCGTCGCCGGTCATTGGCCCGGGAGAAGCGACGCTCGTCGATCCCGCGGGCCGACATCGCGGCCGACTCCGCCGTCGCCGACATGTCACCGAATCCGACGATGCCCTCGATACCCAGGTCGTCGAAGCCGCCGGCCACCGCGAACAGGGCCTTGCCCAGCCGGATCTTGTCGGTGCCCTCCTCGACCGAGACGGCCGCGGTGGCGCACGCGGCGACCGGGTGGATCATCGCGCCGTAGCTACCGACGTAGGACTGGACCACGTGTGCCGCAACGATGTTCGGCAACGCCTCCTGCAGGATGTCGTTGGCCTTGGCCTCGCCGAGCAGGGTGTTGATGTACAACTCGCGCATCGAGGTCATGCCGCCCATACCGGTGCCCTGGGTGTTGGCCACCAGGCCGGGATGCACCCACCGCATGAGTTCACTCGGGGTGAAGCCCGACGACAGGAAGGCGTCGACGGTCGCGACCAGGTTCCACAGCGCAACACGGTCGATCGACTCGGCCATGTCCGGCGTGACACCCCAGCGGGTGGGATCGAACCCGGTCGGGATCTGTCCACCGACGGTGCGGCTCAGCGCGAACTGACGCGGCACGCGGATCTCGGTGCCCGCGAGGCGGGTGACCTGCCAGTCACCGGTCTCGGCGTCGGCGACCACCCGGGTCTTCTCCGGGTTGGCTGCCGCGAACGCACGGGCCTCGGCCTCCGAGTTCACCGTGAAGGTGAGGTCCTCGTCGAGGAACACCGAGGTGAGCAACGGTGACGTGTTGTCCACCATCGCACCCTCGTCGGCGTAGCGGCGGATACCGCAGCGCTCGACGACCGCGTCGTGATAACGATCGGCGATCTCGCTCTCGGCCACCGGATCTCCCGACTCGGTGTCATACCAGCCCGGCTTGGGTGCCGAATCCCAGTGGATCAGACCGGTGTTCCAGGCGAGTTCGAGAACGCCTGCCGCCGAGAGCTTCTCGTCGACCTCCATCTCGAAGCGGGTACGAGCCGAGCCGTACGGTCCGAGCTCGCCGGCGCCGACGATGACCACCAGGTCCTCCGGACGGGCGTCGATCGGCGTCCAATCCGGACGCATCCCCTGCGGTGCCCGCGCCGGCGCCGGAAGAGCCGCCACCGTCGCGACGTCGTCGGCCTGCGCCGCCTCGTCATCGGATGCCGCCTCCGCGGCCACGGCCGCCAGCGCCTTCAGGTCGATGGTCGCCGGGTCGAGTCCGCCGGTGAAGTCGGCGAGGATGGCCGCCGAACGGGCCTGCGCCTTCTGTTCGGGAGTGCACAGCCCCAGCAGGTTCTGCGCCATCTCCGCGGTGCTCCAGGTCCGCACGCCGGCCGCCTCGACCGCGTCGACCATGCCGTCGTTGTGGCCCATCAGCCCGGTGCCGCGCACCCAGCCGATCAGCGCGTGCGCCAGCGTGGTCTTGGCACCCCAGGACTCCTCGGCCGACCAGCGCTGCACCAGCGCGTCCAGCGCCGCCTTGCTCTCGCCGTAGGCGCCGTCACCGCCGAACATGCCGCGGTTGGGCGAGCCCGGCAGCACCACGTGCAGGCGGGCGGCGATGTCGTGATCGGAGTGGATGTCGCTGAGCCCGGCGATCATCCGCTCAACCGACCACAGCAGCACCTTCATCTCGAGTTCGGCGCGGCCACCCGCGTCGGTGAGATCGCCGGCGACGCGCGGGGCCGCGAACGGGAAGAGCAGCGTCGGCTTCATCGCGGGTTTCACGACAGCTGTTGTGCTACCGAGGTTCTCGGTCTGTTCGCTGCCGATCCAGTCCACCAGGTCGTCGACGTCGGTGTAGGACGCCATGTTGGCCGGTGCCACCCAGAGCGCCGCGTCGTAGCGGGCGTTCTCCCGGTAGAGCTCCTTGTAGAAGGCGAGCCGCTCGGAGTTCAGTCGCGACGTGGTCGCGATGACCGTGGCGCCACCGGCCAGCAGGCCGGCGACCACACCCGCGGCGATCGAGTTCGCCGACGCACCGGTCACCACCGCGAGCTCACCGGAATACGCACCGGTGCCGGGGGTCTCGGCCGCCTGCGCGATGGCCTCGAAGACGCGGGCGCGCACGGCGTCACCGGTGGCCAGCGCCTTGCCCTGCCACCAGGTGGCGTGCTGGGCCACCGTGTGCCCGGCGCCGTCGAAGCGTGCGACCACGGCATCGAAGTCGGCGTCGAGATCGGTGTCCTCGGCCAGCCACAGCCGGACCAGATCCTCGCGGCTCGTCGCCCAGCGGTCATCGACGAGAACGACTTTCGCCTCGTCGAAGGCCGGCGCGACGGTCCGCGCCCAGTCCGAACCGAGTTCGGCGCTGACCCGCTCCGCGAGCAGGGCGTTCTCGTCGGTCACGGCTTCGGCGGTCTCGGCGATCTCGGCCAGGCCGAGCTTCTCGAGGACCGTGTACGCCGCGGACGCGAGTGCGCCCGACCGGCCGGTGATCTGTTCGGTGAATTCGCCGAGCGCGGCGGCGTCCACCGTTGCGCCACCACCGGATTCGGCGGCGGGCAGACTCACCGCGATGCCCTTGACGGCACCCACCGCCGACACCGCGCGGTCGATCAGCGCGTCGAGCGCATCCGGACCGGTCACCGGGCCGTCGAGCAGGTTGCCGAGGTCCTCGCCGCGCACACTGGCACCGTCGCGGGTACCGAGGGCCAGCGCGACCGTGGTGTGCAGACCCCAGCCGGGGCCCAGCTGCCAGACATTCGAGACGCGATCGGTGATGTAGCTCTGCCGCTTGCCGACCGGCCCGAGCACCTTGCGTACCTGATCGGAGACCGCGTCGGTCAGCACCGCACCCAGCGGACGGTAGCCGCGGGCGAGGGTCTCGACCGTCGAGGACAGCGCGACCATGTCGGCCTCGGCGGCGCCGTCGATGGCACCGAGTCCCAGCTCGCCACCGATGTCGAGGAGCAACTGGTTGCGTCGCGACGAGACACCGTCGCACAGCGCCTCGATGGTGTCGGCCGAGCCGATCTGGTCCACCCGCATCTTGGTCCACAACGCGATGACCGACTTGACGGCGTCGGACGGGCTGAAGCTGATGTCGTCGGGGCGGGGTCCACCGGCGGGGGCGGCGGCGGGCGCCGGAGCCGGGGCGGCTGCCGGTGCCGGAGTTGCCGCGGCAGGCTCGGCGGCGGCGTCGGCGGCCGGTGCGGCCTCGTCCTCGTCACCGTCGGGCTCGTGGCCGGCGTCCTTGGCCAGGATGACGTCGCTGTCGCGTTCGACGTTGACGACCTCCGTGGTGGCGGCCGCATAGTCGTCGAGCTTGAGGGTGTTGGACGCCAGCCCGGCCAGCGTCGGCGCACCCTTGAGGCCGATCTCGACGAAGCGCTGCACGGACAGACCGTGTCGCTCCGGGCCCGCGAACAACAGTTCCTGAGTCTCGATCCAGCGGACGGGGCTGGCGAACTGCCAGGCCAGCAACTCGATCAGAACCACACGCAGCAGCTGACTCGGCTTGGCGGCCCAGTTGTCCCAGTCCGCCAGAACCGCATTCAGCGGATCCGAGGGCACCAGCGCGGCGATCTCCTCGATGTAGGACCGCTCGAGGTTGAACAGGCGTGGCACCAGGTTCGGGATGTAGCGGCCGACGAGGATGTCCGGATCGATGTGCTCGGGCAGCAGGTCCTCGAGCTTGGAACGGAACTCCGGGACACCCGCACGCAACACGGTCGAGTGGAACGGGACGTCGATGCCGGGCACCAGGATGAACGATCGCTTACCGCCGAATTCCGCACGGCGACGCTCGATCTCGGCTTCGAGGTGCTCCAGGCCGCGCACCGTGCCGGCGATCGCGTACTGCGAGCCGAGCAGATTGAGGTTGACCACCTCGAGGAACTCGCCGATCTCGGCGCCGATGCCGGCGACGAAATCGGTGACGTCGGCGTCGGCCAGTCCGAACTGGCTCGGACGGATCGCTGCCATCCGATAGTCGCTGCGGCCCAGTTCATCTCGCGGAACCAGGTGGTGCATGGCCTCACCGCGCTGGAAGACCACCTCGAGGACGGCCTCGAGCGGCAACACGCCGGCGCACGCCGCGAGGGCGTTGTACTCACCCACCGAGTGGCCGCAGGTGATGGCACCTTCGACGAATCCGCCGGCCTCCTTGAGCTCGGCGATCTGAGCGACGCCCAGCGTCGCCATGGCGACCTGGGTGAACTGCGTCAGATAGAGCACACCGTCGGGATGGTTGTAGGTGGTTCCGCCCGCGACCAGGGTGGTCGGGTTGTCGCGGACCACCGCGAGGATCGAGAAGCCCAGTGCCGCACGGGTGTGCTTGTCGGCACGATCCCACACCTTGCGCGCCGCCTTGGATCGCGACCGGGCGTCGAGGCCCATGCCCTTGCTCTGGATGCCCTGGCCCGGAAAGGCGTAGACCGTGGTCGGCGCGGCCAGCAGGCCGGTCGCGCTCATCACCAGGTCGTCGCCGACCTTGGCGCTGACCTCGACGACCTCGCGGCCGGCGTCGAGTCCGACGCGGTCGACGCGCACGGTGATGGTGTCGCCGGTGCGGACCATGCCCAGATAGCGTGCCGTCCAACCGATCAGCGGCCGCGGGGCCGGGATCGGGTTCTTGGCGTCGGTCGCGGTGACGACCTGCTGAGCGGCGGCCGAGAGCCACATGCCGTGCACGATCGGCTCGCCAAGACCGGCCAGCCGGGCAGCCGCGGAGTCGGTGTGGATCGGGTTGCGGTCACCGGACACCACGGCGAAGCCGTTCATCCGCGCGGGTGCGGTGATCTTGGCCTGGCGCAGCAGCTTCCGGGTCGCCGAGCGCTCGTCGGAGATCGCTCCGCCGGCGCGGGCCGGATCGGTGAGCTCGGCATCGCCGAGACGACCGCGGATGGCGAACCGCTCGTCGAGTGTCGCGATCGGGCCGGCCGGGCCGGCGACGTCGACGGACACCTCGATCACGCGACCCACCTCGGTGTCGCGGACCGCCCCGGTGCGGGCGGTGACGGTCAGTTCGGCGGCCTCGGCCGGGATCGCGCCGACGAGTTCGACAGCATGGTCGAGGTGCACGAGGTCGAGCAGACCCTCCACAACCGGGGAACCGGATTCGGTACGCGCCGCGCCGATCACGCTGAACACGCTCGGCCAGGAGGCCCCGACCAGTGTGTCCGGCACGGCGAAGCCACCGGGCTCGGTGGGGGTGGTGGGCCGCAGGTGTGCGGGCAGGGAGAACCCGGTAACCGAGGCGTGGTCGGCAACGGAGTCCGGCGCCCAGGCGACAGTGGTCACCGACTCACCGTCGGTCACGGTGGCCAGGTCACCGCCGGCGGCGACGGTCAGGATCTCGCGCATGGCACCGGCGGCGTCGTCGAGGCCGATGAGCGGGTTGCCACCGTCGAGCAGGCCGGGACCGACCTGCATCGGGATGCGCACCGAGGACTGGGCGATCGGCACCACGAGGTCGAAGCGGTTCTCGGCCGCGCGCTCGAGCACGGCGCCACTCGGGGCATGCTCGGCGCGATCAACGCCGACCACGCTCCAGCTCTCCCGATCACCGAGCAGCACAACGGGATTGGGCACGATGCGGCCGGCCCAGTCGACGTCGTCGGCTTCGATGATGGTGCTCAGGGCACCGGCGGATTCCACCAGACCGGCGCGCTTGCGGGCGTCCACCGACACCGCTGCGGCACCGGCGGAGCGCAGGTCGTCGGCGACCTGCGCCTCGAATCGATCGAGGAGTTCGCCGACCGGCTCGTCGACGCGGGTGATCCCGGCCACCGCGACGGGGCCCGGGATGATGCAGACCGCGTCCGCACCGTAACGGGGATCGTGTGCCTGCCACAGCGAGTCACTGCGCCACCAGCGCCGGACGTCCTTGTCGATGACCGGCACGAAGTTCACCGGCTTGCCGGGGGTCCGGCACAGTTCCAGGAAGAACGCGACGTCGGCGGGATGCAGGATGTCGGAATCGATCTCGGGGTAGACGCTGCTGAGTGCGTCGATCGCGGCATGCGGATCGTCGGCGGTGGCCAGCTCGCCGAACATGGTCGGGATCTCACCGGAATCCTGGGGATTCATCCGCGCCTCGGTGCGCTGCAGCATGTCGACGAAGCGCTGCTGCCAGGTGATATCGGCCCACGGCAACGGATCGGCATCCGGAGTGCCCACGGCGAGCTCGGCATAGCGGTCCAGCCAGCCGCGGTAGGTCATCTCGGCGACGTCGCCGAAGTAGGGCTTGGCGGTGTCGGCCATGGCGGCGATGATCTCGTCGCGGCGATCGGCGACGGCATCGGCATCACCGGCGACCTCGTCGAGCAGCCGGCCGCAGCGCGATGCGGCGTTGTCGACCTCATGGATGTCGGCGCCGAGCTGCGAACGGCCCGAGGCCATTCCGGCGGTGGCGTGACCCGCGCCGATCCACTCGTCGCAGCCGACGGTGTCGACCAGTAGCTGCTTGACCTCGTCGGTGGTGGTGGCCTCCTTGGTGGCCATCGCCGCGGTGCCGATCAGGATGCCGTCCATCGGCATCGTCGGGTAGCCGTAGACGTGTGACCAGGTGCCGGTGAGGTATTCGCTGGCGCGCTCCGGGGTGCCAATGCCGCCGCCGACGCAGACCACGATGTTGGCCCGCGCGCGCAGCTCGCCGTAGGTTGCGAGCAGCAGGTCGTCGAGGTCCTCCCAGGAGTGGTGGCCACCGGCGCGCCCACCCTCGATCTGCACGATCACCGGGTGATGCGGAACCTCCGCGGCGATCCGGACGACGGAACGGATCTGCTCAACGGTGCCCGGCTTGAAGGCGACGAAACGCAGTCCGGCTTCGACGAATTCGTTGACAAGGGCGACCGCGTCCTCGAGTTCGGGGATACCCGCCGAGACGATGACGCCGTCGATCGGGGCGCCCTGGGCGCGTGCCTTCTGCACCAGGCGCTTGCCACCGAGCTGCAGCTTCCACAGGTAGGGGTCGAGGAACAGCGCGTTGAACTGCGCCTCACGTCCGGGCTCCAGTAGATCGGTCAGCTTGGCGATGTTGCGCGCGAAGATGTCCTCGGTGACCTGCCCGCCACCAGCCAGCTCGGCCCAGTGGCCGGCATTGGCCGCCGCGGCGACGATGGCCGGGTCGACGGTGGTGGGGGTCATGCCGGCGAGCAGCATCGGCGAGCGGCCGGTGAGACGGGTGAAGGCGGTCTCGACGACGGTCCGGCCGTCGGGCAACTCGGCCAGGGTCGGTGCGAAGGAGATCCACGGACGTGCGACCTCGGGTACCCCGCCCGGGCTGAACAGATTGCGCTGCCCGACGCGCAGGGCCGCCGGGACCAGCCCGACGCCCTGACCGCGCACGAGCGCAGACGACAGCCGAGTGGCGAGATCGCCGGGACCGAAGTCCAGGATCCACGACGCGCCGTCGGCAACGGCGCCGTCGACGGTCGAGACCCAGTCGACGGGATCGACGAGCACGCTGCGGGCGTGGCGGGTGGCCAGCTCGGGATCGATGCCGCATCGCTGCGCCCATTCGCCCACCAGCTCGACGGCGTCGGCCATTCCCGGGTGATGAAAGGCCACGGAGACCTGGAGGTGATCGAACTTCGGCGCGAAGGGCTCACCGCCGGTGAGCTTGCGCTTGCGCTCATCGGCCTCGGCGGCGGCGATCCGCTCGCACAGGGCGGTGAACGCGGCGAGGTGCCGCGGGGCACCCGAGAGCACCAGGGCGTTGCGGCTGTTGCGGATGGCGACGACCGGCGCGGTGGCGCGCTCGGACTCGGCGAGACCCTCGCGGTATTCGGCGAGGATCGCGTCGATCCGCGCCGGCGAGATGTTGGTGATGGCGAGCATCGGGGTGCCCTCGGTCGAGACCCCGAGACCACGACGACGGGAGATCAGGGCGCCGGCCGCACCGAGCATCTGGGCGACGGCGAGCAGCGAACCCTCGCCGGCGGCGGCCGGGCGACCGTTGACCGGCACCGCGTCGATCGCGATGGAGCCCTGCGAGTGGCCGATGACCGAGCGTGGCGGAATGGCGGTGGTGTCGAGTCCCTGCTTCTTGAGCGCCTCGACGGCAGCGATCTGGGTCAGCAGGACGCCCGGTCCCGAGAGGGTGAAATCGGCGAGGGCGGCCTCACCGGGGGTCTGCTCCCCCGCGTCGAGCGCCCGGACCCAGGTGAGCGGGTGAAATCCGTCGGCGCGGGCCACAGTGATCTCGTCGACGACCGGCTCTACCAGCTGCTCGGCCGCCTCGACGATCTTGGCGATGCGGTGCTCGAGATCGGCATCGACCACGAGTTCGGCCAGCGTGGGCAGCCAAGGACCGCCCTGGCCGCCGAAGCTGATGGCGTACGGCTCGCCGGCCGCGAGCCGGTCGATCAGGGTGGTGGACGGACGCTCTGCGGATGCGGCGCCCGGTGTGCCGGTGCGGAATTGGTCGACGGTCACAAGGTCTCCTCTGTGGTCGGCTGCTGCGATGGAGGTCGGGGGTTGAAAGTCAGGGGGGCGGACTCCAGCGGCCATTGCTGCGCCTGCCGGTGCGCACTGCTCGGTTCTCGGGTTGGGCGGGTACCGCACCCTTTGACGGGCACGAAAACCCGAACACGCCTGTCTTTCAACAACATTGACGTACTTCAACTCACCTGCGAGTCATCGTCGGCGTGAACGTGAGTCCAATGATGACACACGAAAGTGAGGGATTCCTCATGTTTGTCGGTGACCGCCGGGTATACCCACCGGTAACCGCGCGAGTAACTTCGGACCCCCGCGACCCGGGTCGGCGAGCCCCGCTGATCACCACTGTTCACACCCCGTTTCAGGGGCAAAACCGCAGGCCGAGCGCCCGCTCGGTCGACCGTTATCAAATCGTGATGTGATCTGACGCACCCCGCGCGTGGTGCCGATTCACACCGTCGCGGGCGCCACTAGATTCGGGTGATGGACAGCTGTGTTTTCTGCGCCATCGTCGCGGGCACCTCGCCCGCCCGGATCATCTACTCCGACGACGATGTGCTGGGCTTTCTCGACATCCGGCCGATCACCCGGGGCCACACACTGCTCGTACCCCGGGTGCATTCGACCGGTCTCGCCGATCTCGACCCGGCACTCGGCTCGGCCCTGTTCCACGCCGGCCAGCGGATCGCCGCCGCGATGCGGTCGGGCTCGCTGGCCGCCGACGGCGTCAATCTCGCCCTCAACGACGGCCGCGCGGCATTCCAGACCGTCTTCCACACGCACCTGCACGTCATCCCGCGACACGACGGCGACAAGCTCAGCTTCGCCAAGGGGCTCATCCTGCGCCGCGACGCGCATCCCGACGCGACCGCAGCTGCGTTGCGTGCGGCGCTCGAGTCGGCCTGATACCGCCATGGCCGACACATCCGCCCCGGAGATCCCCGATGACGTCGTCGCGCTGATCCAGGACGCCGAATGGGTCACCGTCTTCACCGGCGCGGGGATGTCGGCGGAGAGCGGCATCGCAACCTTCCGCGACGCCCGGACCGGGCTCTGGGAGAACTTCGATCCGACCGATCTCGCCACCCCGGAGGCGTGGGACCGCGATCCGGCGCTGGTGTGGGGGTGGTATTCGTGGCGTGCCCGGCAGGTGCGGGCTGCCCGGCCCAACGCCGGACACCTCGCCCTGGTCGACCTGGCCGGGCTGCGCACGGTCATGGTCGTCACCCAGAATGTCGACGATCTGCACGAGCGGGCCGGCAGCGAGGTGATCAGCCACCTGCACGGCAGTCTCTTCGCACCGCGGTGCGCGGTGTGCGGACGTCCCTACGCTCCCGGCCCGTCGCTCGACGAGGCACCCGACACCATCGGGATCGACGCGATCGGAGACGGCGGACGCATCCCCCCACCGTCCTGTTCGTTCTGCGGCGGCCTGGTCCGTCCCGGCATCGTGTGGTTCGGCGAGGCCCTGCCGGCGCAGGCCTGGGAACGTGCCGAACAGGCGTTCCGTGGCAGCGACGTGGTCCTGGTCGTCGGTACGAGCGGTATCGTCTACCCGGCGGCCGGATTACCCGAACGCGCTGCGCGCGAGGGCATCCCGGTGATCGAAGTCAACCCCGAGCCCTCCGCGCTCAGCCCGATCGCGCGACACCGGATCGCCATGACGGCCGCCACCGGCCTACCCGGACTCGTCCGTCGCCTGAGCTAGTGTCGACCGTGCGCACGAAATCGTCGACCGTGCAGCAGAACTCATCGACCGGGCAGCGTCACTCCCCTGCGCTGAGATCGATCGGCTCCCACGTCGGCGCCTGTGCCACGTCGACGGCCGGCGCCGCCCCCACCGAGCCGGGCTTGCAACCGCGAGCATCGAGAGCGGCTGTCACCGTGGCCATCACACGATCGGCATCGAGCTCGAACTCCGAGGCCCGAACGCGCGCGAATTCCCAACCGCACCGGCGCAATTCACGCTCGCGCTCGAGATCCGAACGCGCCTGCCGGCCCGTGCTGCGGAACTCGGAGCCGTCACATTCGACGGCCATTCGCGCGTCGGCACCCAGCACCACCAGATCGATCATCCGGTTGTTGATCACCATCTTCGGCGTGACATGATAGCCGAGGGCGGCCAGCCGGTTGAACACCCGCTGTTCGAGCAGATCGTCGAACGGTTCGACACGTTCGTCGTCGGGTACGCCGGTGGGCATCGGGGCGATCACCGGTCCGGCGTTGGCCTGCAGGTAGCCCAGCAACGAATAGCGCAGATCGCGCGGGCTCAGGTCGTCGAGGTCGACCGAGTGGAACAACCACAGCTGATCCATCGCCCGCGATGCGGCCACGTTGAATCGTCGCTGCGATTCCGCACGGGTGAGCGCGGTGACGGCCGACGGATCGGAGACGACCATCGAGCAGAAGATGACCGAACGCTCGTCGCCCTGGAAATCCGGCGGCGACCCGACTCGTATCCGACGCTCCCGCCACTGCTGGGCATCGATCCGACTGCGCAGGGCCCGCTCGAGAATGTCGACCTGCTTGGTTCCCTGCAGCGCGATGACACCGAAATCTGCTCCGTCATAAGCGGAGTCGGCAAGACAGTCCGCGACTGCGGTTGCGATGGCATTCGCCTCGGCCTCGTTGACCAGAGCCGACTTCTGACCGGTGGCCGCGCCCTCGACGCGGACCGTGCGCAGCGGATCGAGCCGGTTGGCACCGTACTGACGCACCGGGATCAGCGGTGAACCACGATAGAACTGGCGTGAGGAGTACTCGATGATCTCGGGCATGCACCGGAAATGCTCACGGAGACCGACGACGTGTCCGAATCGGCTGCGCAGCAACGAGAACAGGCTAGACCGGGGGGTGAGACCGTCCCGCAGATAGGCCGGCAGATCCGGCAGCTGCGCGTCGAGTTTGGCAAAGGCATCATCAAGCGTGGTCCCGGTCAAACCGGTGGGCGCACACTGTCGGTCGTCGCCGACGACGATGACCCGCGGCGCCAGCCAGAGCAGGAACGCGCTGGTGATGTCGGCCTGGCTGGCCTCGTCGACGATGACGACGTCGAACTGGTCCGGTCGTGGCGGCAGCGTTTCGGCCACCTGGCTGATCGACATGATCCACGCCGGGACGGCACCGGCGGCCTCGGCCATCGCAGACCGCGCCGCCGACCGAAATCGATTGGCATGCTTGCCCGATCCCTTGCCGAGATTGATCATGTGGTCGCGGTAGGACTGCAGTGCCTGGATCTGGGTCACGCTGGTTCGCTGCACCGATGCACGCCAGGCACGTGCGGCGGCGAGCTTGGTGGTGACCTGAGCCAGATCCACCTCGATGCCGTCGAGTTCGTCCTGGCACCGCGACTCCGCCTCCGGATCACTGTGTTCGAGTACCCACGTGTGCGCCCGCCGCCACGACCAGGCCGCCGACAGGTCACGACCGCGCTTGTCCCACACCGGATCATCGGCGGTCGCCACGAGTTGTGCATACAGGTCGGGGGCCTTGGCGCGCAGTCGTAGACCCAGCAGGTCGACGGCGAGTTGATCGTCGTACTCGGCGCGCGCCGCGACAAAGGCCCGCCGCGCCGAACGGATCGCATCGGCATCGGCATGTGCGAGGGCGGCCACCAGCGCATCCCCCTCGGGCGACGGACCCCGTTCCACCTCCGCCGACAACGCATATGCGCATTCGGCGAGCTCCTGTTCGGCCAGGACGGCGTCGTTGGTCGCCGCGATCAACCGGGCCTCTCCGGCGACGCGCGCCACCTCGTCGACGCTGCGGGGCCGCGGCCCACCGGGACTGATCGCCTCGAGTTCGCGGACCAGCCGGTCGCGTCCGGCCACCAGATCCGAGATCCAGGCAAGCTGATGATCAAGCCGCACGAGCTGATTGAGCTGAGCCGACCGCGAGCCCGAGGTGTCCACCGGGACGTGCAGATCGGCGAGCAGCCGGTGTGCCTGGTGCACGGCTTCGACGACGGTCAGGTGGTCGGCAACGCGACGCAGGGACCGTTCGTCGGTGGGCGGATGGCCGTCCACGGTGGCCCGGATCCCGGATTCCTCGACGGCGCGCTGTTGCGCGGAGCGGCGCAACCTGCCCCGCCACTGCCCGCCATCGCGGAGATGATCGGCCGCTGCGTCGAAGATGGCGGCGTCACCGGGTCCGGCGCCGTCCACCACCACCGTGTGCGCACCGAGATCCCGATCCCGTTGCGCCGCAGCCCCGATCACCGGTGACAGCGTCGTCACCCGCGACCACAGGTGCGCCGCCTGCCCGGCGAGCAGCCGGTCGGCCATATCGACGACGGGCGCCGGGAAGGACCCGACCTCTGCCGAGGTGACCGCGAGCTGCTCACACAGCTCCTTGATCCGGATGAGACGAGCACTGTCGACCCCGTCGAGGACCGACAGCAGCGACCCGGTTCCGGTCATCGGCTCCTGCGGTCGGCCCGCGATGCGTGCGCAGATGTGATCCATCACCACCGGATCCGGCAAGTGCTCGGCGAGATTCGGAAAACGTTGCGTCAGACGGGTGGTGGACCCACCGGTACTGCGCAGCAGGGCGACGAGCCCATCGAACTCCTCGCTGTCCAACGGAGGAACACCGCCGTCGAGTGGGCCCGGGAGCCACTCGAACCGTTCGGCGTCGGCGAGGACCTGCCGGACGATCTGCACCGCGGTGCCCTGATAGTCGCCGGCCACCCAGTCGTGCACCTCGGTCTCCGCCGCCCGCAGTTCCCAGAGCTCGCGCAGGACACGATCCCGGCGGGTCAGCGCATGGTCGCGGCGCGCGCACAGATCGTCGATCTCGGCGTCGGCGACCGGTGCGGAGAAGACGGACTTGCGTTGGGCGAGTGCCTCGACACCGCGCACCACGGCGTCGAAACCGTCCTGGCTGACATCGGCGATGGACACCGTCAGGTCACGGATGTCGGCGGGGAGCATGTCCCGCAGGACGTGCAGGGCATGTGCCTTCTCGCTGACCACCAGCACCCGCTGCCCCTTGGCGAGCAGGGCCGACATCACGTTGGCGATGGTATGGGTCTTGCCGGTGCCCGGCGGCCCCTCGACCACCACCCCGCTGTCGACGCCGAGCCGACCGAGGACATCGCGCTGTTCGACGTTGGACGCCAGCGGGAAGAGCGCATCGCGCACCAACTCGTCGGCGCCGATCGCGCCGGTCGATTCGAGCGCCGAAAGTCGTTGTGCCGCTTCGATGGGTCGCACGAGTTGCGCCAGACCCATCGGTACCGGCACGGCCGGGTCACGCAGGTTCGCCAGGATGGCGTCGTAGAACGCCAGCGCCGACGCGGTCCCGCGGGTGCGCAACACGATCGCCGGCCGCATATCCAGTGCGACCGTCACCCGATCGGCGTCGATGTCGATCCGGCTCATCCAGTCCGCCACCAGATCGGTGACCTTGGTGCCCAGCACGCTCGCCTGCTCGGACAGCGCCGTGCGTGCCTTGAGCGCACCGGACAGGTTGATACCGTCGATCGCGGCGAGGAAATGGGTGTCGTGCACCATCGGTGCCGAACCACCACCCAGACTGACGCGGATCAGCCCGTCACCGTCGCGCTCGGCGACGACGTGCTGGGTGAGCAGGTGCTCGCGAATCAGCGGGGCGGTGTCGTTCTCCGCCTCGCCGACCGTCAGGAGCGCATTGGCCACCACGAGTTCGAGCGTGTCGGGGTTCTCGTGGAGTTCGTCGACGAGGCGATCGAGCTCGTCGTAGGCACCGGATCCTTCCCGAGCCTCGACGATCACCTGACCCGGCGCCGCCGAGGTCCGCGGACTCAGAGGTGTCGACGCTCCGATCCAGACGACGCCGGGCTGTGCGTCGACGTCGGCGATGGACTCGGTGCGCGAGCGGACGAGCTCACGCAGGAACCCCACCAAGCGGGTGACCTGGTCGCGGATCTCGTCGTGCGCACCGTCCTGCATGTGTCGACCTCCTGCGTCTGCGCGGCTCCGGCGGGACCCCAAAGCTACCAAGCCGCCGGTCAGGTGCGCGGGACTCGTCGACTCGCCACGGCGGGTGACTCGAGCAGGCGGTGGCTCAGACGGTCGGGTTGGAGCGCAGCGCCGGATATCCGCCGTCGACGTAACGGACGTTGGTGTAGCCGAGGTCGGCGATCTGTTCGGCGATCCGGGGTGCCTGCGAACGCACGGAGACCACCGCGATCTCGGTGTCGCGGTCGCGCACCACCGGGAAGGTGCCCGACGGCGTGGGCGTGAATCGAGCCGGTACATCACCCGGCTCCACCACGACCGCACCGGGCAGGCTGCCCTGATGTCGCATGACCTGGGGGCGTGCATCCACCATCACGGCCTCGCCGTGACGACTGTGGTCGATGGCCTCGGCGGCTGAGATCGAATTCACCACTGACACTGGTGACTCACCATTTCCTGTAACTCGTGTGTGTTTCTCGCGCTGGCGATTACAGCGTCTCTTCGGTACGTCGCTGCCCCACCTCAAAAGGTTACGGAAATATCTCGATCTGACAAGTTGCGTCCCACTGGTGCGCCCCCGCAACCGATCAGAACCCCAGCCAGGGGGCAGCCGACGCGTGGCACTCAGTGATTGCCGCGACCACGCCCGGCGACTCGCGGGTTCCCGCGCTTGCCCCAGCCCTCGACGCGTTTGCCGCCACCGTCGCGGCCGCCGCGGTGACCCTGTCCACCTCGTTTTGCCCCACCCCGCGCCCTCGGTGCCCCGAGATCGCGCCGGATGTCGATGGGGTTGCGGCCGATGCGGGTGTCCCGCAGCGCCGAGAGGGTCTCGTTGTCGAGGTCGTCGGGCAACTCCACCAGGCTGAAGTCGTCCCGGATGCTGATGTTGCCGAAATCACCCCGGGTCAGACCGCCCTCGTTCGCGATGGCACCCACGATGGCACCGGGCGACACCTTGTGTTTGCGGCCGACGGCGATCCGGTAGGTGGCGAAACTGCCGCCGGCCCGGCGCGGTGCACGCTCGCGGCGCGGCGGACGGTCACCCTCGGGTGGGTCCGGAGCCATCAGGAACCCGCCGTCGCGGGTCTCGAGCGCGAGTGCCGCAGCGATGTCGGCCATCGCCACGTCGTTGTCGCGGGCATAGTTCTCGATCAGCTGCCGGAACATGTCGAGGTTGTCCGACGACAGGTTCTCGGTGATCGAATCGGCGAACCGGGCCACCCGCTGGGCGTTGACGTCCTCGACGCTGGGCAGGCCGATCTCGGTGAGCGTCGACCGCGTGGCCCGCTCGATCGAGCGGAGCAGATGGCGTTCGCGCGGCGAGACGAACAGCAGCGCATTGCCGGCGCGGCCCGCCCGCCCGGTGCGTCCGATGCGGTGCACGTAGGACTCGGTGTCGTGCGGGATGTCGTAGTTGACGACGTGGGAGATGCGGTCGACGTCGAGTCCGCGGGCGGCCACGTCGGTGGCGACGAGAATGTCGATGCCACCGCTCTTGAGCTGATTGATGGTGCGTTCGCGCTGCGCTTGCGCCATGTCACCGTTGATCGCGACCGCGGAGAACCCGCGCGAACGCAGCTTCTCGGCGAGTTCCTCGGTCGCCTGCTTGGTCCGGACGAACACGATCATCGCGTCGAAGGTCTCGACCTCGAGGAAACGGGTCAGCGCATCCAGTTTGCGCTGGTGGGAGACCTGCAGATAGCGCTGGGTAATGTTCTGCGCCGTCGCCGTCTTGGACTTGACGGTGATCTCCTGCGGATCGTTCAGATAGCGCTGCGCCAGCCGGCGGATCGCACTCGGCATGGTGGCCGAGAACAAGGCGACCTGCTTGTCGTCCGGTGTCTCGGCCAGAATGCGCTCGACGTCTTCGGCGAAGCCCATGGTGAGCATCTCGTCGGCCTCGTCGAGGACGAGGAAACGCAGTTCGGAGATGTCGAGGGTGCCGCGATCGAGATGATCGATGACCCGGCCCGGGGTCCCGACGATCACCTGCGCGCCACGCCGGAGCCCGGCGAGCTGCACGCCGTAGCTCTGACCGCCGTAGATGGGCAGGACCCGCACCTCGGGCATGTGCGCCGAGTACCGGCCGAAGGCCTCGGCCACCTGCAGTGCGAGTTCACGGGTGGGCGCGAGAACCAGCGCCTGCGGTTTACGCGGACCCGATCCGTCACCCGCACCTTCCAGGCGCGACAGGATCGGGATGGCAAAGGCCGCGGTCTTGCCGGTTCCGGTCTGGGCCAACCCGACGACATCGCGACCCGCCATCAGCGGCGGGATGGTGGCGGCCTGGATCGGCGAGGGGGTCTCGTACCCGACGTCGGAGACGGCGGCCCGGACTCGGGAGTCGATGTCGAGGTCGTCGAAGGTCAAACCGTCCGGCGCATCGGGGGACGGGGAAGCGGTATCGTCGGTGCTCATGCGCGGCTGGTCTCATTCATCGGTGACAACTCTAATCCGCGCGCGGCCGGTTGGTCGCATCGCGCGCGAAGTGTCTGGTGGCCACCCACTTCGGGCCGTGTGATCCGCCCCACGGATACTGGTACTGTCAGTGCCACTCACATCCGAGGCGTCCGCACACACGAGTCGCTCGGTGTCCGTTTTGTCCAGGCTTTCGCGTCTCAGGAGTGCCATGAAGCAGGAATACGCCACCCCGTCGGATCTCACCGTGGACGACAAGGCGACCACGGTCGACGCGATCCTCCGCTACCGGTCCGAGCGGCCGACGATGCCGCTGTTC
Organism: Gordonia bronchialis DSM 43247; assembly: GCF_000024785.1. Lineage (NCBI taxonomy): Bacteria > Bacillati > Actinomycetota > Actinomycetes > Mycobacteriales > Gordoniaceae > Gordonia > Gordonia bronchialis. The sequence continues at coordinate 2,095,461 of NC_013441.1, read as the reverse complement.
AAGCGGCAATCGGGCGGTCAGTGGGTCAATGTGACGGCCAAGCACTTCGCCGACGAGGTCGACGCGGTGGCCAAGGGACTGATCGCGTCGGGCGTCGAGGCGGGCGACCGGGTGGCCATCCTGTCCTCCACGCGCTACGAGTGGACCGTCCTGGACTACGCCATCTGGCGTGCCGGCGCCACCACCGTCGCCATCTACGAGACCTCCGCGCCCGACCAGGTGAAGTGGATTCTGGAGGACTCCGGGACCAAGCTCCTCTTCGTCGAGAATCACCCGCAGTACACCAAGCACATCCGCATCATCGACGAGGCGCCCGCGCTCGGCGAGACCCTCGTCATCGACGATCACGCGCTGGCCACCATCACCAAGCGCGGGGCCAAGCTCCCCGAGGACGAACTCGATCGTCGTCAGGCCAACGCGCTCTCGTCGGATGCGGCGACCTTGATCTACACCTCGGGGACCACCGGCCGGCCGAAGGGTGTGGTACTCACGCACGCAAACTTCCTCGCCGAGTGTGCGGCCACCCGGGATGCGGTGGGCGCCGGTCTCGCCGAAGGCAAGTCCACCCTGTTGTTCCTGCCGCTGGCACATGTCTTCGCGCGGGTGGTCGCGGTGGGGTGTGTGGAGAACGGCGTCATCCTCGGGCACACCAACGACATCCCGAACCTGATCGAGAATCTCGGCACCTTCCAGCCCCACTACGTGTTGTCGGTGCCCCGCGTGTTCGAGAAGGTGTACAACTCGGCCAAGCAGAAGGCCTACGACGGCGGTAAGGGCAAGATCTTCGATCGGGCCGCCGACACCGCCATCGAATACTCGAAGGCGATGGAGTCGGGCAACATCGGTCTGCTCCTGAAACTTCGTCACGCGCTGTTCGACCGCCTCGTCTACGGCAAGCTGCGTGCCGCACTCGGCGGGCGCTGCGAAGGCGCGATCTCCGGCGGCGCCCCGCTCGGTGCGCGCCTCGGCCACTTCTTCCGCGGCGTCGGAATCCCGGTCTACGAGGGCTACGGCCTCTCGGAGACCACCGCTGCGGTCACTGCCAACAACGACGAGCATCAGCGGGTGGGATCGGTGGGGCGTCCGGTGCCCGGTGTGACGGTCGCCATCGACGACGACGGCGAGATCCTTCTCAAGGGTCCGGTGGTGTTCGGCGGGTACTGGCGCAACGCCGAGGCCACCGCCGACGCGATCAAGGATGGCTGGTTCCACACCGGCGACATCGGCAAGCTCGAGGACGGCTACCTCTACATCACCGGACGCAAGAAGGAACTCATCGTCACCGCCGGCGGTAAGAACGTCTCCCCCGCACAGCTCGAGGATGCGATCCGCGCACATCCGATGGTCAGCCAGTGCCTGGTGGTCGGCGACAACAAGCCGTTCATCGCGTCCCTGATCACCCTTGACCCGGAAGCCGTCCCGGGCTGGCTGGAACGCAACCATCTGCCCGCCGACACCCCGCTGGCGGAGCTCGCGAAGAACGAGAAGCTCAACGCCGAGATCGACGCCGCGGTGAAGGAGGCCAACACCAAGGTCTCCAAGGCCGAGGCCATCAAGAAGTTCGCGATCCTCGACACCGACTTCACCATCGAGTCGGGCGAGCTGACGCCGACCATGAAGCTCAAGCGCAACGTGATCCACGAGTCCTATCAGCGCGCGATCGCCGATCTGTACACCTGACGGTCTGCTGGCGGCCCCGTATCCCGGACACACCCGGGGCGCGGGGCCGTCGGCGTGTCCGGGCCGACTAGGGTGTGGTCGATGAAGGAGCCGGAGACGATGCGACGCGACCTGGCGATCGACGCCACCCGCGGCCTCGCCATCTGGAGCATGATCACGGCGCATTTCGGGACCGGAACCATTCTCGCCACCCCGACGCATTCCTTTCCGTACGTGGACGGGATGTCGGTGTTCGTCATGCTGTCCGGCCTGGTGCTGGGGATGGTGTATCACCGCTGGATCGATCGGCACACGCTGATGTTCGCCTACCTCAAGCTCATCAAACGGCTCGCGGTTCTCTACCTGTGCCAGCTCACCATCGCGCTCGTGGCGGTCGCCGCGGCCATGGCCGGACATCGTTGGCTGACCGGTCTGCTCACCATCGACTCCTGGGCCGACGGTCTCCGGCTCGCCGTGACGATGCAGTATCTGCCGATCGGCGGGAACATCCTGCTGCTGTACATGATCTTGATGGCGTCGATGTTCGTGCTGCTGCCGATGCTCCGGCGCGGATGGTGGCCGGTGGTTCTGGGGGCCTCGCTCGCGCTGTACGTGTACTCGCAGTTCCACAGCCCCGACTGGTTCTACATCACCGCCCACAAAGCCGCCCCGCGGACCGAGAACTGGGCGGCGTGGCAGATCATGTTCATCCCGGCCCTCGTCGTCGGCTGGAACTGGGAACGATGGCGACTTCGCGATCACATCGACAGGTGGCTCGTCGCGATCGTTGCCGCCGCGTACGGGGTCGCCATGATCTTCCGTCATGTCATCGATACCGGCCCGCTGGCGCACCTGGAACCGCATTTCGCCGACAAACTCGACTTCGCGCCCGCCCGCGCGATCGGGGCGTGGATCGCCGTGGCCGCGATCTACGGCGTGTTCCGGCTGGTCCTGAAGTGGATGCACCGCGACTGGCTGCGCCCACTCGTGATGACCGGTGCGAGGAGTCTGGACTCCTACGTCATCCAGGCGGTCGCGCTGGTGATGGTGCCACTGCACGTGGCCCATCAGCCGTGGACCAAGAACACCGCCGCTGCGGCGGCCCTGCTCGTGTTCGGTCTGTGCTGGGGATGGGCCGAGGTCCGTCGTGCGGCGCACATCGACAAGCTCCACCGGGTCCCGATGATCCTGGCGTCGTCGATGTTCGACCGCGGGAACCCACGAGGTCGGCGCCGGCCCGCGCCGGACACCACGGGTGACCTTTCGGTGGCTCCCGACGCCCCGGTCTCCCGATCCCGGGGTCCCGAACCACACGATCCCGAACCCCGCGATCCCGACGACCCCGAGCGGTCGAGGGACCCAATGACCGCAGGAGTATCCCGATGACCGGCGATATGACCATGAGCGTGCACAGCGGCAATGACAGCAGCGGCCCGTCGGTCCGCACGCCGATCACCATGGCCAACTCATATCACCTGCCCGACAATCCCGAGACACTCGACTGGTCGGGCACCGAGCAGCTCTTCTACACCCGCAACAGCGGGGCCAATCAGGTTGCGCTGCAGACCAAGCTGGCCGCGATGGAGCACGCCGAGGACGCGGTGGTCCTGGCGTCGGGGGTCGCGGCGCTGCACGCGGTGTTCTTCACGCTGCTGCGCACCGGTGATCACGTGGTGGTCTCCGACACGACCTACGAGGCGACGTGGAAACTGTGGTCGCGACTGCTGCCGGAGAAGTACGGCATCGAGGCCACCTTCGTCGACGTCACCGATTCGGACGCGGTCCGCGCCGCTTTCCGGCCGAACACCCGGATGATGATCGTCGAGGCCATCGCCAACCCGACGACCAAGATCGCCGACATCGCCGCCCTTGCCGCCGTCACCCACGACGCCGATGCCCTGCTGGTGGTGGACTCCACCTTCACACCGCCCCCGCTCTACCGGCCACTCGCCGACGGGGCCGATCTCGTGGTGCATTCGCTGACGAAGTACATCAACGGTCACGGCGACGCGATGGGCGGCGCGATCCTCGGCCGTACCGAGTTGCTCGATCCCATCCGCGCCCAGGCGATGGTCGACGTCGGGGGTGTCATCTCGCCGTTCAACGCCTGGCTGATCGCCCGCGGCTCGATCACGCTGCCGCTGCGCCTGCGCCAGCACCAGAACACCGCCGCCACGCTGGCGCAGTTCCTCGCCGAGGACGAGCGCATCGCCTACGTCGCCTACCCCGGACTGGCGTCGCACCCGCAACATGACCTGGCGACAAGGCAATTCGGTGGGCGCGGCCACGGCGCGATGATGGCCTTCGCGGTGCGCGGCGACTCGGCCACCCAGAACCGCTTCGTCTCCCACCTGCAGATCGTCACCTCGGCGGTCTCGCTCGGACACGACGAATCACTCATCGTCCATGTGGGAACCGACGGCCCGCGCGTGGCCGCTTACCCCGACGAGTTCCGCCGCTGGGGTCACCTGCGGTTCTCGGTGGGTCTCGAAGACGCCGACGACCTCCGCGCCGACCTTTCCGCAGCACTCGACCGGACCTTCGCGGCGGGCTGAGTCTGGATCCACCGGCGCAGCCCGCAGCGCTCCCTGACCACGAATCCGCCGGGGTGACGGCGGCTCACCAGAACGTGAATCACTCTGCCTCGTAGAGGATTCCACGACCGATCGCCTCCCGCACCACCGGCAGCGCCGCTTGCGCGAGGGCATCGGCGTCGACGCCGTGGTGTCCGGCGAGGAGGTCGATGAGGACCCCCAGCGGGACCTCGCCGCGGCAGCCGGCCAGCAGCGCGCGCGACACCTCGTCGACGCCGAGCACCGCACCGGGCCCGCCCGGGCGGCGGACTGTGGCCGAAACCCGTTGCCAGCCTTCTGATCCGGGGAGCGACTGGTCCTCCAGGAAGACGGGCGCGGTGGTCAACCGGCGTCGCATGAGCTGATCGTCGGAGGTCGTTCGCAGGTACGTCCGGCGCGCCAGGAATGCCTGGGCCTCGAAGCCGGTGACCTCCTCGCCGGCACCGGTGATCTCCTCGATGACGACGTCCGGCGCGCGCCGGCCGGGCTCGTCGGGTGCGCGTAAGGTGATGACCCCCATGCCGATTGCCGATATGCCGGCCTGTTCGAAGAACGCCAGCCAGTCGGCGCCGCGACGGGCGGAATCCTCCGGCCGCTCCCCCGCGTCGGAAAGCCACAGCGAGATGTAGTCGATCGGGTCGGCGGCCTCGCGTTGCACCACCCACGCGTCGAGTCCCGTTCCGTCCAGCCAGCCGCGCACGCGGTCTCGCCAGTCGACTCCCTCGCCGATCACCCAGTTCGCGAGCAACTGAGCCGTGCCACCCGGGTTGAGGTGATCGGGAATCCCTCGGATAAGACTCTCGCACAACGCATCTCCCGCCATTCCGGAATCGCGGTAGATGTAATCGCGGTCTCCCGCCCCCACCACGAAGGGCGGGTTGGACACGATGAGATCGAAGCGCTCACCCTCGACCGGCTCGAAGAGGCTGCCCGCGCGCAGATCCCACGACATCCCGTTGATCCGGGCGGTCGCGGCCGCCAGTCGCAGGGCGCGGTCGTTGGTGTCGGTCGCGACGATCTCCGCGCAGTGGCCGTCGAGGTGCAGGGCCTGGATTCCGCATCCGGTGCCGAGGTCGAGTGCACGGCCGACCGGTTCGCGGATGATCGCGCGCGCCAACGACACCGACGCCCCACCGATACCGAGCACATGGTCGTGGGCGACCGGCCCCGACCGCATCGCCGCGTCCTGATCGGAGATCACCAGGTATTCGCGCTGATCGTCGCCATGTGGCCGGATGTCGAGCGATGCTCGCAGCAGACCGCCGGAAACCCGCTCGAGCACACCCGCACCGATCAGCGCCTGGGCTGTCAGCGACGGAAATGACTGCGCCACCAACTCTTCCGGTTCCTCCGAGCCCAGGATGAACAGGCGGATGATGGTGGCCAGCGGCGCCACGGCAGCGTCGACACCGCGGGTGAGGGCGAGAGCCGGCCACCAGACCCCGCGCCCCAGTGCCGCGTTGACATCGTCGGGCAAAAAGGCGGCGACGCCGTCCACGGAGTAGCCGGCGGATCGCAGATCCACCCCGAGAGCGTCGACGACGGCGGGGTCGGTCAAGGGAGCAGCGGACGAATGGGCAGCAGACGAGTGGGCAGCGGGGGGCACCCGCAAAGCGTACCGAGCCGGTGCCGGACGACGTCGGGTTCAGCCGGCGGCGCGCGGGGCGGACGTGGTGCGGCGGACCACCAGATCGGGTGTGTGCCGATAGGTCCGACGCGGGGCGTCGAGTCGTTCGGCGCGAGCGAGGAGCATCTTGGCCGCCTGCACCCCGACCGTGAAGTTTCCGTTGTCCACCGAGGTCAGCGAGATGTGCCGCAACTTGGCCAGCTGCGTGTCGTCGTAGCCGATCAGGGACAGGTCACCCGGCACCGAGAGCCCGCGTTCGTCGGCCGCCGACAGCGCACCCAGGCAGGCCATGTCGTTGAACGCGACGATCGCGGTCGGGGGGTCGGATGAGTCGAGTAGCCGGGCGGCCGCTGCATGGCCGCCTTCCTCGGTCATACCGGAGTAGTCCACCACCCCCACCGCACCGGCGTCGGCCACCGTGTCCTCGAACCCCTTGCGGCGCAACTCACCGACCACACCGGGCCCCTGCAGATGGGCGAGCCGCCGGTGCCCGAGCCCGAGCAGATGGGCGGTGGCCAGACGTGCGCCGACGAGGTCGTCATCCACCGCCACGTCGACGGTCGGGAGATCGGGTTCAACCGTCCCGGCGAGCACCACCGGCACCGACCGGGCAGCGCGCTCCACCGCAACCCGCGCGTCGGAGGTACCGACGACCACCAGACCGTCCACCTGGCGGGAGAGCAGCGTTTCGACGGTGTCGCGTCCCACCCGGTGATCGAGGCGGGCATCGACCAGCAGAGGAGCGATGTCCACGGCGTCGAACGTGGTCGCGAGTCCCTCCAGAAGATCGACGTACCAGGGGTTGCGCAGGTCGTTGATCACGACTCCGACGGTGCCGCTCCGGGATTGGGAGAGGCCCCGTGCGATCGAGTTGGGGCGATAGCCCAGTTCGGCCATCGCCTCGCGTACCCGGGTGCGACGCTCCTCGCTGACATTCGGCTCGTCGCGCAGCACTCGTGAGACGACCGACTTGGACACGCCGGCGTGCGCCGCGACGTCGCGGATCGTCGCCGCCCGGCGCAGGTCGTTACCGGCCGCGCGTACTTCGCTTTCTGTCACGATCGACCATCCTATTGCTCTTGTGACCTCGACCACGTACGGTGAGTGGGACCGGTCCCAGTATTGTCCCAGCCGGGCTCGTCCCACAACCCCCGGTTCTCGAGATGAAAGGCAGCATCCGACGATGACCCCAGCGAAGGTCCGCCACCGGCTGAGCGCCGGAATGGTCGGCGGTGGTGCGGGCGCCGACATCGGCAAGACCCATCGCGCGGCGATGAACCTCGACGGCACCTACGAACTCGTCGCCGGTGTCTTCGGCCGTGACCACACGGCGTCATCGCAGTTCGCGACGACACTCGGCGTGTCATCCGACCGCGTGTACCGCGACCCCGCCGAGATGGCCGCTGCCGAGGCCGCCCGGGCGGACGGCATCGACGTCGCCGTCATCGTCACCCCCAATGACAGCCACTACGCGATCGCGCGGGAGTTCCTCGCCGCGGGCATCTCGGTGGTCTGCGAGAAGCCGCTCACCCTCGATGCCGCACAGTCGCGCGAGCTGGTCGCGGTCGCCGACGCATCGGGGGCGATTCTCGCCGTGCCGCACTGCTATTCGGCCTATGCCATGGTTCGGCAGGCAGCCCGGATGGTGCGCGACGGCGATCTGGGTGCGATCCGTTTCATCGCCGTCGAGCATGCGTCCGGCTGGGCCGCGACGGCGGTGGAGACGGGCGAACATCCCGGCGCCCGGTGGCGCACCGACCCCGCGGTGGGCGGCCGGGCGAGCGTGGTCGCCGACCTCGGTACGCACGCCCTGCATCTGCTCCGCTACATCAGTGGTCTCGAACCCACCTTCGTCGCGGCACACCTCGACACGCTGGTACCCGGTCGCGCGGTCTACGACAACGCCACCGTGGGTCTCGATCTGACCGACGGCGCCCGGGCCACACTGTGGGCGTCGATGGTGGCCACCGGCAATCCGCACGGTTTGCGCATCCGCGTGTTCGGCGAGCACGCGGCGCTGGAATGGGACCACCACGATCCCGGCCGGCTGCGCGTCCGCGACCACAGCGGCACCGAGACGGTCCTCGTCGAGGGTTCGCCACGCCTGTCCGACGACGCCCTGCGCCTCTCCCGGGCCGGTCTCGGACATCCCGAGGGCTTCCTGGAGGCCTTCGCCAACTTCTACGCCGACCTCGCCGAGGCATGGACGGCCCGACGCGATGGCGTGCCGCCGCCGCGACGTGAGCTGTCCTACCCCACCGGTATCGACGGTCTGATCGGCGTGGAATTCGTCGAAGCCGTCGTGGACTCCCACTCCCGCGGTGGCGCCCGGCTACCCACCGCGTTCACCCCGGTCCCGGCCGATCCCGCCCCGTCCACTCTCGAAACCTCCGGAGTATCAGCATGATCCGTATGTCCCTGATCGGCGCCGGCTTCATCGGTTCCGTCCACGCCACCAACCTCGCGGCCCATCCGGGCGTCGAGTTCGTGGGTGTCGCCGACATCGACACCGCGCGCGCCGTCGCACTCGCCGACCGGCACGAAACCCGCGCGCTCGACGTGGCCGAAGCCCTCGACCCCGCCGTCGTCGACGCCGTGCTCATCGCGTCGTCGACCGACACCCACGCCCAACACCTGCGGGCCGCGGCCGCCGCCGGACTGGCGTGCCTGTGTGAGAAGCCGATCGACCTCGACCTGCAGCTGGCCACCGAGGTCGTGTCGGAGGTCGCGTCCGGGGTCGGCGCGAACGCCCGGCCGATGATGGTCGACTTCAACCGTCGCTTCGACCGCGACTACGCCGAGCTCGCCCGCCTGGCGGGCGACGGTGCGCTGGGCACCGTCGAACTCGTTCAGATGACCACCCGCGGCCCCGTGCTTCCCCCGTTGGACTACATCGCCGTGTCCGGCGGCCAGATGCGTGATCAGACCGTGCACTTCTTCGACCTGGCCCGCTGGATCACCGGTGAGGACCCGGAATCGGTGTACGCCACCGGAACGGTGTTCACCGACCCGCGGATGGCCGATCTCGGCGACGTCGACACCTCCGCCGTCACGCTGCGGATGCCGAGCGGCACCCTGGTGCAGATCGACAGTGTCCGCCGCACCGCCTACGGCTACGACGAGCGGATCGAGGTCCTCGGTTCCGACGGGATGGCCGAATCCGACCGTCAGCGCACCGGAGCGGTGACACGCTACGGACGTGGCCAGGTCACTCTTGACGGCCTGCACCCGGGGTGGTTCGAGCGGGTCGCCCCGACCTACCGCAGCGCCCTGGATCACTTCGTGTCCGCGGTCGCGTCCGGCACCCAGATCGGCCCGTCGCTGCACGAGGCACTCAAGGCACAGGCGATCGCCGAAGCCGCCGCCACCTCCCTGCGCACCGGCCAAGCCGAGCAGATCACCTACCCCGCACTGAACTCCGTCGGTTGAATCGGCACCACCCCTGAAAGGACACACATCATGAGCAGCATCATCGTCGGCTCCGCACCCGACTCCTGGGGCGTCTGGTTCCCCGACGACCCCCAGCAGACCCCCTACACCCGGTTCCTCGACGAGGTCTCGGCGTCGGGTTACGAGTGGATCGAGCTGGGCCCGTACGGCTATCTGCCCACCGACCCGGCCCGCCTGCTCGACGAGCTCGGTCAGCGCGGCCTGAAGCTCTCGGCCGGAACGGTTTTCGAGCATTTGCATCAGGACGACTCGTGGGATGCGGTGTGGTCGCAGATCGAGGACGTCGCCAAGCTGACCGCCGCCGTCGGCGGCAAGCACGTGGTGGTCATCCCGGAGATGTGGCGTGACCCGGCCAGCGGTGCGGTCCTCGAGGACCGCGACCTGACCGACGAGCAGTGGCGCAAGAAGACCGAGGGCATGAACGAACTCGGCAAGGCGATGTTCGAAAAGTACGGCGTGCGTGCGCAATACCATCCGCATGCGGACAGCCACGTCGACACCGAGGAGCACATCTACCGCTTCCTGGAGAACACCGACGGCGAGTTCGTGAACCTGTGCCTCGACACCGGACACGTGAGCTATTGCGGCGGAGACAATCTCGCCATCATCACCAAGCATCCTGAGCGCATCGGCTACCTGCACCTCAAGCAGGTCGACGAGGAGGTGCGTGCCAAGGTCGCCGCCGACGATCTGCCGTTCGGCGAGGCGGTCAAGCTCGGGGCGATGACCGAGCCCCCGCGCGGTATCCCGGAGATGCCGCCGCTGCTCGACGCCGTGGCCGGTCTCGACATCGACATCTTCGCCATCGTCGAACAGGACATGTACCCGTGTGCGGTGGACGCCCCGCTGCCCATCGCCCAGCGCACCCGTAAGTATCTGGGCGGCTGCGGGATTCCCGCGGTCCGCTTCAGCTGAAGGAGATCATCATCATGAAGGTCGCACTCGATCCCACGCCGTTCCACCACAGTCACTCGCTGCTCGAACTGCCCGCCGTGGTCGCCGAACTCGGCTTCGAGTACCTGCAGTTGACCCCGCACGTCGACATGATCCCGTTCTACAACCACCCCAAGGCCGACGACGCCCTGGTGGCGAAATTCCGCAAGGCATGCGCCGACGCCGGGGTCGGGATCGCCTCGGTCCTGCCGGTGCTGCGCTGGTCGGGCCCCGACGAGGACGCCCGCGAGGCCGCCGTCCGGTACTGGAAGCGTGCCATCCAGATCACCGTCGACCTGGGCGTCAACGTGATGAACACCGAGTTCTCCGGGCGCCCGGAGAAGCCGGAGGAGTCCGAGCGCGCGTTCTACCGTTCGATGGAGGAACTGCTGCCGATCATCGAGCGTGAGGGCATCGACGTCCGCATCGACCCGCACCCCGACGATTTCGTCGAAGACGGGCTGGCCGCCATTCGCGTCATCCGCGGTGTCAACTCCCCCAACATCGGCATGGTGTACGTGGCCTGTCACGGTTTCCACATGGGCGGCAACATGCGCGAGATCATGACCACGGCCGGCGACATGCTGCGCCTGGTGCATGTCGCCGACACCATGGATCACCATGCGTCGCACGGACTTCGGTACATCACCAACCCGCCGGGCAACGCCGTACGCGTCCACCAGCACCTCAAGATCGGCGATGGTGACGTCAACTGGGACGAGTTCTTCTCGACCCTGGGCGAGATCGGCTTCTACGATCGCGACGACTCCGTCATGGTCTCGAGTGTCTTCGCCGAGAACGAGAACGCCCACGAGGTGTCGCGCTATCAGCTCGCCACCATGGGCGAGTACGTGGCGAAGTATCGCAACTGAGCCTCGCACCTGACGACTCGGCGAACCATCCCCCGATGACCCCGCAACCAGCGGGGTCATCGGGCTTTCGATGCCGAGTGACACAGCCCACCGCGACGCCGTTAGGTAACAGTTACTCAGGGTAACTTTCCTTTCAGGCTGAGTCGGCCTGTCGGGCGGTCACGTCGGGGACGCATCGCGGGGCTCGGGGGGGGTAATACGAGTGAAAGTGCAGGGAGTGAGCGTGCAAGAACGCCGTCGTGGTTCGGGTCAGGCAAGAAAATGGTTTGTCCGGACCACCGCCGTGGCCACTCTTGCGCCTCTGCATGGCGACGGGCACCGCCAACGGGTCGGCGGCGGTCGTATCGCAGACGCCCTACCAGGGCATCACGTCACCGGTCTCGCACGGCAGCCAGCTCAACAAGAAGAAGCCGAAGGTCGAGACCTATCAGGAACGCATCGACCGCATCGCGCAGTCGAAACGCTCGCTGTTACGCCCGCTCGCCGAGAACGAGGGCACGGACACCACCTGCGTGAGCGGCGAGTTCACCACGCTGTCGGTGGTCTATGACTCGCTTTTCGAATCCTCTACCCGACCCTGCCGCCGAACCTCAGGGCCACGGCCAACGCTCAACGCGCCCAGGCACATCGGGACATGGAGCGTATCCATGTGTCGACGCTGGCCGTCACGGAGAATCCGATGGCGCTCGGTGCGGATCGCAACGACAACGGCACCCTGTACCGCGGCCCGATCTCGCAACTGATCGTGTCGGATCTCCTCAAGATCCGCGATGGGCGGCAGAGTGAGGCGATCGCGCTCGAGAACATCACGGTGAGCCAGGCCGTGGAGACCGCGTTCACCTACATCTTCGCCACGATCATCGCGCCGGCCCGCGTGATCACCGGGTTGATGCCGTTCCTCGGCAGCCCGTTGTCGAACACGCCGCTCTCGGCCTTCCAGGGCTACGTCACCTACAACACCCTGCTGAGCATCGTCACCCTCGGCGGTCAGATCGGTGTGCAGCGCCTCTACCAGCTGATCTCCAACACGATGATCAATCAGTGTGTGGCGCAGGTGACCGACGAGCAGATGGCCGAGGCGGGACGGCCGAGCGACTCGGTGGCCTTCGACATCCCGATCGCACCGATCATTCAAGAGACCGCCAATCAGCTCGCGCTCGCCGACGACGAGACCTGCAAGCCGATCAGCGAACTGTCACTGAGCCGCATCGTCACCCGCACCAGCGAGTACGCACAGTCGCTGGCGCAGACCGCCGCCCAGAAACGGACGATCCGCGCCGAGGCCAACCGCATCCTGAACGGCATGCGCCACACCCAGATCCCGCTGAACCTGATCCCGGCCGACCCGGCCGACTTCAGCGACGCCGAACAGATCGCCTCGGTCCTCGGCGGATTCATCCCCTACGTGGGCGGAGCGCCGCTCGACATCATCCTCGGCCTCGGCCACAACATCGGGCAGGGCGACGATCTGCGCGCCACCGTTCCACTCGCCGATCTGACAGTGACGAAGTCGATCACCGCCGTGTACTACACCTGGTACCTGTCGGTTTCGTTGTTCGCCACCGTCGGCGGTCTGCTGGAGGGCCAGGTACTCGGTTCGCCGACGGTGGGCTTCTTGTCCCCCACCCGCGTCATCGCACAGCTCGGTACGCCGCCGCTCACCTACGGACTCATCAACTACCACAACGCGGTTCGCTCGATGTGCCTGCGCGAGGACGACACCACCGGCACCGGCCGCGGTGCGGAGAACAACCGTGACCGGGCGACCAAGCCCACCTCGACATCGGCGTCCACACCGACCTCGACACCGCGTCGGAGTTCGCCGAACGCGAGTCGCTCGACCGCGCCGCGCCGGTCCGCTCAGCGGCCGGCGCCGATGGTCCCCGGACTCCCGCAGATTCCCGGTCTGACCGTCCCCACCGTCAACTGACCGGGGGTCGCATCACTGCGAGGCTCATGCACCGCAGAGGCCCGCGTTGTTGCCGCGCGGGGTGCACCAATAGATGCCGGACAGACGGTTGAACTCGAGCACGGTATGACCGCGAACCCGCTTGAGCGAGCCGTACCACTGGGTACCCCGGTGGATGCCCGTCCCGACGTAACCCTGGCTCGCGGTGCGCTTGACGTACGTCACCGAGATACCGCGCCCAGCAGGACGCCAGCGAGCATCCCAACGCTCCCAGTTGGCGGCACCCGATGCCAGGGACACCTTGGCGAATCCATTGGGATACAGGGTGATACCCCGGCCGTGCCCGGTCCAGGTGCCGACGAACCGCGATGCCGCGTCGTGCCGCCCGGGGATCTGATCGACAACGCTGGACCCCGGCGCCGTTTCGTTGTGTGGCGCCGCCGACGCTTGTCCCGGTGCCACCACCGCGGCACCGATCGCACCCGCGAACAGCATCGCCCCGATGCTCCGTCTGATCACTGAATTCCGAGTCACTTCCGCCACCTCTCGTCGGTCCATCCGCTCGGGTTTGTCCACGGTGCAGCGTAGGCGCCCGCGGGTCCCGTGGCCCCCGGTCACGAGCACATTCCTCCGTTCACCCGACGACCCTCGGCGTCGGCAGCCTCGCTCATGACGGCCGAGCGTCGAACTGGTGGAGTTGCGGCAGAGTCGTGACCACATGCGCGACGGCCGACTTCGTCACGCACCGGCGTAGATGAGGAACGTCGACGGGGTATCGCGCAAAGTCACCAGCGCCCAGGATCACTGTGTCCCCGACCGGGCCCACCTCGATCCCACCGCTGACGACGTAGAGGTGATCAAGCGCACCGGGCGACCGGTTCGCCATCACGGGATCGGCGTCGGCATCGCGGATCATCCGGATGAGCCTGCTGTTCCCGACGTCCGAGCCGAGGAACCACTCCGGCCACCACCACAGCCGACGCACGGCCTCGGGGCCAACGGACCATGCCGCTCGGCGCCGTCCGTTCATGCGAGGAGGACCAGGCCTGGCGGTTGCGCAGAGCCTCGCTCCCCGTGGCGATTTCAGCCGCGTGGGGTTTGTCGGACATTCGATGGGCGGCGGCGCCGTCCTCTACCTGGCGCAATGAGCTGTCGCACCACACTGGGGAACCTCGGCACTATGGCTGTTCCAACTCGCACCGGCGTTCGCAACCGGTGTGGGAGACGGCCCCATCACCGTGCCCCCGCACACGCGCATCGTCGTGGAGAACTACGACCACGACGACATTCTCGACACCCGCGTCGGCATCGAGGAGTTCGCGGCCTACACCGTCCCGCTTGATCAGAAGGTACATGTGCTGGTGCGCAGCGATATCCGCGGACCGCTCACGCGGCTCGACGCGACACACCTGTCCCCCAACAGCATTCTCGCTCCGAACGATGCCATCCGGTTCTACGGAATCTTCCGTACCGGCGATGCCCTGCAAAGCTGTTCTCTTACCGGTCGTGACTGCGACGCCGATCTGCGCTACCTGGGCCGGTGGAGTGATGGACGGCCCGTCCGTGCCGCGATCGTCAGCGACCACCCGGTCGACGCCGGCCCGCCGGCTGTTGCGTTCAACGCATACGGATTGCGCGGCGAATGCGAGTCGCCCCACAACCCACGGGCGTCGCGGTGCCCGGCGTCGCGGCCCTGACGAGTACCGAGCGGTGCGCGAGGGGGGACTTGAACCCCCACGTCCGTAGACACTGGAACCTAAATCCAGCGCGTCTGCCAATTCCGCCACTCGCGCATGACCACCGGTGTGGCCGAGCCAACCCTACCGCCTGTGCGTCGATCGGTGCAGGCCAGGTACCGTCGAGGGTATGTCGTCGACCCCCCGCCGCACCCATCGTCCGGCACTCATCGTGCTGGTCGCGGTGGCGGCGTTGGCGTGTCTGGCGCTTGCGTGGTGGCAGTGGGATCGCTACGAATCGTCGTCGGGAACCGCCCAGAACCTGGGGTATGCGCTGCAGTGGCCGGCATTCGCGGTGGCGGTCATCTACGCCTACCGTCGCTTCGTGGTCCTCGAGCGCGCTCCTGAGGAACAACGCGCGCAGGCGGTACGCGCCAAGGGGGTCACCGAGATCCCCGACGGCCTGCTGCCGGAGCGTCCGACGACGCCCAGCGCATCGTCGCTGGCCGCGAGGCCGGATGCCGCCGAGGATTCCGCGCTGGCTGACTACAACCGCTATCTCGCGGAGCTCGACGCACAGGATCAGCCCCTATCCGACGACGCTCCGAACGCATCGCAGAGAGGAACCCGGTGACCGAAACAGCCGAACCCGCCGAGGTGACGACCCCCGTCGAGAAGGTCCAGAGCGCACTGCTGCGGTATCGCGTGCTCGCGTGGATCACCGGCCTGTGGTTGCTCCTGCTGGTGGCCGAGTTGATCATGAAGTACGGCTTCGGCAACGACTCGCTGGACTTCGTCCCGATCGTGCACGGCTGGGTGTACTTCGTGTACCTCATCTGCGCCATCGATCTGTCCATCAAGGTCCGCTGGCCGCTGGGCAAGATCATCGTCACCGCGATCGCCGGCACCATCCCGTTCCTGTCGTTCTGGGTCGAGCACATCCGCACCAAGGAAGTAAAGACGCAGTTCAACCTGCGCTAAGAGCGTCGCAGCACCCCATTCACCGCCCTCCGGCTGACTGGGCGGATGCGGATCGTCCAACTCGCGAACTTCTACGGCTCCCGTTCCGGTGGCCTCCGAACAGCTGTCGACCGCTGGGGCGCCGGGTATGTGTCCGCCGGGCACGAGGTCGTCCTGGTGGTGCCCGGCAGTCATCCACACGAGGAACTCCTGCCCTCCGGCGTGACGCGGATCTCTGTTCCGGCGGCCCGCATTCCGTGTTCCGGCGGGTACCGGCTGGCGTCCGCGCGGCGGGTGGCCGGCATCCTCGACTCCTTGCGACCCGACGCCATCGAGGTGTCGGATCGGTTGACGCTGCGGGGATTCGGGCGCTGGGCCAGGCGCCGCGACGTCCACGCGACGATGGTGTCGCACGAGCGTCTCGACCGTCTGCTGGCCCAACTCATGCCCACGGTCGCCGCGTGCCGACTCGCCGACGCCGCCAATGCCGACACCGCACGATCCTTTGACACCGTGGTCTGCACCACCGAGTTCGCCGCGGCAGAGTTCCTCCGTGTCGGCGCCGACAACCTGGTGCACGCGCCCCTCGGAGTGGACCTCGACGTCTTCGATCCCCGCCACATCGACCCCGATCTCACCACCCGATGGACGGGCGGTCATGGCACCCTGATCGCGCACTGTGGGCGGCTGTCGGTGGAGAAACGCGCCGATCGCAGCATCACGGCGGTGGCCCGCCTCCATCGCAAAGGTGTTCCGGCCCACCTCGTGGTGGCCGGCGACGGCCCGATGCGCACGCCGCTACAGCAGATGGCGCGCGGCCTGCCGGTGACCTTCCTCGGACATGTCGGCGACCGTCATCGGGTGGCGTCGCTGCTCGCCAGCGCCGACATCTCGCTGGCGCCCGGACCACACGAGACGTTCTGCCTCTCGGCGCTCGAATCGCTCGCGGCCGGCACGCCGGTGGTCGGATCACGGTCCTCGGCGGTCGCCGGACTCGTCGACGACACCTGTGGCGCGGTGTCGGAGAACTCTGGCTCGGGTTTCGCCGACGCGATCGAGCGGGTGTTGTCCCTGCCGCAACCCGACCGCGAACGGGCTGCTCGTGAACGTGCCACTCGCTATCGCTGGCCGGACTCCGTGACCCGAATGCTGAGCGTGCACAACTCGACGACGGCCTGAGGTTGCGATCTGGCTCGCCTGGCGAGCCACATCGCAACCTCGGCCCGACGAGTCCTAGGAATCCGCCAGATCACGCAGTGCGGGAACCAACTGCGCCAACGCCTTTCCGCGATGACTCAGCGAGTCCTTCTCGGCGGGGTCGAGTTCGGC
Organism: Gordonia bronchialis DSM 43247; assembly: GCF_000024785.1. Taxonomy (NCBI): domain Bacteria; kingdom Bacillati; phylum Actinomycetota; class Actinomycetes; order Mycobacteriales; family Gordoniaceae; genus Gordonia; species Gordonia bronchialis. Next base: position 2,078,473 of record NC_013441.1, on the reverse strand, counting down.
CGCCGACCGCCCGGCCGCCACCTCATCGTCGGGTGCGAACAACGGGTCGTAGCCGAACCCGTTGGGGCCGCGCGGTTCCCGCAGGATCACCCCGCGCCACTCGCCGCGAACCACCACCTCCGACCCGTCGGGCCGGACCAGGGCGCACGCCGAGACGAAGCCGCCACCACGACGGTCATCGGGCACATCGGAGATCTGGCCGAGCAGCAACTCGTTGTTCGCCGCGTCGTCGCCGTGGCGTCCCGACCACCGGGCCGACAAGACACCCGGCATGCCGTTGAGAGCATCCACGGTGATGCCGGAATCGTCTGCCAGACAGGGCAATCCGGTGGCCCGCGCGCCGGAACGCGCCTTGATCAGCGCATTGTCCTCGAAGGTCGCTCCGGTCTCGGGTTCCTCCGGGAACTCGGGAACCGCGTCGAGGCCGATCACCTCGAGGCCGGTGATGCCGGCCGCATCGACGACCCGCTGCAACTCGGCGAGCTTCTTGGCGTTGCGGCTGGCGAGCAGGAGACGCGACATCAGGACTTGCCCGGCAGTTCACCGGGATACGGCGCCGCGAGCACTTCGCGCTGCGCCTCGAACAGTTTCTCGGTGCCCACCGCGGCGACGTCCAACAGCGCGTCGAGGGTGCTGCGCGCGAAGGTCGCCCCCTCACCGGTGCCCTGCACCTCCACCAGCGTGCCCGCGTCGGTGGCCACCACGTTCATGTCGACCTCGGCCCGCGAATCCTCCTCGTACGGAAGGTCCAGACGGACCCGCCCGTCGACGACACCCACGCTGACCGCCGCGATCGCACACGACAGGGGCTGCGGGTCGCTGAGCTTCCCGGCGGCGCGCAACCAGGTGACCGCGTCGGCGAGCGCCACATACGCACCGGTGATCGCCGCGGTCCGCGTGCCGCCATCGGCCTGCAGGACATCGCAATCCAGGGCGATGGTGTTCTCCCCCAGCGCCCCGAGATCGATACATGCGCGCAATGACCGGCCGACCAGCCGGCTGATCTCGTGGGTCCGGCCTCCGACCCGACCCTTGACCGACTCGCGCGAGGACCGTTCATGTGTCGCCGCCGGCAGCATCGCATACTCCGCGGTCAGCCAGCCGAGACCGGATCCGCGCCGCCACGGCGGTACGCCGTCGTTCACACTCGCGGTGCACATCACGCGGGTCTGCCCGAATTCCACCAGAACCGAACCCGCCGGATGCGAGGTGAATCCGCGGGTGAAGGAGATGGGACGCAGTTCGTCGTCGGCTCTGCCGTCAGCTCGTGTGGTCACCCGCTCAACTGTAGTCAGCGCCGATCAGAGGTCGATGACCTGGCCCTGATGCATGAGATGGATGGGTCCGGAGTAGGTACTCGTCGCTTCGGCGACGATCGCGTCGACATCGGACCACGGCGCGATGTGGGTGAGTGCGAGTGCCTTGACGTTGGCCTTGGTGGCGGCCTCGCCGGCCTCGATCCCGGACAGATGCAGATGCGGTGGGCGTTCGGAGGGCGCGTGGGTCCAGGACGCCTCGCACAGGAAGAGATCGGCGTCGGCGGCCAGGTCGATGAGTTCGTCACACATCGCGGTGTCCCCGCTGAACGCGAGCGTCTCACCCGCGGGTCCGGTCACCCGCAGACCGAAGGTCGAGGGCGGATGGTCGACCTCGAAGGCGTCGAGCGTCATACCGCCGAGCGTGACCGACATACCGTCGTGCCATTCGTGGACATCGAAGGTGTCGGTGATGTCGTCGATCTGACCGGGGAACTCCGAGGATCCGGCCCCGATCCGCATCGCGGTTCCGGGTGGTCCGTACAGCGGCGCCCTGCCCACCGCGGATTGCGGTGCGTACCGCCGCCAGACCAGCATCGCCGGCAGATCCATGCAGTGGTCGGCGTGCAGATGAGACAGGACGACGGCCACGTTGTTGGGATCGGTGACGCGCTGCAGCTCGCCGAGGACGCCCGGACCGCAGTCGATGAGGACCGGTTGTTCGCCCGGCACGGAGAGCAGGTAGCCGGAGCAGGCCGCTCCTGGCCCGCCCACGCTTCCCGAACATCCGAGGACCGTCAGACGCATACGCCTACCTTGCCATGAGTGTCCGGCGGGCAGACCACATACCGGTCACAAGTCCAACTCGACTCGCTGTGAGACCGATGCGACGCCACCGGGCGACGCACACATGTCAGGCCCGGATGTGCTGGACGTCGGCGATCACCGGGCCGAGGAACCGGCTCGACAACCGCGCGAAGAACTCCGGATCGCCGGTTGCCTGGAACACCCGGTCGGCGACGCGGTCGGAATGCGAGTGCAACAGGTCGGCCTCGGTGAGCACCCGGAACAGGTCCTTCGCGGTCTCCTCGGCGGATGAGACCAGGGTGACCTCGTCGCCCATGGCGAGCTGAATGACCCCGGACAGCAGCGGGTAGTGCGTGCAACCGAGGACGACGGTGTCGACACCGGCCTCCTGCAACGGCTCGAGGTAGCCCTGCGCCAGGCCGAGGATCTGACGGCCACTGGTGATGCCGCGCTCGACGAAGTCGACGAACCGCGGGCAGGCCACGGCGGTGATCACCGCGTCGCGGGCCGCCGCAAACGAATCCTGGTAGGCCCTTGACGCGATGGTCGCCTCCGTGCCGATCACGCCGATGCGACCGGTCTTGGTGGCCACCACCGCGCGCCGTACCGCCGGTAGCACCACCTCCACCACCGGAATCGGCGCATAGCGTTCCCGGGCGTCGCGCAAGCAGGCCGCCGAGGCGGTGTTGCACGCGATGACGATGGCCTTGACCCCGCGCGCGGCGAGGTCGTCGCCGATCGCGAGTGCATGCCTACGGATCTCCGGGATCGTCAGCGGACCGTACGGCCCGTTGGCGGTGTCACCGATGTAGACGATGTCCTCGTCGGGCAATAGGTCGATGATCGCGCGCGCGACGGTGAGTCCGCCCACCCCCGAGTCGAAGACGCCGATCGGCGCCTCGCGCGACGCCCCGGCGCCTATGTCCGGACCCCCGGCGTCGAGGTCGTGGCCCGCCGTCGCCGATCCCGGTCGGCGAGGAACCAGGCCGCGAGGACACCGCCGATCGCGCCGAACAGATGGGCCTGCCACGACACCGTCGGATTAGACGGCAGCACACCCCACAGGATCGATCCATAGATCAGGAAAAGCACGACACCGCCGAGGATCTGCCACAGATCACGGTTGAACAGACCACGGATCAACAGGAAGGTGAGCCAACCGAAGATGATGCCCGAGGCGCCGACGGTGATGCTGTAGGGCGGCGCGAACAGCCAGACCCCGAGCCCGGAGACGACCCAGACGATGCCGGTGACGATCAGGAACCGCCGGGTCAGCAGCAGCAGGAAGCACAGCACCACACCGGGGATCAGATTGGCGAACAGGTGGGCCCAGTCCGCGTGCAGCAGCGGCGCCCAGATGATGCCGTCCAGCCCGTCGATCTGACGCGGCTCGATTCCGTTGTCGTCCAACCGGAATCGGGTTGCGGCGTCGATCGCCTCGATGATGAACAGCCCCGCCACGATGCACACGGTGATGATCACCGAGCGCAGCCAGAGCGGCTTGCCGGTGGGCGCGGGCGCCTGCTGATTCGGCGCGGGGTAGGTCATCTCCACACTTCCTGGTCACGAATGCCGGTCACTGCGAGGTAAGCGCCGGGCTAGGCCCAGAGCTGACCCTCGAGGGCCTGTTCTGCCTCGTCCAGGCTACCTTCGTAGGCTCCGGTCGACAGATACTTCCATCCCGCGTCGGGGACCACCAGACCGATGTCGGCTCGCTGACCGTCCTTGAGCGCCCGACGGGCGATTCCGCGCGCGGCCTGCAGGATCGCCCCGGTCGAGATACCGGCGAAGATGCCCTCCTGATCGATCAACTCGCGTACCCGGGCCACCGCGTCGACGCCCTGCACCGAGAACCGTCGGGTGAGGACGGACGGATCGTAGAGCTCTGGGACGAAACCCTCGTCGATGTTGCGCAGTCCGTACACCTCGTCGCCGTATCGTGGTTCGGCCGCAACGATCTCGATGTCGGGATTGCGCTCCCGCAGGTAGCGTCCGACGCCCATCAGTGTCCCGGTTGTCCCGAGACCGGCGACGAAATGGGTGATCTCAGGGAGATCGGCATACAGCTCCGGGCCGGTCCCCTCGTAGTGCGCGGCGATGTTGGCCGCATTGCCGTACTGATAGAGCATCACCCAGTCGGGGTGCTCGGTGGCGAGGTCCTTGGCCATCGCGACGGCCGTGTTCGAGCCGCCGGCCGCGGGCGACGAGATCACCTCGGCGCCGAACATGCGCAACAGGGAGCGTCGCTCCTCGGAGGTATTCTCCGGCATCACGCAGATGAGCCGGTAGCCCTTGAGTTTGGCCGCCATGGCCAATGAGATCCCGGTGTTCCCGCTGGTGGGTTCCAGGATCGTCGACCCCTCGCTCAGCAGCCCGTCGCGCTCGGCCGCCTCGATCATGCGCAGGGCCGGGCGATCCTTGATCGAACCGGTGGGGTTACGGTCCTCCAGTTTCGCCCAGATGCGCACGTGCGGACCACCTTCGGGGCCCGCGGAGTCCGCCCAGCGCGGCGAGAGCCGGCGCAGCCCGATGAGCGGGGTGTGCCCGACGGAGTCGATCAGCGATTCGTACCGGGCCACGCTCAGCCGCCGGCGACGGCGGGCAGGATGGTGACCTCATCGCCGGAGTCGATGGCGGTCTGCAGGCCACCGGAGAAGCGGACGTCCTCGTCGTTGACGTAGACGTTGACGAACCGGTGCAGCTTGCCGTCGGCGACCAGGCGTTCTTTGAGTCCGGGGTTGGCCACCTCGAGGTTGTCGATGAGTTCGCCCAGCGTGGCACCGTCACCGTCGACGCGCTTGGCGCCACCGGTGTGGGGTCGCAGGATGGTGGGAATGGACACCGTGACGGACATGGTTCAGCTCCTGATCTCGATGGGTTCTTCGGTGACCTCGCCGTCGACGATGCGATAGCTGCGGATCTCCGTGGTCTCGGGGTCGCGAGTGGACACGAGGACGTAATGCGCGTTGGGCTCACTGGCGTAGGAGATGTCGGTGCGGCTCGGATACGCCTCGGTGGCCGTGTGGGAGTGATAGATGACGACGGGTTCCTCGTCCGCACGGTCCATCTCGCGCCACACCTTGAGCTGTTCGGCGGAGTCGAAGCGGTAGAAGGTCGGCGACCGCTCGGCGTTGGTCATCGCGATGAACCGCTCCGGCGAATCGCTGCCGTCGGGTCCGGCGATGACACCGCACGCCTCGTCGGGGTGATCGGCGCGCGCGTGCGCGACCATCGCGTCGATGAGGTCCTGACCAATTCTCAGCATGTGCTCCCGTACTCCCCACCCGTGTCCGGGTAGCTCGAACCCACTTGGCCTGAGCAACGTTCGTGTGCACTCAGCCTATTCCGCCGCCGGTGTCATCTGATCGGCGCACACTCACCCAGTTCACCTCATGTCCTCTGTTACGTTCCCCTCCGACGTCCGGACTCCGGCGTCGACGATCCGTCTATCGAGGGGAATTGTTTCTGATGCAGCGAGTTCATCGCGTGGCAGCCGCGACCATGTCGTCGGCCGTGATCACCGCCATCATGCTGACCGGATGTTCGACGTCGAATTCGGACTCGAACTCCTCGACGAGTTCGTCGGTGCAGACCACCGTCATCGCCGACCCCGCCGCACAGGTGCGCGCAGCCGCCGACAACACGGCCGCGCTCAGCGGCGCCCACCTGCAGCTCGACGTCGCCGGCGAGGTCCCGAACCTCAACGCCAAGTCGGTGGTGGCCGACATCAACACCAACCCCTACGCCGCCAAGGGGACCGCGACCGTCGTCTTCGGCCGCGTCGCGCCCCGGGAGATCCAAGCACCGTTCGTCTATATCGAGAACACGCTCTACGCCAACGTCGACAACGCCGGATTCCTGGGCTACGGCGACGGACGCTCCATCTACGACGTCAGCGTCATCCTCAACAAGGACAAGGGCCTGGCCAACGTGCTGCGCAACCTGACGAACCCGGTCAAGAGCGGCACCGAGACCATCGACGGCGTCGAGACCGCCAAGATCAGCGGACAGGTCAAGGCCAGCGTCCTCGCCCAGCTGACCGGACCGCGGGCCACCGTTCCCGGCGGCGATCAACTGGTGCCGGTCACCGTGTGGCTGACCTCGGGTACCAATCAGCTTGCCCGCCTGCAGTTCCCACCCAACCCGGCCGATCCCCGGGCGTCGATCACCATCAACCTGACCAAGTGGAACACCACCACCGACATCTCGCGGCCGGCTGATATCCACACGCCGACCGAGACACCGAGCGGTACCCCCACCCCGGGCCAGCAGACCCGCATCCCCGCTGGGAACTGACGATGACTCACCTCGCAGAGCAACCCGCCCCGTCGACGACGCATCAGACGTCCCCCACCACCACGTCCAGAGGAGTAACGATGAGCCTTCGCAAGCGGCTGTCCATCCTGGCGCTGACGCTCGCGGGCGTCGTCGGCGCGCTGATCCTGCCATCGGTCTCCGAGCCGGCACCGGCCCACGCCTACGGCTACTACTACGGCGCGCTGGCGCTGTCCACCAGCGAACGCTACGTCGGTCGCGCCCTCGACTATGACTCCTACGCCGAGGCCAGCCAGGCCGCCCTGCGCGCCTGTGGCTACGCGGATTGCAAGGTGGTGACCCGCTTCGCGAACGGCTGCGGTGCGATTGCCGAGTCGCCGAGCTACTGGGGCTTCGGCAACGGTTCATCGCTCTACAGCGCCCAGTCCGAAGCTCTGTATTACTCGGGGTCCGGCGCCGAGATCGTCTACTGGGCGTGCACGAGCGCACACGACTGACCGGATCGGCCGGCTCTTCAGGTGGCGTCGTCAGCGCAAAGCTGACGGCGCCACCTGCGTATAGGCGGCAAGTTCGCCGACCGGCGTCGCGGAGATCACCGCGTCGACGATGGCCCTGGCCACCACGTGGGCGGCGTGGCGGCAGACCTCGGCGAGCACGGCCACCTGCGGGTACATCCCGGGCGGGATGGGTCCGCCGGCGCCGGGCGCGACGGCTCCGGTAGCGAGCGCGAAGATCGTGTCACCGTCGAGCGGCGAATGCGCCGGCCGAATGGCCCGGGCCAGACCGTCGTGTCCGGCCATCGCGACGCGCCGCGTCATCGCCGCATCGAAGGCGGCGTCGGTGGCGAGGACCCCGATGGTGGTGTTGAGCACCTTGGCCTTCTCCTGCAGTTCGGCCAGCCTCGCGATCTCGGGCCCCGACGGCGTCCGCAGGCCGTGCCGTTCGAGATCGTCTTTACCTGCGGCCCAGGGCAATCCGGTGTCGGGGTCGATGACCGTTCCGACCGGGTTGGCCACCATCAGCGCTCCGACGGTGATCCCGGCGGCGGGACCGTCGGGGATGCGCACCGATGCCGTGCCCACTCCGCCTTTGAGAGCCCCGGCCCGGGCCCCGGCGCCTGCACCGACACTGCCGACCTCGAAGTCGACGCCCGCGGACCAGGCGGCACGGGCACCGAACTCCGCATCGGGACGGGCGTGCCATTCGCCGACCGGCAGATCGAAGATCACCGCGGCGGGGACGATCGGCACCACATGGCCCTGCTCGTCCATCGGCAGCCCGACGCCTTCGCTCTCCAGCACACCCATCACGCCGTCGGCGGCGGCGAGTCCGTATGCGCTGCCGCCGGTCAGCACGATCGCGTGCGCGGTCTGCACCGTGTTCGACGGATCGAGCAGGTCGGTCTCGCGGGTGCCCGGGCCACCACCGCGGACGTCGACGGCGACCATCGGCACGCGGTCGCCTTCCCCGGCCACCCGCACGACGGTGGTTCCGGTGGCCCACTGCGGTTCCTCGATCCGGTGATGGTGGCCGACGGTGACACCACCGACGTCGGTGATGCGATTACCGGCGCGGCTCGTTATCATCGGCTCGTCATCAGGGTCTCGACGAGCAGGTCCTGCATCACGGTGAGCCAGTGGTAGACGTCGAGGTGGGCGGCATGCGGATGATCCGGCGGGAGCTGATCGGGGGTGTCCTCGGAGATCCCCAGCATCGCTCCGAGCGCCAGCCGTACGTCGTTGAGCGCGCTCAGCCACCCGGCTGCCTGGTCCTCGGTGAGTGCGATGTCGCCGCCACCGCTGGGCAGTGTGTCCAGAACCACCTGCGCGGCAGCGAGTTTCGCGTCGATGATCTTCGGTTCGTTCACGCTGCGCAGCGCTGCGTTAAGTTTGCCGTTCACCACGTCGGCGGACAGTTCACGATCCTGGTCGGGACGGTGGAAGTCGGGCAGCAGGCGCCCGAGGGTGGCATCGCGGGGAGCTTCGACATGGCCCACCCGAATACCGGTGAGGTCGGCGAGATCATCGCGCGGGGCACTCTGCTCCCGCTCGGTGAGCAGTTCGCACATCGAGGTGACCATCGACGCCAGCAGTTCGGCCTCGTGCGGGTCGAGTTGGGAACAGATGCGCACCCCCGCGCCCCGGCCCTTGCGTTTCCATGTCCGCACGTCTCGTCGAATCCCGGTCAGCTCGTCGGTCAGGTATCCCGCTGCATGGTGGCCCAGAGGCCTGCCGCGTGGAGTTTACGGACATCGGTCTCGACCTTGTCGCGGTCGCCCGAGGAGACCACGGCCTTGCCCTCGGTGTGCACCTGCATCATCAGCTGATTCGCCTTGGATTCGGAGTACCCGAAGATCTTCTGGAACACGAAGGTGACATATCGCATCAGGTTGACGGGGTCGTCCCACACGATCGTCATCCATGGCCGATCGAGGTCCGTTGCGCCGTCGGCCACCTCGGGATCGGCGACCGCGGCTCCCCCGCTGCCGGGGCCGCCGGGGGTAGCCTCGTGCGCACGAGTTACGTCAGGCGACATACGAACTAGGGTAGGCGATTGTGACCTTCGAGAACACCGCCCTGCTCACCGATCAGTACGAGCTGACCATGGTCGCCGCCGCGCTGCGGCAACCGATCGCGCACCGGAGCTGCGTGTTCGAGGTGTTCGCCCGCCGGCTGCCCGACGGCCGCCGCTACGGCGTGGTCGCCGGTACCGGACGTGTCATCGACGAACTCGCGCACTTCCGGTTCGGCGACGAGGAGATCGCGATCGTCGAGAAGTTCCTCGACGCCGAGACCGTGGCCTGGCTGCGCGACTACCGATTCTCCGGTGACATCGATGGTTACCGCGAGGGCGAGCTGTATTTCCCCGGTTCGCCCATCCTCACCGTGCGCGCCGAATTCGCCGAGGGGGTGCTGCTCGAGACACTGATCCTGTCGATCCTCAACCATGACAGCGCGATCGCCTCGGCCGCGGCGCGGATGGTCAGCGCCGCCGGCACGCGACCCATCATCGAGATGGGTTCGCGGCGTACCCACGAGCGTGCCGCGGTCGCGTCGTCGCGGGCCGCCTACATCGCCGGCGTCGCCGCGACGTCCAACCTGGAAGCCGCCCGACGCTACGGCGTACCCAGCGCGGGGACCGCCGCACACGCCTTCACCCTGGCCTTCACCGGTCCCGGGGGACCCGACGAGAAAGCCGCCTTCGCCGCCCAGATCGACGCGCTCGGCGTCGGCACCACGCTGCTGGTGGACACCTACGACATCACTGCGGGCGTCCGCAACGCCATCGAGGTCGGCGGCACCGGCCTCGGCGCGGTTCGCATCGACTCCGGAGACCTCGGCGTGCTGGCACGTCAGGTCCGCCATCAGCTCGACGATCTCGGCGCCACCGAGACCAGAATCGTGGTCTCCGGCGACCTCGACGAGTACGCCATCGCGTCGCTGCGCGCTGAACCGGTGGACACCTACGGCGTCGGCACCTCCCTGGTCACCGGCAGCGGCGCACCCACCGCCGGCATGGTGTACAAACTCGTGGAGGTCGACGGCGTCCCAGTGGCAAAACGCGCCAGCCACAAGGAATCCCGTGGTGGCGCCAAGACCGCGATCCGCGCCGCCCGGCCCACCGGCACCATCGTCGAGGAGATCGTCTACCGCAGCGGGGAACCGAAACCGGCGTCCGACGGTCTAACCTTGCGTGATCTTCAGATCCCACTCGTGCGCGGCGGCGACCCCGTCCCGGGACTGCCGACGCTCACCGACGCACGGGCGCATCTCGCTGACGGGCTCGTCAGCCTGCCGTGGGAAGGTCTGGGGCTCTCCCACGGGGACCCCGCGGTCCCCACGCGCTATGTGCTCGACGCAGCGCCGAAGGTCTAGACCACACACTTTCCGGGGAGGAACCGATGAGCACTACCGATGACCGCGACCGTCCGGGCGACGTGCTGATCGTCGTCGACGTGCAGAACGACTTCTGTGAGGGCGGCGCGCTCGGCGTCGACGGCGGTACTGCTGTCGCCGGCGCCGTCACCACGCTGCTGCCCGAGTACCGCACCGTCGTCGCCACCCGCGACTATCACATCGAGCCGGGTGATCATTTCTCCGACGACCCCGATTACGTGGACTCCTGGCCGCCGCATTGCCGCGTCGGGACCGACGGCGTCGCCTTCCATCCCGCCTTCGACGCCGGCCGCGCCGACGAGGTGTTCTCCAAGGGCGAGTACAGCGCCGCCTACTCCGGATTCGAAGGCGCCACGGCCGACGGGACCACACTGTCGTCCTGGTTGCGTGCTGCCGGCGCCAAAAGGGTCGACGTCGTCGGGATCGCGACGGACCATTGTGTCCGCGCCACCGCGCTCGACGCCGCGGAGGCGGGCTTCACCACCCGCGTGCTCCTGAACTTCACTGCCGCAGTGGCTGCCGAGACCACCCGGTCGGCCCTGGCCGAGATGCGCGAAGCCGGCGTGGAATTGGTCGGTGATCTGCTCTATGACGGTGCGAGCCGTTCCTGACACCCCGCCATCAGCCCCCATGTCACAACTTCCCTCGGTGACCGCGCTGCTCGACGCGGCCGTCACCGCCCTCGGCGGCGCTCGCCGCGACGGCCAGGTCACGATGGCCTCTGCCGTGGCCCACGCCATCGACACCGGCGAACACCTGGCTGTGCAGGCCGGGACCGGCACGGGTAAGTCGCTCGCCTATCTCGTTCCGGCCATCCGGCATGCCGTCGACAGTGGCCGTACCGTGGTGGTCTCCACGGCCACCATCGCCCTGCAACGCCAGCTCATCGAACGGGACCTGCCGCGGCTGGCCGGCGCGCTCAAGGGTCCGCTCGGGCGCGAGCCCACCTTCGCAATTCTCAAGGGGCGCGGAAATTACCTGTGCCTCAACAAGATTCACGCAGGTACCGCCGACGAACCGGATACCGAGCTGTTCGATCCGTTCGAGCTGTCCCGGACCGGCCGGGAGGTGACGCGGCTGCGGGAGTGGAGCAGCGACACCGAAACCGGCGACCGCGACGATCTCACCCCGGGCGTCAACGATCGCGCCTGGCGGCAGGTCAGCGTCACCGCCCGCGAGTGTCTGGGGGCCGCGAACTGCTCCTACGGCGAGGACTGTTTCGCCGAGGTCGCGCGGCGTCGTTCGGCGAAGGTCGACGTCGTGGTGACCAACCATGCCCTGCTGTCCATCGACGCCACCAGCCCGGCCAGCATCCTGCCCGAACACGACGTGGTGATCATCGACGAGGCGCACGAACTGGTGGACCGCATTACGTCGGTCTCCACCGCGGAGGTGTCGGCGGCAACCATCGCCCTCCTCGCGCGGCGATGCGGGAAACTCGTCGACGAGGAGACCGTGGACGCGCTGGAGGCGGCCGGTGAGCAGTTCGGCGAGCTGCTCGCCGATGCCCCGCATCGACAGTGGATGAGTCTGCCCGCCTCGGCGGCCAGTGTGTTGGTGGCGCTACGCGACCGGCTGTGGCAGACCCGCACGTCGATCGGGCCGATCCGGATGAGCGGGGCCGCCGACGAGTCGGCCGCCGCGGCCCGGTCTGCGGCGCTGACCTCCCTGGACGAACTGCACGACACCATCGTCCGTCTCCTCGGCGCCTTCGACGAACCCGACGAGTCCAAACGTCGCGACGTCGTGTGGGTCGCCGAGGAACGCACCTCGCGGTCGCCGTCGGCCGACACCCGCCCGGTCCTGCACATCGCCCCACTGTCGGTGGGCGGCCTGCTGCGGGCGACCCTGTTCGCGCAGTCGACCGTCATCCTCACATCGGCCACGCTGGCCATCGGTGGCTCCTTCGACGCGCTCGCCGCGACCTGGGGACTGCCCGCGTCCGGTCGCGGCGCCGACACCCCGGCCGTCGACGCTCCCGCCGGCGCTGGAGCGAATCCGGTGTCGGATGTCACCGCGTCGGGCAAGGCCGTTCCCCGCGATGAGCAGCGTGTCCGGTGGACCGGCCTGGACGCCGGGTCCCCGTTCGATTACCCGCGCTCGGCCATCCTCTACGTCGCCCGGCATCTGCCGCGGCCGGGGCGTGACGGCATCGCCGAGAAGACGATGACCGAGCTGGCCGAGCTCATCGACGCCGCGGGTGGCCGGACGTTAGGCTTGTTCTCGTCGATGCGCGCGGCGAAGGAGGCTGCCGAGGCGATCCGCGAGCGGTGTGATCACCCGGTTCTGTGTCAGGGCGAGGACACCACCTCGTCGCTGGTCCGCCGGTTCACCGAGGACCCCCGGACATGTCTGTTCGGCACGCTGTCGCTGTGGCAGGGCGTCGATGTGCCGGGGCCGTCGCTGAGCCTGGTGGTCATCGACCGCATTCCCTTTCCCCGGCCCGACGATCCGCTGCTGACCGCACGCCAGCGTGCCGTCGACGCCCGGGGCGGCAACGGTTTCCTGTCGGTGGCGGCCAATCACGCGGCGCTGTTGCTGGCGCAGGGTGCCGGGCGGCTCCTGCGATCGGTGGACGACCGCGGGGTCGTCGCCGTCCTCGACCCGCGGCTGGCGACCGCCGGTTACGGCGGATACCTGATGGCGTCGTTGCCACCGTTCTGGCGGACCACCGATCCGGCGACCGTGCGCTCGGCACTCGCCCGGCTCACCAAGACCACCACGGCGTGACTCGGGTGTCGGTGCCCGACGACAGGACAAACGTCGATGCGAACCACTAGGTTTGTAGGCGGTGATACCAACGACGGTGAGACCAGCAGCGCACCCAGGCCGGACGCGGGGGCTGACGAAAGGAGGCCCCCAGTGATCGGGCGGATGGGTATCGACGACATCCAACCCCTCGTCTCGGCCGGGCATCAGCCCGCCAAAGCCGTTGTGGGCGAGTTTGTTCCGGTGAGCGCCACGGCGTGGCGCGAGGGCCACGACGCGATCGGGGTGACCCTGCACGTGGAGACGCCCCGGCGCGAGGTCGTCGACATCCCGATGTCGCCGTCGGTCGAGCCGGATGTGTTCAACGCCGCCTTCGTCCCCGACGCCGTCGGGTTCTGGACGTTCCGTATCGAGGCCTGGAGCGACCCCTACCGCACCTGGCGATCGGGCATCCTCAAGAAGATCGACGCCGGTCAGGGTGCGGCGGATCTGACCAACGAACTCGAGATCGGCGCACGTCTGCTGACCGAGGCCGCCGGGCTCGTGCCCGACGACGTCCGCGAACTCGTCACCGATGCCGTCCGCCTGCTGCGCTCGGCGCGCCGGCGGGTGGAGAACCGGGTGAGCCTGGCGGTCTCCGACGAGATCGTCGAGTTGCTCGCCGCTCATCCGGTGCGCGAGCTGGTGACCAAGAGCCGCACCTACCGGGTCTGGGCGGATCGTCGGCGCGCCCTCGTCGGTTCCTGGTACGAGCTGTTCCCGCGGTCCACCGGCGGCTGGGACGGGGAGGGCAATCCCGTGCACGGCACCTTCCTCACCGCGGCACAGGACCTCCCCCGCATCGCCGACATGGGATTCGACGTCGTCTACCTGCCCCCGATCCACCCGATCGGCAAGGTCAATCGCAAGGGCCGCAACAACACCCTGGTCGCCGGGCCCGACGACGTGGGGTCGCCGTGGGCCATCGGCTCCGACGAGGGCGGTCACGACGCGATCCATCCCGGCCTCGGCAGCGTCGAGGACTTCGAGTACTTCGTCGCCCGGGCGCGCGAACTCGGCCTGGAGGTCGCGCTCGACCTCGCACTGCAATGCGCGCCCGACCATCCGTGGGCTCTCGAGCATCCCGACTGGTTCACGGTGCTGCCCGACGGCACGATTGCGTACGCGGAGAACCCGCCGAAGAAATACCAGGACATCTACCCGCTGAACTTCGACAACGACCGCAACGGCATCTACCACGCCGTGCTGAAGGTGGTGCTGCACTGGGTGAAACTCGGGGTGCACATCTTCCGCGTCGACAACCCGCACACCAAGCCGCCGAACTTCTGGGAATGGATCATCACCGAGGTCAAGAAGCGCAATCCGGATGTGCTGTTCCTCGCCGAGGCATTCACCCGGCCGGCGCGGCTCTACGGTCTGGCGCGGCTCGGATTCACCCAGTCCTACACCTACTTCACCTGGAAGACCGAGAAGTGGGAGATCGAGGAGTTCGGCCGGGAGATCGCCGAGCACGCCGACGAGGCCCGGCCCAACCTGTTCGTCAACACCCCGGACATCCTGCACGCGAGCCTGCAGCACGGCGGGCCGGGGATGTTCGCGTTGCGCGCCGCGCTGGCCGCGACTCTCGCACCGACCTGGGGCGTCTACAGCGGCTACGAACTCTACGAGCACGTGGCCGTGCACGAGGGCAGCGAAGAGTATCTGCACTCGGAGAAGTACGAGTTGCGTCCCCGCGACTACAAGGCCGCCGCGAGTCGCGGTGAGTCGCTGGAACCGTGGATCACCTCGCTCAACGCGATCCGACGACGCCACCCCGCGCTGCAGCAGCTGCGCAACATCACCTTCCATCACCTCGACAACCCGGCGCTGATCGCCTACTCGAAACTGGATCCGGTGTCCGGCGACCGTGTCATCGTGGTGATCAACCTGAATCCGTTCGGCCCGGAGTCCTCGACCCTGTGGCTGGACATGCCCGCTCTCGGCTGCGACTGGCAGGATCGGTTCCCGGTGCGCGACGAGGTGACCGGAGAGGAGTTCTGGTGGGGACAGGCCAATTACATCCGACTCGAGCCCTGGCGCGCCGTGGCCCATATCGTCGCGCTGCCGCGTCTGGATCCCGCGGCCGCACAGCGACTCTCCTACCGGATTCGATGAGGTTGCCGTGACCGAGACATCCGCACCGGAGCCATCTGCACCAGAGCCGTTCGCATCCGACCACGACCTACGCAGGCTCTTCGCCCTGACCCACCCCGACCCGCACGCCTTTCTCGGCGCGCACGACGCGCCGGGCGGCCACACGATCCTGCGGACGCTGCGTCCCGACGCGATCTCGGTGACCGCGGTCATCGGTGGCGTCGACCACCCGATGCAACGACAGACCGACGATCTGTTCGTCGCGACGGTGCCGATCGACGGTCTCATCGACTATCGCTACCGCGTGGTCTACCCGGCCGGCGACGGTGGCACCGCCGAGTACCTGGTCGCCGACGGCTACCGGTTCCTGCCGAGCCTGGGTGAGATGGACGAACACCTATTCGCCGAGGGACGGCACGAGGCGTTGTGGAAGATCCTGGGCGCCCGCGTGGTCTCCTACACCACGCCCGACGGCGAAGTCGTCGGCACTGCCTTCTCGGTCTGGGCTCCCAACGCACACGGCGTAGTGGTCATCGGCGACTTCGACGCCTGGGCCGGTCGGCTCGCACCGATGCGGGCCATCGGCAGCAGCGGAATCTGGGAGGTGTTCGTCCCCGACGTCGGCGACGGCGCCGCCTACAAGTTCCGCATCCACGGTGCCGACGGCGTGATCCGCGAGAAGGCCGATCCGATGGCATTCCGGACCACCCACCCACCGGCCACCGCCTCGGTGGTGAGTGTCTCCGACTACGAATGGGGCGACGACGCCTGGATCGCCCGGCGCGCCGAATCGACCCCGGCGGCCGAGCCGATGAGCGTCTACGAAGTCCACATGGCGTCCTGGCGGGCCGGCCTGGACTATCGTGCGATGGCCCACGAACTCGCCGACTACGTCACCGAGAAGGGGTTCACCCACGTCGAGTTCCTGCCCGTCGCCGAGCATCCCTTCGGCGGGTCGTGGGGCTATCAGGTCACCTCGTACTACGCGCCGACCGCACGGTTCGGCACACCCGACGACTTCCGCTACCTCGTCGACCATCTCCACTCGCAGGGCATCGGTGTGCTCGTGGACTGGGTGCCCGCCCACTTCCCGAAGGACGACTGGGCGCTCGCCCGCTTCGACGGCACCCCGCTATACGAAAACGCCGACCCGATGCGTGGTGAGCAGCTGGACTGGGGCACATACGTTTTCGACTTCGGACGCCACGAGGTACGCAACTTCCTGGTGGCCAACGCGCTGTACTGGATCGATCAGTTCCACATCGACGGCCTGCGCGTCGACGCGGTCGCGTCGATGCTGTACCTGGACTACTCCCGGCCCGAGGGCGGATGGCGTCCCAACGTCTACGGCGGCCGCGAGAACCTCGAGGCCGTGCAGTTCCTACAGGAGATGAACGCGACGGTCCACAAACACTTCCCCGGCATCGTGACCGTCGCCGAGGAATCGACGGCGTGGCCGGGTGTCACCCGGATGACCGATCTGGGCGGGCTGGGTTTCAGCTTCAAATGGAACATGGGCTGGATGCACGACACTCTGGGTTATTTCGGCCGTGATCAGGTGCACCGCAGCTTCCATCATCACGAGATCACGTTCTCGCTGATGTACGCCTGGAGCGAGAACTTTGTCCTGCCGATCAGTCACGACGAGGTGGTCCACGGCAAGGGAACGCTGTGGTCGCGCATGCCCGGCAACTCCTTCGTCAAAGCAGCCGGCGTCCGGAACCTGTTGGCCTACATGTGGTCTCATCCCGGCAAGCAGCTGTTGTTCATGGGTCAGGAGTTCGGGCAGACCGGCGAATGGGCCGACAATCGGAGCCTGGACTGGCACCAGCTCGAGGGCTGGGAGGGTGAATTGCACGCCGGGATCTCGACGCTGGTCACCGACCTCAACCGCGTCTACCGCAGCTCACCGGCCCTCTACAGCCAGGACACAGATCCGCTGGGCTACGAGTGGATCGACGCCAACGACACCGCCAACAACGTCATCAGCTTCCTGCGCTTCGGCTCCGACGGCTCGATGGTCGCCTGCCTGTTCAACTTCTCCGGCGCCGACCGGGACAGCTATCAGGTCGGCCTCCCGAAAGACGGTGTGTGGGAGGAGATCCTGAACACCGACGCCGAGGCGTACGCCGGCGCCGGCCGCGGCAACATGGGTGTCGTCACCGCCGACGGCCCGTCGTGGCACGGACGTCCGGCGTCGGCACGGGTCATGCTGCCGGCAAACTCGGCGATCTGGCTGGCGCCCAAGGGCTGACGCAACCCGTCAATACAGCGCGCTGGCCAGCTTCCGGCGTGCGGCGACGACGAACGGCTCGGCCGGGTCGAACAGCTCGAAGAGTTCGAGCAACCGGGTCCGCGCGCGGGTGCGATCGTCGCCGGAAGTTGCCTTCACCACGCCGATGATCCGGTCGAACGCCTCTTCGGGCTGCTGGGAGAGCAGGAGGACGTCCGCGGCCGCGAGCTGGGCGTCGACGTCGCCAGGAGCCGCCGTCTGCACGATCGCCGGGTCATGGGCCTGCGCTCGCAGCACGAACTCGAGATTCCGTGCGGCAGAGGCGGCTTCGGTGTTATCCGGTTCGGACTCGGCGATGGCACGGTAATCGGCGAGGGCTCCGTCGAAGTCGCCCGCGTTCATCTTCTCCTCCGCGGCGACCATCCGCGGGTCCTCCGGTTCGGGTTCGGCGGCCGGCCCGGGCACGCCGGTCAGCGAGTCACCCACCTGCGCGAGGATCTCGTCGATCCAGGCGGTGATCTCGGCCTCGGAGCGCACGCCGTTGAAGGCGGCGACCGGCTGCCCGTGCACGATGGCCACCACCATCGGGATCGACTGGACCCGGAATGCCTGCGCGACACGCTGGTTGGCGTCGACGTCGACCTTGGCCAGCACCCAGCGCCCGCCCGACGCGTTGGCCAGCTTCTCCAGCACCGGAGAGAGCTGCTTGCACGGCCCGCACCACTCGGCCCACAAATCCACCAGCACGAGCTGGGCGGTGGAGCGGTTGAGGACGTCGTCCTCGAAGGACGCGTCGGTGACGTCGATGACGGCAGCACCCGCGGCAGCGGTCCCGGGCGCCGACGCCGGCGTGGACTGCGGCCGATCGGGGACGGGCGGGGACGACGGCACCCCGCCGGGCCCGCCGCCCGCCTGTGCGCGCTGCGCTTCGGCACGCGCCTTGAGACCGGCGAGATCGACGGCCCCGGACATCGCTACGGCTGCGGCAGCCTGCTGTCGGGCCGCCGCGGCGGCCTGCTGCCGATTGGTTGGTCTGCTCACCCCTCTAGTGTGGCATGACCGTCGCCGCGTTCGGCGACTGAGGCCGGGCTTGCATCGCGGGGTGCGACGACACCGGCGACCACGATCGCGAACGCCAGGGCGACGACCGCGGCGAGCAGTCCGGTGCCCAGAGTGGTGCGGCCGCTGATGAATCCGACCACCGCGGGACCGGCGAGCATCCCGAGGTAACCGCAACCGACGACGAGCGAGATCGACCGTCCGCCCGCTCGGTCCGTCAGGTTGCCGGCGGCGGTGAAGATCTGCGGGATGAGTCCGGCGAGGCCGATCCCGAAGATCGTCCAGCCGGCCACCGCGATCGCCGACGACGGCGCCACCACGGCGATGAGCATGCCGATCAGACCGATGGACGCTCCCACCCGAACCACGGTCACCGGGCCGACGGCCGCGGAGACGCGATCGATCAGGAACCGGGAGACGGTCATCGCCGCACTGAAGGCACCGAAGGCGATCGCTCCAATGGCATCGGTGGTACCGAAGGTCTCCACCACGTGCAGCGCACTCCAGTCGTAGGCAGTTCCCTCGGCGAGCATCAGCGCGAAGGCGACCGCGGCGAGCAGGATGAGCCGACGCAGATCCACGCCGTGCCACCACCGCGGCCGGCGAGCGTCACCGGCCGATGCCGCAGGCTGTCCGTCGGCGACGATCCCCACTTCGCGACCCGCGAGTCCGCGCGCGGTGACGGCGGTCAGGATGAGGCCGCCGATCGCCGCGACGCCGACGGTCGCGACCACATTGACCTCGGCCCAGAGGGTCACCGCGACCACTCCGGATCCCAGCAGGCCGCCGACCGAGAAGAACCCGTGGAAAGCCGACATGATGGGTCGCCGGTAGACCCGTTCGACAGCAACGGCCTGGGAATTCATCGACACGTCGAGACACCCGTTGGCGAACCCGAAGGCGGCCAGTGCGCCGGCCAGCGTCAGGGCGCTGGTCGCGAGGACCGGCGTGATGATGACCCCGGACAGCAGCACCGCGGCCGCGATGGTCAGCGGCCGCGACCCCCAACGGTCGATGAGCGGTCCGCAGATCTGCATCCCGACGAAGGCACTGCCACCGAGCAGGAGTAGCAGGCCGCCGAGTTCGTCGTGCCCCACCCCGGTGGCCTCGGCGATGACCGGGATATGCGCGACCCACATCGCGGCGAGAAAGCCGTTGAGCCCGAAGATCGCCGCCACCGACGCCCGCATGGTGCCGGTTCCGGTGTGGCTCATTCTGGCGCAGAAAATTCCGGCACAGGCGATTCCGGCACCGGCACTCGAAGATGTTCCTCGACGCGGGCGGGTTTCCCGGTGAGCTCGCCGGTCCGGCCGGGCCGGATGTCGGCCTTGAGTACCAGTCCGACCCGGGGCGCGTGTTCAGCGACGGCGTCGGCGGCCGCCTTCACCACGGCCATCACCTCGTCCCAGTCACCTTCGATATAGGTGAACATCGCGGTCGTCTGATTCGGCAGTCCGGAGTCGCGGACCACCCGGACCGCCGACGCGACCGCCGCACTCATCCCGCCGTCGTCGTCGACGGCTTCGCCGCCGGACGGGGAGAGACTGAACGCGACGATCACGGCCTTCTCCGGTCAGACCGCCACGCGTGGCGCGGCGGAGGCGTCGGAGAGCTCGGCGAGGTGCCCGTTACGGCGTGCCCACCACTCGAAGACGAGGGTGCCGAACGGCGGGATGCTCGAGATCAGGGCGAGTGCGGTGACCCCGACGCTCCACTTCAGCTGATGCCAGGTGAGCAGCGAGACCGCCACGAAGATCACGAACACGATGCCGTGCACCATGCCCGGGATCGCGACCGCTTCCTCGTGGCCGAGGACCCATTTGAAGAACATCGCCACCAGCAGGGCCGCCCAGGTGATCGCTTCGGCGACGGCGACGAAGCGGAATCGTTTGGCGGGTGTGGACAGGTCGAAGATCTGATTCATGGGTCCCATTGTGCCGAATCGGACATGTGAGTACTACATGGTGTAGTAAAAGTCTCGTCGGTGCGTCACGACTTCGGGACGCGAACGATCAGCGCGTCGCCCTGACCACCCGCGCCACACAGCGCGGCCGCACCGATACCGCCACCGCGACGCGCGAGCTCCAACGCCAGATGCAGCGTGATGCGCGCACCCGAGGTGCCGATCGGATGTCCGAGGGCGATCGCACCGCCGTTGACGTTGACGATCTCCGGGTCGACCCCGAGCTCCCGGGCGGAGGCGATACCGACCGCCGCGAACGCCTCGTTGATCTCGATCAGATCCAGGTCGGTGGGCGAAATTCCTTCACGCGCACAGGCTTTGGCGATCGCATTGGCCGGCTGGGCCTGCAGCGACGAGTCCGGTCCGGCGACGACGCCGTGCGGACCGATCTCGGCGAGCCAGGAGACGCCCAGCTCGGCGGCCTTGGCCTTGCTCATCACCACGACCGCGGCCGCGCCGTCGGAGATCTGCGACGAGTTGCCCGCGGTGATGGTGCCGTCCTTGCGGAACGCCGGACGCAGACCGGCCAGCGAATCGGCCGAGGTGTCCGCCCGGATGCCCTCGTCCTCGGCGAACTCGATCGGGTCGCCCTTGCGCTGCGGGATGCTCACCGGCACCACCTCGTCGGCGAACAGACCGTTCTTCCAGGCCGATGCCGCGAGCTGATGGCTGCGTGCGGCGAACTCGTCCTGCTCCGCGCGGGTGATGCCACGGGTCTTCTCCCCCGCCCCGACCGAGGACCCGACGTCGTTGCCCTCCTCGGTGAGCGCACCCATCGGCTGATCGGTGAAGGCGTCCCACAAACCGTCGAAGGCCATGTGGTCGACGAGTTCGGTGTTGCCGTACTTGAAGCCGCCACGGCTGCCCGGGAGCAGATGCGGCGCCTGGGTCATCGATTCCTGGCCGCCGGCGACGACGACGTCGAACTCCCCGGCGCGGATCAGCTGATCGGCCAGCGCGATGGCGTCGATACCCGACAGGCACATCTTGTTGATGGACAGCGTCGGCACGTCCCAGCCGATGCCGGCCTTGACCGACGACTGCCGGGCGGGCATCTGACCGGCGCCGGCGGTGAGAACCTGCCCCATGATCACGTACCGGACCTCGCTCGCCGGCACCCCCGAGCGCTCGAGTGCGCCCTTGATCGCGATCGCTCCCAGGTCGACGCCGCTGAACCCCTTCAGCGAGCCGAGCAAACGGCCGAACGGTGTGCGCGCCCCCGCGACGATGACAGTGGACTTGTCCGAATCCGAGGACATGAGCTCAACCTCCGAGGTTCCTGAGCGGCAGACCGAGCGCCCGCTCTGTACGCTGTGCGCCTCAACGCTACCGTTAACGCATGACCACATCAGCAGCAGACCCCAACAGCGCCACCGCTGTCATCGCCGATCTCGTCGTCGCCATCGACCACGTCGGTATCGCCGTACCCGACCTCGACGCCGCCAAGCAGTGGTACGCGACCCACCTCGGGTTCGAGACGCTGCACCAGGAGACCAACACCGAGCAGGGTGTCGAGGAGGCGATGGTCGGACCGGCCGGAGGTGGCACGGTGATCCAGCTGCTCGCCCCGCTCGACGCATCGTCGACGATCGCGAAGTTCATCGATCGCAACGGGCCCGGACTGCAGCAGCTCGCCGTCCGCGTCACCGACGTCGACGCGGTCACCGCCCGCCTCACCGACGCCGGCATCCGGGTTCTCTACCCCGCCGCCAAGCGCGGGACCGCCGACTCGCGGATCAACTTCGTCCATCCCAAAGATGCAGGTGGCGTCCTGCTGGAGCTCGTCGAACCGGCGGCCGATTCCGGTCACTGACGTCCACGGCCCTCCCGGGATCGGCCGCTAGAATGGGCGGCATGCCCCCTGCCCCACGGCAATTGCCCTTTGCCATCGTGATGCGCGGCTACGACCGCGACCAGGTCGCCGACCGCCTGCAACGGCTCGACGCCGAGTTGCGCGTGCTCGCGGCCGATCGCGACGCCGCGACGGCGAATGCGCACGAACTCGCCGCGCATCTGCAGGAGGCGCGCGACGAGATCGACGAGTTGCGCCGCGAGATCGACAAGCTCTCGGTCCCCCCGACCACCGCACAGGGCATGAGCGAACGTCTCTCGCGCATGCTGCAACTGGCCTCCGACGAGGCGTCGGAGATGCGCGCGGAGGCCAGTGCGGAAGCCGCCGAGACGCTCTCGGTGGCCCGGCAGGAGGCCGACCGGATCCGGGCCGAGGCGGCCGCCGCGGCCAAGTCGCTGGTGGATGATGCCGATCGTCGGGCTCGCGAGGTCAAGGAGTCCGCGGCGGCGCACGAGTCGGAGTCGGCTCGGCTGATCGCCGAACGCACCGCCGCCATGGAAGCCGAGCACGCCAAGACCATGGAGGCTGCACACGCCGAGGCCAAGCGCATCGTCGAATCGGCCCGAGCCCATGCCGACGAACTCGAGGCCACCGGATCGGCCGAGCGGCGGGCCGCACGCGAACGGCATGAGGCCGAACTCGCGGCCGAACGCGAACGCGCCGAGAACGAGGCGGCCCGCATCAAGCAGGCCGCCCTCGACATCGCCACGGCACGGCTGGCCCGTTCGCGGGAACTGGCCGCGCAGGCCGATCGGTCCCGGCAGGACGTCGCGACCAATCTCGAGCGGTTACGCAACCGGATCGCGGATCTACCCGAACTGCTGGTCCGTCCCGACGACGTTGACTACAACGCGCGCACCGACGCCGACGACCGCGCCCTGCTCGACGAGCGACTGTCCCAGCCGGCGCGCTAGTCAGAAGAGTCGGAACTCGGTACTCTCGGCGCCGCGAAGCGCGTCGTAATCCAGTACGAGGCAACGAATTCCGCGATCTTCGGCGAGTGTGCGCGCCTGCGGTTTGATCTGCTGGGCGGCGAACACGCCGACCACCGGCGCCAGCGTGGGATCCCGGTTGAGCAGTTCGAGGTAGCGGGTGAGCTGCTCGACGCCGTCGATCTCACCGCGGCGTTTGATCTCCACCGCGACCGTCGCACCGGACGCGTCCCGGCACAGCAGATCCACCGGGCCGATCGCGGTCATGTACTCACGCCGGATCAGCGTGTGGCCGGCACCGAGGGTCTCCACGTGTTCGGCGAGCAACTCCTGCAGATGGGCCTCCACCCCGTCCTTGACGAGTCCCGGATCGATGCCGAGTTCATGGGTCGAGTCATGCTCGATCGCGGCAAGAGTGATGCGCAACTCCTCGCCGGCCTTGTTGGTGACCACCCAGTGCGCCCGCGCCTGCACCCCGTCGGGAACCGGTGTCTCGGTGAGCCAGCACGGCGGGCTCATCCAGTTCAGCGGCTTGTAGGCGCGGTCGTCGGCATGCACGCTCACCGACCCATCGGCCTTGATCAGCAGCAACCGCCGTGCCATGGGGAGATGGGCGGTGAGCCGACCCACGTAGTCGACCTGACACTCAGCAATGACCAAACGCACTCGTCCGAGCCTAGTGGTCCGGCTACGAGAACATGCCCTAGTCGCCGACGAGTGTCGCGACGTCCTCCTCGCGTTCGGCCTTGGCGCGCAACCGCGCAACGAGGCGAGCACGACTCTCCTCGAACTTGAGCACGTCACGTTCGAGTTGCTCGAGGAACAGGCCCAGTTCCTCGAGCGATTTCTGCCCCTCGGGCCCGTAATCGCCCCGGTCGAACACCCGCCAGATCTTCAGGATCGGCCGAACCACCTCGTCGAGATGCTGACGGAGGTCGTAGATGCCGTGTTTGACCATCATCGCGCCGTTGCGCCGCCAGTTCGGCATGCCGGTGCCGGGCATCCCGAAACCCTTGATGATCTTGGTGACCGAGGTGATGGCCTGATCCGGCGTGAGATCGAAGGCCGCACCGGCCAGATTCCGGTAGAAGATCATGTGCAGGTTCTCGTCGAGAGCGATGCGCTTGAGCATCGCGTCGGCCACCGGATCGTTGCAGACCAGGCCCGTCTGGCGGTGGCTCACTCGGGTGGCCAGCTCCTGAAAACTGACGTAGGCGACCTGGTCGAGCGGACCCTGGAACTCGTCCGGGGCGTGGACGCCGCGGGTCATGTGAACCATCCGGTCGTTCTCCAGCTGCACCGGGTCGACGCCGCGGGTCACCACCAGGTAGTCACGCATCGCCACCCCGTGACGGTTCTCCTCGGCCGTCCACCGGCCGATCCAGGTGCCCCAGGCGCCGTCGAGGGTGAAGTTCTCGGCGATCGTGCGGTGATAGGACGGCAGGTTGTCCTCGGTCAGGAGGTTGGTGATCATCGCGACGCGGGCGACCTCGGAGAGCTGCGATTGTTCGATGTCCCAGTCCTCACCGCCCATCGCCGCGTAGTCGCGGCCCTGACTCCACGGGATGTAGTCGTGCGGGTACCAGTCCTTCGCGATGGACAGGTGCCGGTTGAGGTTGTCGTCGACGACCGGTTCCAGCTCGGTCAGAATCTCCATGTCGGTCATCACGTGCGGCATCAACTACTCCCTGGGTATGACGTCACTCACATACTAGTGGTCTGCACCGAACACTAGCCCGAGTCGCGAACCGTTTCGTCCCGGGCGCGCTTGAGCAGAAATTCTTCCGCGTCGGCCACCGCGGCGTCCATCGTCGCGTGCACGTGCGGCAGAGTGGGGTCGAGCCCGCGAAGGTCCTCTGGCACATTGAGATCCGGCGCGATTGCGTCGTGGCGATGACGGTCGACGCTGTCGCGCATCACGCCGTCTGGATCGACGAGCATCGCCTGGCGCCCCCGCTCCTCGAGGGTGCGCTTCATGCTGAGGATCATTGTGCGGGCCACCGGGTCGATCACCCCGATCCGCGAGATCTCGACGATGGCCACCACAAAGTCGTCCATGTCGGTCTCGAGCCGACGCAGTGCGCTCTCCGCGCCGCCGAAGGTCAGATCACCCTGGAGTTCGTAGACGCGCACCCGATCGCGGCACGTGCGCAGGAACCCCCGCTCCTGCTCGGACCACTCCGTGCCGACCGGGACGTCGCTGATGTCGTAGACCGCCCGGATGGTCACCCGGCTCTCCCGGGTGACGTTGAACATGTGCAGCCCCAGGTCGGTCGACAGATGCCGGCATGTCTCGCCACCGCGCACACTGTTCCCGTGCTCGTCGAGCCGCGGTGAGTACACCCCGATCCCGAGCTGTCCCGGCAGGACCGCCATGATCGCCCCGCCGACACCGCTCTTGGCCGGCAACCCGACACTGGTCACCCAGTCACCGGCACCGTCATACATGCCGCAGGTGGTCATCACCGACAGCACCCGCTGGGCCACTTCCTGATTGAAGACGTGCCGACCGGTGCGCGGGTTGAGTCCGCCGTTGGCGATGGTGGCGGCGATGACCGCGAGATCGTCGGTGGTCACCCGGATCGAGCACTGCCGGTAGTACAGGTCGAGGGCGGCATCCGGGCTGGTGTCGAGGGTTCCGAAGCTGTCCAGCATGTAGGCGATCGCGCGATTGCGGGACCCCGTCCGCGACTCGGAGGTATAGACGGCCTCGTCCATCGTGAGCCGCCGGCCGGCGCAGGCCGAGTAGAAATCCACGATCTCGGCAAAGGTGGAAACGATCACGCTCTCGGCGACGTCGCGGACCGGCGGCAGCAACAACGACGCCGACATGATGGCGCCGGCGTTGATCATCGGGTTACGTGGGCGGCGCCGGGCGTCGACGCTGATCTCGTTGAACGCCTCCCCGGACGGTTCCACACCGATCTTGGGGTCCGCGGCCACCGCGCCGAGACGACTGAGCACCATCGCATAGGTCAGCGGTTTCGAGACCGACTGGATGGTGAACTCGTGGTCGCTGTCGCCGCACGAGTAGGTGTGCCCGTCGTGCACGCACAGCGAGAGCCCGTAACCGTCCGGGTCGACGGCCGCCAGTTCCGGGATGTAATCGGCAACCTGTCCCGACCGGTTCTGGGCACAGGTGTCCATGATGTGACGGAGATACCCGCCGACGTGAGAGGCCATGGCGTTGAATCTAGTGGTCCGTCTCAGCAGGTGTCGCGTGTCGCACGACGACGTCGACGCCGTCGGCGAACCGGTACGGATTCCCGACGATCAGTCCGCCGAGACTCTTGCGCAGTCGGGAGATCTCGGCCCGCACAGTAATCGTGCGATCGTCGGTGCCGAACACGTGACGCGACATCTGCGCCGCCGTGCAGCGCCCGCCCGCAAGGATCTCCAGGATCTGCGCATGCCGCGGTGACGGCTCGTGGGTCCAGCATCCGGCCCCGCCGGCGACCCGCACCACCGGACGCGGTCCGCGTAACTCGAGTTCGACCGTCGTCGACGCACTGGACGCGCCGCCCTCGATGACCCGGACGAGCCACCCGCCGGGCAGCGGATCGAGCTCGCATTCCCCGAGGCCGGCCACCCGGGCGCGTCCGGGACTCACCCCCCGCGGCAGCATCACGCGCCGTTGCGGCGGTGTCGCGCCCACCGCCGCCACCCACCCGTGGTTGTCGACCGCCAGCGCCGGCCCGCCCGAGCGCGCGAGGATCGGCGCCGCGACCGACCGCAGGAGGTCGAGACTCTCGCGGTGGTGATCGCGCAACGCGGCCTCGGCGAGTTTCGCGACCGCGTCCACGAGCGCCAGGGTCGTCGGATGGATGGTCGCGGCCGGTCCGCTGACGTCGACGACGCCGAGCACCGCACCGGTGCGGGGATCGGTGACGGGCGCGCCCGTGCAGGTCCAGGCGTGGTGACTGCGGACGAAGTGCTCGGCGGAGAACACCTGTACCGCGCGGCCCGACATCAGCGCGGTCCCGATCGCATTGGTGCCGACGGTGTTCTCCGCCCAGCTCGCACCCTCCACGAAACCGAGCCGATCGGCCTTGCCGAGCACGCGGGTGGCGCCGCTGCGCCACAGCACACGTCCCAGCGGATCGGCGACGACCAGGATGTTGTCACCGTCGGCGGTGACCGTCTCGAGACCGTTGGTCAGCACGTCGAGGACCAGCCGCAGATCGGAGTCCTGGCGGCGCGCCTCGAGATCACCGACGCCCAGGGCGTCGTCGGGGCCGCCGCGGTCCGGGTCGACCCCGGCGCTGGCCACCCGGTCCCAGGAATCGCTGATCACCTCGCGGGGCCGGGCCGGTAACCGCTCGCCGGCCATCGCGGCGTCGTAGACGGCGCTCAGCACCTCGGCGAACTGACGCGGGTCGTCGCCGGCGGCGACGGCCGGTTCAGGAACAGATCTCGTATTCGACATCGCCTTCGATTGTGCTCTCGATCACACCCGGGGGCAAAGCCCGCCGCTTCCGCAACCCATTGCAACCCTTGCCGCACATCGTCCGACGGTATGTGCTGTGGATCACACATCGCCGACCGACGGCGCATGACCACGATCAGGAGGTGCCCGACATGACCCAGATCCTCGAGCCCGACACCCGGGCAGCCGACGAACCAGGGACCGCCCAGCAGCGGGTGGAGCTCTGGTTACAGAAGTTCGAATCCGCCCTGGCCACCCGGGACATCGAGCGGGTGATCTCGCTCTTCGCCGTCGACAGCTACTGGCGTGACCTGGTCGCCTTCACCTGGAACATCAGGACCGTCGAGGGTCGCGAACAGATCGCCGACATGCTCGGCGAGCGGCTGGCCGGCACCGATCCGGCGGGCTTTCGCACCGTCGAACCCGCTACCGACGAGGACGGCGTCGCGTCGGCCTTCATCGCTTTCGAGACCGCCGTCGGACGCTGCGAAGGCCACCTGCGACTGCGCCCGGATACCGAGACGGGCGAGGACCTCGCGTGGACACTGCTGACAACACTGCAGGAGCTCAAGGGTCACGAGGAGCCCGCCGGGTACACCCGTCGCCGCGGCGCGGTCCACGGCTCCGATCCCGACCCCCGCTCGTGGGCGGAGAAGAAGGAGGCCGAGGACGCCGAACTCGGCCGCACGGTGCAGCCCTATGTGCTGGTCATCGGCGGCGGCCAGGGCGGCATAGCGCTCGGTGCCCGGCTGCGTCAGCTCGGCGTGCCCTCGATCGTGGTCGACAAGCACGACCGGCCCGGCGACCAGTGGCGCAAACGCTACAAGTCACTGTGCCTGCACGACCCCGTCTGGTACGACCATCTGCCGTATCTGCCCTTCCCCGCGAACTGGCCGGTCTTCGCGCCCAAGGACAAGATCGGCGACTGGCTCGAGTTCTACACCAAGGTGATGGAGGTCCCCTACTGGAGCCGCACCGAGTGCCTGAGCGCAACCTACGACGAGGCCGCCGGCCAGTGGACGGTCGAGGTGAACCGCGACGGCGAGAAGATGACACTGCATCCCACGCAACTCGTCCTGGCCACCGGTATGTCCGGCAAGGCCAACGTGCCCTCCTTCCCCGGCCAGGATGTCTTCGCAGGCGAGCAGCATCACTCGAGCGCCCACCCCGGACCCGACGGTTACCGCGGCAAGAAGGTGGTGGTGATCGGGGCCAACAACTCGGCGCATGACATCTGTAAAGCTCTGGTGGAGAACGGGATCGACACCACGATGGTGCAACGGTCGTCGACCCACATCGTCCGGTCCGACTCGCTGATGGAGGTCGGCCTCGGCTCGCTCTACAGCGAGCAGGCGGTGGAGTCCGGGATGACCACCAAGAAGGCCGACCTGACCTTCGCCTCGCTGCCGTACCGCATCATGCACGAGTTCCAGATCCCCATCTACGACGAGATCCGCCGGCGCGACAAGGACTTCTACGATCGTCTCGAAGCCGCCGGTTTCGACCTCGACTTCGGCGACGACGACTCGGGTCTGTTCATGAAGTACCTCCGACGCGGCTCGGGCTACTACATCGACGTCGGCGCCTGCGACCTCGTCGCCGACGGCACCATCAAGCTGGCCCACGGCGAGGTGGATCACCTCACCGAGACCAGCGTGGTCCTCGCCGACGGCACCGAACTCCCGGCCGATGTGGTGGTATACGCCACCGGCTACGGGTCGATGAACGGTTGGGCGGCCGATCTGATGGGCCAGGAGGTCGCCGACCGCGTCGGCAAGGTGTGGGGCCTGGGCTCGGACACCACCAAGGACCCTGGTCCGTGGGAGGGCGAACAGCGCAACATGTGGAAGCCCACCCAGCAGCCCGGGTTGTGGTTCCACGGCGGCAACCTGCATCAGTCGCGGCACTACTCGCTCTATCTCGCCCTGCAACTCAAGGCACGCTACGAAGGCATCCCCACGCCGGTCTACGGACTGCAGGAGGTCCATCACCTGAGCTGACCCTGAGCTGACGAACCCCAGAGCAAGGTGCTCCCCGGAAGTGGATTCCGGGGAGCACCGCTCGTCGTCGCGGTCAGGCCTCCATCACCTTCTCGGTCGGCAGGTCATACACCGGGCAGTCGGCCACGCCGATCGTCTCGCGGGTGATCGCCTCCACCTGTTTGCGGGTGGCCTCTGCGTCGGTCACCCAGTTGCGATAGAAGTCGAAGGGGCACTCGGCGATCCCCTTGTCACCGTCGCCGCCGGCGAGCACCCCGGTGTACCCGCGGTGCAGGAGTTTGAACAGGTGGTTCTGCGACTGATCGTTGCGCCGTGCGTCCCGGATGGTGGACAGCGACAGTTGCGCGTACTGCACGCCGTACTCCTCCTCGCCGCACTCGCCGAGCGTGCGACCGTCGAACCCGATGATCGAGCTGTGCCCGAAGTAGGAGTACACGCCGTCCCAGCCGGTGGCATTGGCCACCGCCACGTAGCAGTTGTTGGCCCAGGCCATCGCCTTGGCCATCAGCACCTGCTGGTCCTTGGCGGGGTACATGTAGCCCTGCGGGCGCACGATCAGCTCGGCACCCTTCATCGCGCAGTCACGCCAGATCTCCGGGTAGTTGCCGTCGTCGCAGATGATCAGCGAGATCTTGAGACCCTTGGGGCCGTCGGTCACATAGGTCTGGCCACCCGGATACCAGCCCTCGATGGGCGTCCACGGCAGGATCTTTCGATAGCGCTGCACGATCTCGCCGGCGTCGTTGATCAGGACGAGCGTGTTGTACGGGGGCTTGTTCGGGTGATCCTCGTGCCGTTCGCCGGTGATCGAGAAAACTCCCCAGGTCTTGGCCTCCCGGCAGGCAGCCGAGAAGATGTCGGTCTCGTCGCCGGGGATCGTCGACGCCGTGGCATACATCTCGTCGTCGTCGTACATGATGCCCTGCGTCGAGTATTCCGGGAACACCACGAGATCCATCCCGGGCAGACCGCTTTTCATCCCGACCACCATCTCGGCGATCGCCTTCGCGTTGTCGATGACCTCCGCTCGCGTGTGCAGGCGCGGCATCTTGTAGTTGACGACGGCCACCCCGACGGTATCGGGGCTGGACGAGATGTCACCGTGACGCATGTCGACTCCCTTGCTTCTGATTTACTTCCAAACGGAAGGATAGGCGCTTCGACGGTAACGCACAGGCGATTGCGGCGAGGTTTCCTAGGGGTATTGATCACGTGACGGGCACTCAGACGACACGACAGTGGCTCGCGTGATCTACTTTCAATCGGTAGCGAACGGAAGGCGGTCATGTCCGGACACCTGGCGACAAGGTTCCACGACCTCGACTCCACCACCGGTTTTCGCCTGGGCGACGTCCGGTCGATCGACGACCTGCGCCACGGCCTGTCGGATGCGATCGTCGGGCAGGACCACGCCGTCGACGCGGTGGTGCGTGCGTTGACGATCGCAGCCGCGGGTTTGGGCGATCGTCGTCGCCCGATCGCCTCGTTGCTCCTGGTGGGCCCCACCGGCGTCGGCAAGACGGAGCTTGCCCGCCGGGTCGCCGCCCTCGTCCGCGGCGACGCCGACAACCTGTGTCGCATCGACATGAACTCGCTCGCGCAGGAGCACTATGCCGCATCCCTGTCCGGCGCACCGCCCGGATACGCGGGTTCCAAGGAGCAGTTCACCCTCTTCGAGCGCGACAAGATCGAAGGTTCCCTGTCCCGGCCGGGCGTCGTGCTCTTCGACGAGATCGAGAAGGCACATCCGAGCGTGCTGCGTGCGCTCCTGCAGATCCTCGACGCCGGCACTCTGCGGCTCGCGTCGGGGACCACCTCGATCGACTTCCGCAATGCGATCGTCCTGCTGACCTCCAATCTGGGCTCCCGCGAGGTACACGACCTGCGCTCGAAGCGCGGGTACCGACGGCGGATGACCGCCGCGGCCGGACGGCTCGCCGGCCGTCACCGTGACGAGACCGAGATCGTGGTCGACGCGGTCCGGGAATTTTTGGATCCGGAACTGTTCAACCGTTTCGACGAGATCATCACGTTCCGCTCCATCGACCGCAGCGTGGCCCGCCGCATCGTTGATCTCGAGATCGACCGTCTCACAAACGATTTGGCAGACCGAGCGGTGTTTTGCGAGGTCACCGAAGCGGTTCGTGTCCGTCTCGCCACCCGCGGATTCGACGATCGTTACGGTGCCCGCCACCTGCATCGGGCACTGCGCAACGAGGTGTATGCACCCATCGCCGAACAACTCCTTCGCACGCCGGGCACCGCACAAGGACGACGTACGGTGCGCGTCGACGTCACCCCGTCCGGGATCGCGGTCACCGATCAAGTCCACTCACCGACAGGAGAGTCCGATGCCTGAGCGGCACGAGGACCCGCTGCTGCTGCAATTGCTCCGAGCGGCACAGCTGATCTCCGATCGACTGGCACCCGTACTCGACGACTGCGGCGTGACCGGCGAGCAATGGCGGGTCCTGGAGGTTCTGGCCGCCGGCGAAGGCCTGCCGATGACGGACCTCTCACGTCTGGCGGTGCTGCCACCGGCAAGTGCCACCCGGGCCGTGGACCGACTGATCTCACTGGCCCTGGTGTATCGCCGGGCCGATCCGCTGGATCGTCGCCGAGTGATGGTCTTCCTCAGCCCTCACGGCGCCCAGACGACGGCCACGGTCGGTGAGCGACGACGCGCGATCGAGCGGGAACTCGCCGGCGCCATCGGCTCCCGTCGATATCTGGGGATCACCGACGGCCTCGACCACCTGATCCGAGCGCAGACGGCGACGGGCGACGACGCTGCTGACCGTTCTGCAACTGACCTGTCGGCAACTGACCTGTCGGCAACCTCGGGGTAACCGGGCACGGGCACACTCGCAGACAATGAAACTCGCACTCGTCATCCCGCAGAGCGGCCCGTCGGGCATCTTCGGACCGTCGTGCGCGGCGAGTGCGCAGCTGGCCGTAGAGGAGATCAACGACGGCGGCGGCATTCTCGGGCGCGAACTGGCCGTGGTCACCGTCGACGGCGGCCGGTCCCCCGAAGCGGTGGCCGGCGACGTCGGTGCCGCGCGGCCCGAGGCCGTGGTCGGATGGCACACCTCGGCGGTCCGCAGGCGACTGGTGACCACGCTCGACGGCCGGTGCCCGTATGTGTACACAGCGGTGTACGAGGGTGGCGAGGCGTCCGACGGTACCTTCATGACCGGCGAGGTACCCGACTCGCAGCTGTTACCCGCCATGGACTGGATGGCCGCCGAACTCGGTGTACATCGCTGGATGATCGTGGGCAGCGACTACGTGTGGCCACGCGCGACGGCCGCCGGTGTCATCGCAGCACTGGCCGACGAGCATCCCGCCCGGGTGACGGCGACGACCTTTTATCCCCTGGGCACCACCGACTTCGGTGCAGCCCTCGACGCGCTCGAGAACGCCGACGCGACGGGGGTGCTGCTGCTGCTGCTCGGCGACGACGCCGTCCGATTCAACCGTTCGTTCGCCCGTCGCGGTCTCGCCGGGCAGTGCGTGCGGCTGAGCCCGCTGATGGACGAGAACATGTTGCTCGCGACCGGGGCCGCAGCATCAGGTGGCCTCTATTCGGTTTCGGGCTACTTCGAATCGCTCGCCACTGCCTGCAGCCTCGAATTCGAGGGGCGCTACGTCAGACGGTTCGGTCCGTGCGCGCCACCACTGACATCCCCGGGCGAATCCTGTTACGAGGGACTGCATCTGCTGGCCGAGCTGGTGCGCCGGTCCGGCTCACCGACAGCCGGCGACCTCAATCGGACAGCTGCCGATCCGTTCACCTATGTCAGTCCGCGTGGCGAGGTGTCCTTCGCCGACCGTCACCTGCGCCAGGACATCTACCTCGCCGCCGCCGATGGACTGGAGTTCGATGTCCTCGCCCGGGTCAGCTCGGCGTGAACTGCCGTCTGGGGAGGATCACCAACGGCAGTGGCCATGAAGCGGTGTGGACTAACGTCGGGGTGGACACCGGGCCCACCGAGAAGGACGGAGACACCGATGAAGATCGTCGTCGCATACATCGCCACCGCGGGTGGACGGGATGCGGTCGCACTCGGTACCACACTGGCGCGCACCTTCGACGACGCCGAACTCGAGATCTGCGTGGTATTGCCCCCGGAGCCGCCCGATCCGAGCGCCCAGGTGGAACGTCTGGCCGACACGCTGGAGACCGCGGCGCGCGGTTGGCTCGACGACGCCGCCGCGGCGGTGCCCGCTGACCTCTCGCCGACGACGACCATCGTCGTCCACCCGAATCCGGCGGGCGGTCTCATCGAGCGGGCCGAAGAGGTCGGTGCTGATGTGCTGGTCACCGGCGGCTCGGGCGGCGGCATCGTCGGCCGCCACACCCTGGGCACCGTCGTCAACGATGTCCTGCACTCCTCGCCGGTTCCGGTTGCCTTGGCACCCTTGGGCTTCAGTCACACCGGGCCGAGCCACATCGCACGCATCAGCGCTGCACTGGGGATGCGGCCGGGAGCCGAGCATCTCGTCGACACGGTCATCGGGTTCGCCCGGGCCGGTGCGGTGCCCCTGCGCCTGGTCTCACTGGTGGCACTCGACGACATGGACCACCATCGTGGCACCAGTGTCGACGCCGCGATCCAACACGCACGCGGGCACATCGAACGCAAGACGGCAGAGATCTCCGAACGTCTCGCCGGCACCGCGTCGACCGTCACATCCGCGGTCATCCAGGGAGACAGCATCGAGAACGCGATCGTCGAACTGGAATGGAACGACGACGACGTGATCGTGGTCGGGTCGAGCCGGCTGGCCGCGCCGCGACGCATCTTCCTCGGCACGACGGCCGCGAAGATGCTGCGCGTCCTCGCCATTCCGATGATCGTTGTACCGTCCTCCCCGCAGTAGAGACGCGGCTCGAGGAATGCGCGAAGCAAGAAGCTCCAGAAACGACTGTGGCCCCCGAATTGCCTTCGGGGGCCACAGTTCTCAAGTTGTGTTCGGCGGTGTCCTACTCTCCCACACTGATTAGGGTGCAGTACCATTGGCGCTGGAGGGCTTAGCTTCCGGGTTCGGAATGGGACCGGGCGTTTCCCCTCCGCTATGGCCGCCGTAACTCTGTGAAATTATCCCGCTCCCACCCACCAGCACATCGCTTAGGGGGTGGGGGTGCGTGCAATTTCAGAAGTACATAGTGGATGCGAACACTTGGTGTAAAAAGTGTTGTGGTAAGTCCTCGGCCGATTAGTACCAGTCACCTGAACCTATTACTAGGCGTACAGTTCTGGCCTATCAACCCCATGGTCTGTAGGGGGCCTTAACCACTCAAGGTGGTGAGAAACCTCATCTTGGAACAGGCTTCCCGCTTAGATGCTTTCAGCGGTTATCCCTTCCGAACGTAGCTAACCAGCAGTGCCCCTGGCGGGACAACTGGCACACCAGAGGTTCGTCCGTCCCGGTCCTCTCGTACTAGGGACAGGTTTCCTCAAGTTTCTAACGCGCGCGGCGGATAGAGACCGAACTGTCTCACGACGTTCTAAACCCAGCTCGCGTGCCGCTTTAATGGGCGAACAGCCCAACCCTTGGGACCTACTCCAGCCCCAGGATGCGACGAGCCGACATCGAGGTGCCAAACCATCCCGTCGATATGGACTCTTGGGGAAGATCAGCCTGTTATCCCCGGGGTACCTTTTATCCGTTGAGCGACACCGCTTCCACTTGCCGGTGCCGGATCACTAGTCCCGACTTTCGTCCCTGCTCGACATGTACGTCTCACAGTCAAGCTCCCTTGTGCACTTACACTCAACACCTGATTGCCAACCAGGCTGAGGGAACCTTTGGGCGCCTCCGTTACATTTTAGGAGGCAACCGCCCCAGTTAAACTACCCACCAGGCACTGTCCCTGAACCCGATCAGGGTCCGAGGTTAGAAGTCCAATACGATCAGAGTGGTATTTCAACAACGACTCCATGAACACTGGCGTGCCCACTTCACAGTCTCCCACCTATCCTACACAAACCGAACCGAACACCAATACCAAGCTATAGTGAAGGTCCCGGGGTCTTTTCGTCCTGCCGCGCGTAACGAGCATCTTTACTCGTACTGCAATTTCGCCGAGTCTGTGGTTGAGACAGCAGAGAAGTCGTTACGCCATTCGTGCAGGTCGGAACTTACCCGACAAGGAATTTCGCTACCTTAGGATGGTTATAGTTACCACCGCCGTTTACTGGGGCTTAAATTCTCAGCTTCGCACCCCGAAGGGCACTAACCGGTCCTCTTAACCTTCCAGCACCGGGCAGGCGTCAGTCCGTATACATCGTCTTACGACTTCGCACGGACCTGTGTTTTTAGTAAACAGTCGCTTCTCTCTGGTCTCTGCGACCCACACCAGCTCAGACCGCAAGGGCCGTCACCAGAATGGGTCCCCCTTCTCCCGAAGTTACGGGGGCATTTTGCCGAGTTCCTTAACCACAGTTCTCTCGATCGCCTTAGTATTCTCTACCTGACCACCTGTGTTGGTTTGGGGTACGGGCCGTGTACCAACTCACTAGAGGCTTTTCTCGGCAGCATAGGATCATGGAATTCGCCGCAACGGCTACGCATCACCTCTCAGGCTTCATGCTGTGCGGATTTACCTACACAACGCCCTACAGGCTTACACCAGTACAACCACTCACTGGCCCCACTACCTTCCTGCGTCACCCCATCGCTTGCCTACTACCAGCCGAGGTCCCACGCAGCCCCATCCGGTCACCCGAAGGTGATCCATCCGGTTTTGGGTGGTTAGTACAACTGATTCAGCATGGGCGCGGATACACGGGTACGGGAATATCAACCCGTTGTCCATCGACTACGCCTGTCGGCCTCGCCTTAGGTCCCGACTCACCCTGGGCGGATTAGCCTGGCCCAGGAACCCTTGGTCATTCGGCGGCAGAGTTTCTCACTCTGCTTTCGCTACTCATGCCTGCATTCTCACTCCCACACCCTCCACACCTCGTTCACACGGGCGCTTCCACGGATGCAGGACGCTCCCCTACCCACCCACACACCTAGCCCACAACCCGTAGATCATGGGCGGGCTTATGTGAGTGCCGCGGCTTCGGCGGTGTACTTGAGCCCCGCTACATTGTCGGCGCAGGATCACTTGACCAGTGAGCTATTACGCACTCTTTCAAGGGTGGCTGCTTCTAAGCCAACCTCCTGGTTGTCTTCGCGACCCCACATCCTTTTCCACTTAGTACACGCTTAGGGGCCTTAGCCGGCGATCTGGGCTGTTTCCCTCTCGACTACGAACCTTATCGCCCGCAGTCTCACTGCCACGCTCTCACTTACCGGCATTCGGAGTTTGGCTGACGTCAGTAACCTAGTAGGGCCCATCGGCCATCCAGTAGCTCTACCTCCGGCAAGAAACACGCAACGCTGCACCTAAATGCATTTCGGGGAGAACCAGCTATCACGGAGTTTGATTGGCCTTTCACCCCTACCCACAACTCATCCCCTCCATTTTCAACTGAAGTGGGTTCGGGCCTCCACGACGTCTTACCGACGCTTCACCCTGGCCATGGGTAGATCACTCCGCTTCGGGTCTAGACCCAGCGACTCAACGCCCTATTCAGACTCGCTTTCGCTACGGCTACCCCACACGGGTTAACCTCGCCACCGAGCACTAACTCGCAGGCTCATTCTTCAAAAGGCACGCCATCACCCACCAGCCACCAAAGACTGCACAGGCTCTGACGGATTGTAAGCGTCCGGTTTCAGGTACTATTTCACTCCCCTCCCGGGGTACTTTTCACCTTTCCCTCACGGTACTAGTCCGCTATCGGTCACCAGGAAGTATTCAGGCTTACCGGGTGGTCCCGGCAGATTCACAGCAGATTCCACGAGCCCGCTGCTACTTGGGAGAACATCACGCAAGACCGCATGCTTTCAGCTACCGGACTCTCACCGTCTACGGCAGACCATTCCAGGCCACTTCACCTAACACACGATTTTCTCACTCACGCTTCCACAGGCAGATGGAAGAAGATGAACCCCACAACCCCACACACACAACCCCTACCCGGTCTCACATGCGCATGGTTTAGCCTCCTCCGCTTTCGCTCGCCACTACTCACGGAATCACAATTGTTTTCTCTTCCTATGGGTACTGAGATGTTTCACTTCCCCACGTTCCCCCCACACCAGCTATACATTCACTGGGTGGTAACACGACATCACTCGTGCTGGGTTTCCCCATTCGGACACCCTCGGATCACAGCTCGTTTGACAACTCCCCGAGGACTATCGCGGCCTACCACGTCCTTCATCGGCTCCTGGTACCAAGGCATCCACCGAACGCCCTAAAACACTTACAACAACACCTACACAAAACCCCCAACACACAGCTGAGGACCAAATGTAGACATCACCAAAAAATCAAAACATTTTGCTATCTCTCGAAATCACGAGAAATAAAGATGCTCGCATCCACTATGCACTTCTCAAACAACACACACCAGCCACCCACACACCCCTCCACACCCCACCACAGGACGCATCAACAGAGCAGCGCAATGACCAGCCCAGAAGAAACACCGCGTGTTCCCTCAGAACCCCGATAGTGTGCGATGAACACGCCGGCCTCACAGCCAACAATGATCGATACCGGCAGGCATAACACCCCACCGAACACGACCCGTCTGATGTTTCACCCTTGAGCTCCCCGTGCAGCACACTCGGCCACAAACAGGACTCCATGAAGGCCGAAACCCCCATGCATAATGCTCCTTAGAAAGGAGGTGATCCAGCCGCACCTTCCGGTACGGCTACCTTGTTACGACTTCGTCCCAATCGCCGATCCCACCTTCGACAGCTCCCTCCCACAAGGGGTTAGGCCACCGGCTTCGGGTGTTACCGACTTTCATGACGTGACGGGCGGTGTGTACAAGGCCCGGGAACGTATTCACCGCAGCGTTGCTGATCTGCGATTACTAGCGACTCCGACTTCACGGGGTCGAGTTGCAGACCCCGATCCGAACTGAGACCGGCTTTAAGGGATTCGCTCCACCTCACGGTATCGCAGCCCTCTGTACCGGCCATTGTAGCATGTGTGAAGCCCTGGACATAAGGGGCATGATGACTTGACGTCATCCCCACCTTCCTCCGAGTTGACCCCGGCAGTCTCCTGCAAGTCCCCGGCATAACCCGCTGGCAATACAGGACAAGGGTTGCGCTCGTTGCGGGACTTAACCCAACATCTCACGACACGAGCTGACGACAGCCATGCACCACCTG
This sequence comes from Gordonia bronchialis DSM 43247, assembly GCF_000024785.1. Taxonomy (NCBI): domain Bacteria; kingdom Bacillati; phylum Actinomycetota; class Actinomycetes; order Mycobacteriales; family Gordoniaceae; genus Gordonia; species Gordonia bronchialis. The sequence continues at coordinate 2,039,677 of NC_013441.1, read as the reverse complement.
TACACCAACCACAAGGGAACGACTATCTCTAGCCGCGTCTGGTGTATGTCAAACCCAGGTAAGGTTCTTCGCGTTGCATCGAATTAATCCACATGCTCCGCCGCTTGTGCGGGCCCCCGTCAATTCCTTTGAGTTTTAGCCTTGCGGCCGTACTCCCCAGGCGGGGTACTTAATGCGTTAGCTACGGCACGGAACTCGTGAAATGAGCCCCACACCTAGTACCCACCGTTTACGGCGTGGACTACCAGGGTATCTAATCCTGTTCGCTACCCACGCTTTCGCTCCTCAGCGTCAGTTACTACCCAGAGACCCGCCTTCGCCACCGGTGTTCCTCCTGATATCTGCGCATTTCACCGCTACACCAGGAATTCCAGTCTCCCCTGTAGTACTCAAGTCTGCCCGTATCGCCTGCACGCCTACAGTTAAGCTGCAGAATTTCACAGACGACGCGACAAACCGCCTACGAGCTCTTTACGCCCAGTAATTCCGGACAACGCTCGCACCCTACGTATTACCGCGGCTGCTGGCACGTAGTTGGCCGGTGCTTCTTCTCCAGGTACCGTCACTCACGCTTCGTCCCTGGTGAAAGAGGTTTACAACCCGAAGGCCGTCATCCCTCACGCGGCGTCGCTGCATCAGGCTTGCGCCCATTGTGCAATATTCCCCACTGCTGCCTCCCGTAGGAGTCTGGGCCGTGTCTCAGTCCCAGTGTGGCCGATCACCCTCTCAGGTCGGCTACCCGTCGTCGCCTTGGTAGGCCATTACCCCACCAACAAGCTGATAGGCCGCGGGCCCATCCCCAACCGCAAAAGCTTTCCACCAAACACCATGCGATGTAAGGTCATATCCGGTATTAGACCCAGTTTCCCAGGCTTATCCCAAAGTCAGGGGCAGATCACCCACGTGTTACTCACCCGTTCGCCACTCGAGTACCCAGCAAGCTGGGCCTTTCCGTTCGACTTGCATGTGTTAAGCACGCCGCCAGCGTTCGTCCTGAGCCAGGATCAAACTCTCCATGAAAAAACATCGAAACAAACCCACCAACCACAAAAGCCAGCAGAAGTTTCAACACAATCAGGAAAGAAAAACCTGACCAATCCAAAAACTAGCAACACCCACCCCATCGGAGCAGATGCCACAAAATAAATCATCATCCATCCAAAAACACTTGGACACACAATGCCAAACAAATGGCATCAAACAATTCATCGTCACACTATCGAGTTCTCAAAGAACACACACCCACCGGCACTACCCGTTGCTCGGGCGCTCACCTGCGAGCTTTGTTCGTTTAGGGGTTGTTGCTCCGTCTCCGGCGCAACTCTTCCAGGTTACCAGACTCTCTTCTCAGTCCGCAACTCTCGGTCTTGGTCCGATCGGGAGTGTCTGGCAGTCCCGAGAGCGATCGGTGAGCATGAAGCTTCCCTGATCGATTTCTCGGGGGCGGTCAGTGCAGAACCCGGTTTCCTCTCCCCGTCCGCTCCCTCTCGGGAGACTGTCCGGGGCGGCGCCGTGGCGCTCTGACTTGAAGAAAGTTACGCGGTGGGGTGGTCAGGGTCAAATCGCCTGGTCACTGAGCATGGCCGGCAGTGTTTGTGCAGGTCACGAGAGTTCCAATCACCGCCGAGCGCGTGGCATTCCCCGGAAACCGCCAAATCCCATGAGTGTGATCTGCGCCGCAAACCGTCCTTTTGGACAGTTCTCCTGCCTGCTTGGCCAGTTATGCGCTGGTCAGAGCGCTTTTACGGTCAAAGGATGACGACCGGCGCGATCTGTCCCCCGTCCACGACCGTGGCAGTGCGGCGCATGGACTCGCCTCCAGCGGGGTTCCAGCGGTGCGGCTCGCTCTCCTGGCGCCGGCGTGCGACCGACGTGGAGATCGTGCATCCCTTCGACCGGTCGTCCATCTCGGATTCGGCGATGGTGGCCGGTCTCGTCGGCCTCATCGAGTCCGGCGTCATCGTCGGACAACCCGCCTTCGAGGATGCGGCGGTCGGGATGATCCGGTCGGCGGCGAGCACCGAGGCGTCGTCGTGGGCCGCCTTCTACGACAACTCGATCGCCGAGTTGCGCGCCGGGACGTCGCCGTTCGGTCCGATACACCGTCGGGCACGCTCTCTGCTCTCCGGTCGCAGCGTCCTGGAGGTCGGGTCGTGCTTCGGCTTCTTCGCACTGCAGTGCGCCGAAGACGGCTACGCGGTCAGCGCCTGCGACATCTCGCCCGGCGCTATCGGTCATCTACGTAGCGCCGCCCGCCGTCGCGGGACCCCGGTCGATGCCGTCGTGGGCGATGCCACCGACCTACCGTTCGCCACCGACTCGTCGGACACCGTGACCCTCATCCATCTTCTCGAGCATCTGGATCCGCAGGGCGTCCTCGACGCGCTCGGCGAAGCCCTGCGCGTCGCGCGCAGAAGAGTAGTGGTGGCGGTGCCCTTCGAGGAACACCCCAGCGAACACTTCGGTCATCTGGCCCGGTTGCGGGTCGACGACCTCGCGGGCTGGGCCGCCCAGGTTCGCCATGGCGGCGCAGAGACCTTCACCGATCACGGCGGATGGCTCGTCCTCACGCCACCCTGAGCGGCCGTGAGGCCCGGCGTCAGATCAGCCCGCGTTTGCTCGCGATGTAGACGGCGTCGGTCCGCTTGGAGACCCCCAGCTTGCGGATGATGTTGCGGATGTGAAACTTCACGGTCGACTCCGAGATGAACAGGGTCTGCCCGATCCGTTTGTTGGACAGCCCGTCGGCCAGCAGGCGCAGCACCTCTCGCTCGCGGTCGGTCAGCGCCTCCGGTTTGTCCACGTCGCCGGAGACACTGCGCAAGACGATCGCGGCACTGCGCGGATCAAAGGCGCTGCCACCACCGAACACCGCCTGGATCGCCCGGACGAGTTCGGTGGTGTCGACGTCTTTGACGACGTAGCCGCGCGCGCCCGCCCGTACGGCGCGGACCACGAGGTCGTCATCGAGAAAGGTGGTGAGCACCAGGGTGGCGACGCCGGGATGGCGTCCGGAGATCTCGGTGATCAGCCGCAGCCCCTCGTACTCGGTGCCCGCGGTGAGCTTCAGATCCACCACCACCACATCGGGCCGGCACCGTTGCACCTCGGCCAGCGCGGCGTCGTAGGACCCCGCCTCCCCGACCACGGAGATCGCGGCCTCTCGGTCGAGCAGGGAACGGATCCCCTCGCGTAACAGTGCATGGTCGTCCACCAGCATGGTGCGGATGGCCGTCGCGGCATCAGGCGCGTTCATGGGCTGACCTCTCCTCTGCGGCCGGTCGGGCCGCGTTGAGTCGGCACGGTTCGCTCCGGACCGGTGGGGATGGTGACCACGATGCGGACTCCGCCGAGCCGGGATCGACGAATCCGGAAATCGCCACCGAGCTCGGCGGCCCGCGCGGACATGTTGGCCAGGCCCCGGTGCCGACCTGCCAGATCGCCCGGCATGGCCGCCCGCAGCACCCGCCGCAGGTGAACCGGGTCGCCGGCACCGTCGTCGTCGACGGACAACGAGATCGCGTCGTCGAGATAGGCGAGGTTCACCCGTGCGCGGGTCGCGTCGGCGTGGACGGCCGTGTTGAACAGGGCCTCTCCCGCAATGCGCAGCACCGCGTGCTGGACATCGTCGGGAAGATCGCGGATCCGTCCGGTCACCCGCACCCGGGTGGCGAGATCGTCCGGCAGATGCATGGAGCACAGTTCGTCGAGAACCTCGGCGAGGCTGAGCCCCTCGACCGACGGTGCCTGATTCAGCGCGTAGATCACCGAACGCAGCTGCTCGACCGCGTTGCGCGTCAGCCGGCCCGCCACCTCCAGACGGTCGGCGGTCCGCGGATCGGACTCCATGCGGCACACCTCGATGTGGACGCCCGCCGAGAGCACCGACTGGGTGACCGAGTCGTGCAGTTCGCGCGCGATCCGCTCGCGTTCCTCGGTCACCAGCCGCTGCCGCATCACTGCGGACAGTTCCCGCTGGGTCCGCTCGAGTTCGGCGTTGCGCACGGCGAGGTCGGCGGCCTGTTCGGTCGCCTTCGCATAGGCTGCCTCGGCCCGGGCCAGCTGGTGGCGGCTCTCTTCGAGCAGCGCTGCGTTGAGCAGGGCCACGGCCGCCTGCCGGGCGAGGATGCGCAGGACCACCGGATCGGCCGAATCCACCACCTTGTGCTCGGGGGTCCACGCCGACAACCCGCCCACGACCCGACCGTCGAGGTGGACCGGGACATGGACGTGATGATCGTCGACCACCGGGCGCATCAGCTGCGACATCTGATTGCGCAGGATGTCGTTGAGCCGGTTGAGCACCTCGTCGGGCAGATGACTGGGCGTGCGTGCGACGTGCACACCCTCGAAGGCGTAGGTCGTACCGTCGGCGCCGATCATCAGGTGACGCGGGCCGGTCCGGTCGAGTTCGCCGTCGCACAGGGCGAAGACCACCCACTCGGCGTCGAGGTGCTCCTGGACGGCCCGCACCACCGACAGGACCAGGGTCTCGGGCCCCTCCGCGGTCTGCACGAGGGCCCGCGAGATGCGGTCGAGGGCTTCCACGACCCGGGTGAGTCGCTGTTCGACACCCCGGAACTGCGCGTAGTGCGATCCCTTGACCGAATGCAGGCCGAGCAGCGATTCGAGGCGCTGTCCGCCACCGGCCCCGTCGGGGTCGTCTTGTGCGGGGTTGTTGCCCGCGGTGTGCCCGGAGCGGATCGTCATGTCGGGGTGGCCATGTCAGAGTGCCTCGCGGTACATCCGCGTGACATCCGCGCGCGACGGCCGGCGCGGATTGGTGGTCATGCACGCATCGACCATCGCATGGTCGGTGAGCACCGCGAGGTGTTCGGCAGACACCCCGTGCGCCCGCAGCGTGGACGGTAGCCCAACCGAAACAGCCAGCCGCGCAACATCATCAGCGAATCGCTCGGCAACGGCGTGCGGAGAACCACCCGCCCGGATGCCGACCGCGTCGGCCAACCGCACATACGGTGTGGGATCGGCCTCGGCGTTGAACCGGATCACATGCGGCAGCAGTACCGCGTTGATCGCGCCGTGCGGTGCGTCGCACATCCCACCCACCGGGTGGCTCATCGCGTGCGTGGCACCGAGGATCGCGTTGGTGAAGGCCATCCCGGCCTCCAGCGCCGCGTAGGCCATGTTGGTCCCGGCGTCCGGGTCGGCGGGATCGTCGACGAAGCGCTCGATACACCGCCAGGCGGTGGCGATCGCCGACAACGCCGCGGCATCGGTCAGCCGGCTGTGGGCCACCGATGCATATGCCTCGATGCAGTGGGTGATCGCATCCATTCCCGACTGTGCGGCGACCTCGGCCGGCAGCGTCCGCAAGGTGCGCGGATCGATGACCGCGACGTCGGGCACCAACGCGCGACCGATGATCGTCACCTTGGTCATCCGGTCGACGTCGTTGACGATGCAGAACTGCGAGACATCCGATCCGCTGCCCGCCGTCGTCGGCGCGGCGACCATCGGCGGCAGCGGCATCACGGCCTTGTCGATGCCCTCGTACTGCAGGATGTGTCCGCCGTTGGCGGCCAGGATCGCGACGCCCTTGGCGGCGTCGATGACCGACCCGCCGCCCAGCGCGACGATACCGTCGCAGCGACGGGACTCGTAGTGGTCGAACGCCGCGGTGATCTCCGGTGCGCGCGGGTTGGGCGAGATGCCGCTGAACGACGACACGCCGAGCCCCTCGGCCCGCAGCGATTCGGCGAGTTCGGGGTACCAGGGGGTCGCGACGATGCCCCGGTCGGAGACGATCATCAGTCGGTTCATCCCCAGACCGCGTGCAGCGCCGGGGATCTCGGCGAGTGCGCCGGAGCCGACGATGATCTCGGGCGTGTGGAACTTCGCGACCCGCAGGTCAGCACGCGTCACGTGTCACCGACCTTCATCTCTCCCGTTCCGTCGTCTTCGCCGATCCTACGCGCGCCGGCGGCGTCTCATGAGCCGTAAGCGTCGACCGAGACCTGCTCGAGTTCACTGAGGTTGTGCACCACGTGCACCCGGTCGCAGTAGGTCGCATACGCGGGCAGGTCGCAGGCGCCCAGACCCCATGAGTAGCTCGCCTCCGGTGTGATCCAGATGGTCTCGCGCGCCCGGCGGGTGATCTCGGCGAACGCCTCCAGGTTGGCGTCGCGACCGTTGTTGCGGCCATCGCCGAGCATGATGACGGTGGTGCGGCGCGTCACCGCACCACCGAACTCCTCCAAGAATTTCCCCAGCGCCGCGCCGTAATCGGAGTCCGCGTCGGTGTCGAGGACTCCACCGTTCTGCAGTCCGGAGACCACCAGTGACAACGCGTCCTCCGGCGGATGTTCGGCGAACAGGTCGGTGATCTCGACAAGGTCGGCGACGAAGGCGAACGACCGCACGTGGGCGACCATCGACTGCAGGCCGTGCACCAGCTGCAGCGTGAACCGCGCCGCGGCACGCACCGACAGCGAGACGTCGGCCAGGATGAGCAGGCTCGGCCGGTCCTCGACCTTGGCGACGGTGACGGGCCGGAAGGGCACGCCGTCGTAGCGGAGGTTGGCCCGCATGGTGCGCGCGGCATCGACGGTGCCACGCGCCGCCGTCTTGCGCCGGGCGCGCGGGGCACCGTGCAGGCTGCGGATGAGCCGACGGATCGAGTCCTCCAGGCCGGCCCGCTCATGCTCGTGGATGATGTCGCGGACCTCGGCCTTCACCTCGCGCTCCTCGATCTGATGGTCGGTGGCCATCAGCGCCTCGAGGTGATCGCGCAACTTCTCCGGCAGACCGTCGAGCAGTCCGGCCAGCGCGCTGCGCAGCGCCGCGAGTTCCTCGGCATCGGGTTGCGGACCGGAATCCGACTCGGGGTCCTCGAGCCAGTTCAGCAGCGCCATCTCCTGCGCGACAGACAGTTCCACGTCGAGCTGGGTGCGATTGTCGGTGACCAGTTCCCCGGGACGGCCGGGATTGGCCAGCCGCGACACCGTCAACTGCACACGTGCGGCGGCCTCGGCATTGGGCACCTCGTCGGCCGACAGCACTATCTCGTCGGTCAGCGACGCCATGTCCAGGCGGTTGGCCTCCTGGTGGAGGTTGTACTGCTCGGCGAGGTCCTCGGGATCGAAGTACTCCTTGAGGTTCGACGGCGGGCCGTGACTGTGACCCTGCTGCGGTGTCTGACTGATCTCGTCGGACAACGAGTACTCGGTGAGCTCACCGGTGTCCGACAGATCATCGTGGGTATGCGAATGCCCGTGCGCGTCGGCGCCGTCCAGCACCGGCGCAAGGGCGAAGAACCGATCGAATACCTCGTGGAAGGTGCCCTCGTCGCGGCGGTCCTTCACCAGGCACACCTCGAGCGCCGAGCGCAGCAGTTCACGATCGCCGAGGATTTCCGCGGTGGCGGTGGCAGACATCGCGTCCATCGCCTCGGAGACACCGATCCGGATGCCGTGCAACCGCAATAGCCGGACGAACCGATGAATGGCGGCTTCCATGCGTCGACTCCTGCGACCGTCAGAAGGGGCGTCGGCCGGCGCCGCCACCACGAGACTTGAACGATCGGCTGCCCTGCCCCGGACTCACCGTGCGGGTGCCGGCGTCGCTGTTGGCACCCGGGGACCCGTAGTAGTCCGCGCCGTGGCGCCCCGGAGTGTCCTTCTCGGCACGCTTGGCCTGGCCGCTGTTGTCGTGATCGCCGTGGGAATGACCGTGATCATGATCGCCGTGGGAATGATCGCCGTGGGAATGACCGTGCGAATGCGAATGTCCATGGGAATGGCGGTGTTCGGGTACCTCGGCGTTCGGATCGACCAGCTTCGGCAACGCGTCGACCGCGCGCGCGAGATCGCGGTCGTACTTCACCACGACGTTGGCCGTCTGGGCGAGCACCTCGGCGGTCAACTCCTCGGCACCGAGCACCGCCAGCGTGCGCGCCCAGTCGATGGCCTCGGAGATGCTCGGCGCCTTGCGCAGATCCAGATCGCGCAGACCGCGCACGATCTCGACGAGCTGGGCCGACAACGTCTCCGAGAGTCCGGTGTTCTTGGATTTGATGATCTCCAGTTCGCGCTGCGAGTCGGGATAATCCAGCGACAGGTGTAGACACCGGCGTTTGAGCGCGGCGGACAGATCGCGAGTGTTGTTGGAGGTCAACACGATCATCGGCTGATGGGTCGCCACAAAGGTCCCGATCTCGGGCACCGAGACCTGGTATTCGGCCAGCAGTTCCAGCAGCACCGCCTCGAGTGCCTCATCGGCACGGTCCACCTCGTCGACGAGCAGGACCACGGGCTGCTCGGAGCGCACCGCCTCCAGCAGTGGGCGCGGGGCGAGGAAACGTTCGGAGAAGAAGACGCTCTCCTCGGCGCCGATCCGGTCCACGGCCTCGGCCAGCGTCGACGCGTCGGCAACCACCTGGCTGATCTTCTCCCGCAGCACCTGTGTGTAGAGCAGCTGTTTGCCGTAGTCCCACTCGTATAGTGCCGTTGTCTCGTCCTGGCCCTCGTAGCACTGCAACCGCAGGAGTTCGCGTCCGGTGACCTGCGCCAGGGTCTTGGCGAGTTGGGTCTTGCCGACGCCGGCGGGGCCCTCGAGGAGGATGGGCTTTCCCAACCGGTGCTGAAGGAAGACCGTGGTCGCCAATCGCTGATCGGCGAGATAGCCTGCGGCGGCGAACTTCTCGATCACATCGGCAACATCCGCGAAATCACCGGGCGGTGCGGTGGAATCCGGTTCTTCGTCGGATCCTGCGGACGAATCGGAAATGATCTGCACGCTCATCGTGTCTCCTGGTCGGGGGCGTATCTGCTCGGGGGGCGTGGTGTGGCCGGCGCCTTGGGGGCACGGCGCCGGCCACACCACACGACTAGGTCAGCAGGTCGTCGAGGTCACCGTTGAACGCGTGATCGACGACCGGACGGACGGTTTCGAAGGTGCACTCCTTGGGGTTGCCCGGTGTGCACGCGTCGCCGAGGACGTGATTGGTGATCGCGTCGATGGATTCGGGCGCCCCGGAGATCTCCTTGCGGTTCTCGTAGAACTTGGTCGGGCCCGTTCCCAGCCGGTTCTTGATGTGCGAATCCTGCGTCACGTCGGTGAACTTCTCCGGGATGCCGACATCGCGCAGCAGACGGATGGCGGCGTTGAGGGCCTGATCAGCGGCCTGTACCTTGGTCATGCCGTGGGTATCGACACCCATCGCCTCGGCGAGGTCGGCGAAGCGCTCGTAGAGCACCGGCATGTTGAACGCCCACACACGTGGCAGGGCGATGGCGTTGTTCAGACCGTGATGGGTGTCGTAGAACGCCGAGACCGCGTGGCTGATGGAGTGGATGATGCCCAGTCCGCCGGAGTTGAAGGCTTGCGCGGCAATGTATTGCGCGTACATCATGCCTTCGCGGCCGGCAAGTTCGGTGGGGTTCCAGGTGGCTTCGCGCAGGTGGCGTGCGGTCAGACGAACCGCATGCAGCGCGTTGCCCATCGACGGCGGGAAGTTCAGGCGGGAGACATACGGCTCGGAGGCGTGGGCGAGGACGTCGAAGCCGCACTGTGCGGTGAACGCCACCGGGCAGTCGTAGTAGAGCACCGGATCATCGATGGCCAGGGTGGTGACCGACGCGTCGTCGAAGGCCACGTACTTGTGCGGCTTGTCGGGGTCGGTGGTGGTGTCGGTGATGACGTAGGCCCACGAGGTCTCCGAACCGGTACCCGCGGTGGTGGACACCGCGATGTGTGGGGGGTTCTTGGGGTTCTCACTCTTGTTGAATCCCTCGAACTCGTTGATGTTCCGGCCGTCGTGGGCCACGGAGATGCGCGCGCCCTTACAGGCGTCGTGCGCCGAGCCGCCGCCGATCGAGATGAACGAGTCGCACTTCTCCGCGTTGTACATCGACACCGCGTCCATGACGTTGTAGTCCTTGGGGTTCGACTCGACCTGGTCGAACAACACCACGTCGAGGCCGTGGTACTTGCACGACTCGACGATCTTGTGGACGGTGTCACTGCCGCGCAGCCCGGTGGTCATGATGAGTGTCTTCTTGAAGCCGAGTTTGAGTGCCTCGGGTCCGATCATCTCGTGTGCGCCGGGCCCCATCATCGCCCGCGGAAACGGGTGGAACTCCTTGATGGGGAACGGTTTCAGTAGTTCGTCTACCTGCATGATGACTATCCTCCTGCGAGCTGGCGCTTGCGTGTCGCGGTCTTCGATGGAGCATGGTGGCGGCTTCGGTGAAGCACTGGCGACGTTACGCAGGTCACAGGCCGACCAGAAGTGATCGAGCGCCGAACCGTCCCTTCCGCCCGCCGGGCCGGCCGGAGGACGGGTGGGCACCTGACCGATCGGAGAGGTTCGGACCCGTCCGTGCGGTCAGGTGTGAGCGCGGTCGGCGCCGGTGCGCGCGGCCAGCAGGACATCGGCGTCGAAACCCCACGGCAGTTCGAGCCGGTGCGCAGCGAGCAGTTCTGCGTCACAGAGGATCTCGGCGATCGGCCCGTCGGCCACGATGTGACCGTCGTCGACGATGACCGCGCGGTCACAGAGCTGGGCCGCATAGGGCAGGTCGTGGGTGACCACCAGCATCGTCTGCGGCAGATCGGCCAGGGTCTGCGCGAGTTCCCGGCGGGCGACGGGGTCGAGATTGGCCGACGGTTCGTCCAGCACGAGAATGTCTGGGCGGCAGGCCAACACCGTCGCAAGCGCGCCCCGGCGACGCTGCCCGCCGGACAGGTGATGCGGGCTGCGCCGGGCGTGTTCGGTCATCGCCACGACGTCGAGGGCCGCGTCCACCCGCTCGGCGAGCTGCTCCCCGCGAACCCCGAAGTTGGCCGGCCCGAAGGCGACGTCCTCGATGAGCGTCGGCATGAACAACTGGTCGTCGGGATCCTGGAAGACCAGCCCCACCTGCTGGCGGACGTCACGGATCGTTTTGCGCGACAACCGTATCCCGTTGATCGCGACGGTCCCCGCACTCGGCGTCAGCACGCCGTTGAGATGCAGCATCAGCGTCGTCTTCCCCGCGCCGTTGGGTCCCAGCAGCGCCACCCGCTCACCGGGACGGACGGCAAGATCCACCCCGTCGAGTGCCACATGACCATCCGGGTAGGTGTGTCCCAGCCCGGCGATCTCGATCGCGTATCCGGTCATCGCACTCCTCGTCGCTCCCCTCACCGCACACCCCAGGCCGTCACGGCGACGGCCACCGCGGTCGCCGCGGGCGTCAGCACGATGACCCACTGTCGCCGCGTCGCACGCACCGACGTCGTCACCGGAGCCATCTCCGGGATGGTGCCGGTGAAACCACGCGACATCATCGCCAGGTGCACCCGCTCGCCCCGCTCGTAGGAACGCAGGAACAGCGAGCCGACGCCCTTGGCGATCGCACCCGCCTGATGGGCCATCCGTGGTGAGTCGCCCCGCGCGAGCCGTGCGATGTGCTGGCGGCGGATCTCGGCGGAGAGGACATCGATGTAGCGCAGCATCATCACGATCACCGGGGTGATCGTCGCCGGGACACCGAGCCGTCCGAGCGCCCGGGGCAGTTCGCGGGCCGGTGTGGTGGCCGCGAAGGTCAGCGAAGCCGCCACTCCCAGCGTTCCTTTGATCACGATGCCCCAAGCGGCATAGAGCCCGGCCACCGACAGCGAGAGGCCGGCCACCGACAACCGCTCGCCGCCCTCGGTGAAAGGCAGCAGGACGGCGAGCACCACGAACGGGGCCTCGATGAGCATCCGCGGCGCGATCCAGCGCAGCGGTACGTTCCCCAGCCGCCACACGACGACGAGAATGAGGGCGAAACACAGGTAGGGCCAGAACATCTCACGCCCGGTGGCCACCACGGCGAAAACGAAGACCACCAGGCAGACCAGCTTCACCTCGGCAGGGGCACGATGCACGCGCGAGCCGTGCTCGAGGTAGAGCGGATGTGCGTGGCCCGCTCCCATGTCAGGCGTCGATCCCCGGCGCCCGCGACCGCCGACTGCGGGCGATGAGCCAGAACACGCCACCCGCCAGTGCCAGAGTGACGAGCACCCCGATCACCCCCGCGAGACCGTTGGAGTCCCCGAGGCCGCGCACCGAATACTCGGCCAGCGGAGACGACGCCATCGCGTGGTCGGTGGCGTGCTGCGCGATGCAGTCGCCCCGCAGCTGTTCGGCACCGTTCACCACCACCGTCTTGCACCCGCGCTGAGTTGCCGAATCCAGCCCGTCGGGTGCCGAACTCGCGAAGTAGGAGATCACGCCGGCGACCAGCAGGGCCACCACGGCGAAGCCGATGAGGAAGTGGCGCAGCCTGATTCGCGGCGCCGAAGCGGCAGCCTGATCCTCGTCCGATCGTGTGTGGCTCATACCGGGACTCCCGTCGGCGTGGTGGATCTGCGGGAGGCGAACCGCAACAGGTAGACCAGGTCGGGACGGGCCCGCGCGACCGCAACGACGGTGACGGCGGTGATCAGGCCCTCCCCCACGCCGATGAGGACGTGGGTGCCCCACATGTACACCGCGACGGTTCCCAGCGACGTGGTGGCGGCACCACCGAGTGCGTACTCCACCACGAATCCCGTGGCCGCACAGACTGTTCCGCACAGGGCCGAGACAAAGGCAATCGCTGCCAGGCCACCGGTCGGCAGCGGACGGGCCCGGATCAGCCGGACGAGCACGACGGCGACGAGGTAACCGGCGAACGTGGAGATGAGTGCCATGTTGGTGATGTTGGCGCCGAGCGCGGTGACCCCGCCGTCGGCGAACAGAAGCGCCTGGACGACGAGAACGATCGCGATACACAGCGCTCCGGTGTAGGGGCCCACCAGGATCGCGGCCAGCGCGCCGCCGAGGAGATGACCGCTCACCCCGGGCAGGATGGGGAAGTTGATCATCTGCACGGCGAAGATGAATGCCGCCACCAGACCGGCCATCGGGACGGCCTTCTCATCGAGGTCGGAGCGGGCGCGCCAGGCGCAGATGGCCAGACCGGCGAGCGCCACCACGCCGAACAACGCCGATGTCGGCGCATTGATGATGCCGTCACTCATGTGCATCGCGACGGACGTGGTGGTCGGTGAGATCGAGGACATGAGAAGACGGTAGGACCGCCCCCGACACCTGTCCACTTATTCAGATGTTTACGTGAACATACTGTCCGAGTGGACAGGGCGCGGGCACACCCGGTGGCCAGTGACGGTGCGACGGTCTCGGCTCGGTCGCCCTGGCTGGGCGTGTCTTCCACACGCCTAGTGGCCGGCGCCCATCCAGTGCAGCAGTTCGTGCACGGTCTCGTCGTCGAGGCGATAGCTCACCGACCGGCCCACGCGGGTGGAGGTCACCCAGCCCTGATGGCGCAGCACCCGAAGCGCTTGTGACACCGCGGTTTCGGTGCGCCCGACGGTGGCGGCGATGTCCCCGACGATGATGCCGGGCCTACGGTGCAGGACAATCAGGATCTCGAGCCGATGCGGATCGGAGAGCAGATCGAAGCGGCGCGACCACGCGGCGATGTCGACGGAGGGTGCGTGCGTGTGCTCGCCGTCCATCGGGTTCCTCAGCCCCCGACCCGTTCGATCTGCGCCCCCAGGTCACGCAGGATCTCCACGAAATGCGGGTAGCCGCGGTCGATGTGCTCGACGTCGTGGACCTCGGTGACACCGTCGGCGACCAGGCCGGCCAGCACCAGCCCCGCTCCCGCCCTGATGTCGGAACACCACACGGGTGCACTCGAGAGTCGCTCGACCCCGCGGATCACCGCGTGGTGGCCGTCGGTACGGGCGTCCGCACCCAGTCGCACCATCTCCTCGACGAACCGGAACCGGGCCTCGAAGACGTTCTCGGTGATCACCGACATGCCCTCGGCGATCGCGGCCAGCCCGATCGCCATCGGCTGCAAATCGGTCGGGAACCCGGGGAACGGCAAGGTCGACACGTTGACCGCGGTCGGCCGGGAGTCGTGCCGGACGCGGAACCCGTCGGAGAAAGTGTCGACGCGGGCGCCGGTATCGACGAGTTTGTTCAGCACCAACTGCAGATGTTCCGGGCGCACCCCGTGCACTGTGACATCACCACGGGTCATCGCGGCCGCAATCCCCCAGGTGGCCCCCACGATGCGGTCCCCGACCACGCGATGGGTCGTCGGGTGCAGCCGCTCGACCCCGCGCACGGTGAGCGTCGAGGTGCCCGCACCATCGATCTGGGCGCCCATCTGCTGCAGCATCTCGCACAGATCGACGATCTCCGGTTCGCGGGCGGCGTTGTCGATGGTGGTCTCACCTTCGGCGAGCACCGCGGCCATCAGGATGTTCTCGGTGGCACCCACCGACGGGAACTCGAGTGCGATGGGCGCGCCGATGAGGGCATCGGCCTCGGCGACCACGCAGCCGTGCTCGATGGAACTGTGCGCGCCGAGCGCACGCAGGCCGGACTGGTGCATGTCCAGCGGCCGTGAGCCGATCGCGTCGCCACCGGGCAGAGCGACCACCGCCCGTCGGCAGCGGGCCATCAGCGGGCCGAGCACACACACCGATGCCCGAAACTGGCGCACGGCGTCGAAGTCGGCGTGAAATTTGGGTTCGGCCGGCGCGGTGATCGTCACCGTGTCACCCTCGGTGGCCACCACGGCACCGAGACCCCGCAACACGTCGGCCATCAGTGGGACGTCGGCGATCTCCGGGGCATTCGTCAGCACCGTTGTGCCCTCGGCCAGCAGGGCGGCCGCCATCAGCTTGAGCACGCTGTTCTTGGCGCCACCCACCGAGACCTCACCCGCCAGCCGGACACCGCCGGTGACCAGAAACCGATCACTCACGCCTGCCACCTTATCGGTCGCCGCGGCGGGGACCGCCTGCCACCCGCGTCCATGTCACCGCCGGGCGCTACATTCGACCAATGGCAGTACACCTGACGCGGATCTATACGCGGACCGGCGACGATGGCTCCACCGGCCTGAGCGACTTCTCCCGCGTCCCCAAGACCGATCCCCGGGTCATCGCCTATGCCGACTGTGACGAGGCCAACGCCTGCATCGGCGTGGCCCTCGCGCTCGGCGGTGGGGTCCCCGACGACATCGCCACCGTGCTCACCACCGTGCAGAACGATCTCTTCGACGCCGGCGCCGACCTGTCCACGCCGGTCATCGACGATCCGAAGTACCCGCCATTGCGGATCGAACAGTCCTACATCGACGCTCTCGAGAGCTGGTGTGATCGCTTCGGTACCGACCTGCCCGCCCTGAATTCCTTTGTCCTGCCCGGCGGCACACCGTTCGCCGCGTTGCTGCATCAGGCGCGGACGGTGACCCGGCGAGCGGAACGATCGGCGTGGGCGGCGGTAACGGCGTACCCCGACGACACGTCGGTGCTGCCGGCCAAGTATCTCAACCGCCTGTCCGACCTGCTGTTCATCCTGTCCCGGGTGGCCAACCGACTTCCCGGATCACCGGACGCCTCCCCGCCCGGCGACGTGACGTGGGTGCCCGGCGGAGACCGCAGCAGAGACTGATCGGCTCGGTTCCCGTCTCAGGCGCTGCGGCGTCGCTGGGACCGATCGGATTGGCGGGATTCGAGCCAGGACTGGAACGCCGTCACGGCGCCCGGAGTCATCGCGAGTTCGTAGGTGCCCGGTCCGGCCTGGTGGTCCGGACGCCCAGCGGTGACGGCCTCCCGCATCTGGAGGACCACCAGGCCGTCCATGATGTCGGTCTCGGTACCCACCGGGTCCCGGCGGCCGGTGATCTCGATGCCCTGCCGGCAAAAGGTCGCCGACGGGCCGGGACGCAGGGAGCTCAGCCGGAAGTACCGGAGTGCCTCGTCGCTGTAGTGGACAGTCCCGTGCCGCCATCCCTCGTCGGCGCCCGCGGGGACCTCACGGAGTAGCACGGGCGTGCCGGCACTGCGCAGCTGACCGAGGCGGTACGCAAGGAGTGCGCACAACGCGACCGCGACCACGAGCAACACGGTCAGCAGCACGGTGAGAAGCGGCAACGCCGGCACCTCCTTGCGACTGACGCGTGGGCACCGGCCTCACCGGTGAATCGTGGGCTGCACGAGTGCCGGGAGCGGGAATCGAAGCGAACGCTCCGAGATGATCACGCGTGATGGGCTGTTGACCACCAGCATGCCATCCGAACAAACGAATCGGCCAGTCACCCGGGTCTGATCCGGGTGACTGCCGATCACATCTGGCTCAGCGGCCGTGGCCGCTCACCGTCACTTTTTCGAAAGGTGCTCTGCCGCAGCCAAACGCGCGTGCGCGCGGTTGTACTCGTCGGTGCCCGGCTCGGCGGAGTCCAACGTCTGCCGCTCGGAGGCGACGTCGGCGTCGTCGGCCCAGTCGGCCGCCTCGGCGAGAATCGTGACCGATTCGCCGGTGACGGACAGGAAGCCGCCTTCGACGGCTGCCGCACGCCGGTCACCCGACTCCTCGACGATCACCACGAAGCCACCCGGCACCAACTGTCCGAGCAACGGTTCGTGATTTGCCAGGACACCGAGTTCACCGACGGTCGTCTGGGCGATCACGAAGGTCGCCTCACCGGAGTACAGCTCACGGTCGGCGGAGACCACCTCCACGTGGAAGGACTTGTCTGCCATGTCGATGCGCTACTTTCCGGCGATCTTGGCGGCGGCGGCCTCCACGTCGTCGAGTCCACCGCAGCTGTTGAACGCCTGCTCGGGAAGGTGATCGAACTCGCCCTTGCAGACGCGGTCGAAGGCCTCGATGGTGTCGTTGAGCGGAACCACCGAACCCGGCTGACCGGTGAACTTCTCGGCCACGAGGAAGTTCTGGCCGAGGAACTTCTGGATACGACGCGCGCGCTGCACGGTCACCTTGTCCTCTTCGGACAGCTCGTCCATACCGAGGATCGCGATGATGTCCTGCAGTTCCTTGTACTTCTGCAGGATGCGCTTGACCTCGTTGGCGACGCGGAAGTGCTCGTCGCCGACGATCGAGGCCTCCAGGATGCGCGAGGTCGAGGTCAGCGGGTCCACAGCGGGGTAGATACCCAGCTGCGAGATCGGACGCGAGAGCTCGGTGGTCGCATCGAGGTGGGCGAAGGTGGTCGCCGGCGCCGGGTCGGTGTAGTCGTCGGCGGGCACGTAGATGGCCTGCAGCGAGGTGATCGAACGACCCTTGGTCGAGGTGATCCGCTCCTGCAGCTCGCCCATCTCGTCGGCCAGGGTCGGCTGGTATCCCACCGCGGACGGCATGCGGCCGAGCAGCGTGGAGACCTCCGAACCGGCCTGGGTGAACCGGAAGATGTTGTCGATGAACAGCAGAACGTCCTGATGCTTCTCATCGCGGAAGTACTCCGCCATGGTCAGCGCGGACAGGGCCACGCGCATACGCGTGCCCGGCGGCTCGTCCATCTGGCCGAAGACGAGTGCGGTGTCCTGCAGAACGCCCATCTCCTCCATCTCGAGGTGGAGATCGGTGCCCTCACGGGTGCGCTCCCCCACGCCGGCGAACACCGAGGTACCGGAGAACTCACGCGCGATACGGGTGATCATCTCCTGGATGAGCACGGTCTTGCCCACGCCGGCGCCGCCAAACAGGCCGATCTTGCCGCCCTTCACGTACGGGGTCAGCAGGTCGATGACCTTGATGCCGGTCTCGAGGATCTCGGTCTTGCCCTCGAGCTCGTCGAAGGGCGGCGGCTTGCGGTGGATGCTCCACTGCTCGCCGTCACGACCGGTGCCGGGGGCGTCGAGGCAGTCACCGAGCGCGTTGAACACGTGGCCCTTGACGACGTCGCCGACGGGCACCCGGATGGGATGGCCGGTGTCGGTGACCGGGGCACCACGGACCAGGCCGTCGGTCGGCTGCATGGAGATGGTGCGCACCAGGTTGTCACCGAGGTGCTGCGCCACCTCGAGGGTCAGCGTCTTGGCCACCGCCTCGAGCTTCACCTCCGCGTGCAGCGCGCTGAACAGGACTGGGATCGAGCCCCGCGGGAACTCGATGTCAACCACGGGGCCGATGATGCGGACCACGCGTCCGTCGGCGGAACCCGCCGAGGACGCGGAGGGAGTTTCTACTGCTGCGGTCATGGTGCTTGGGTCACTTCCTCTTCGATCGAAGTATGGGGTCTCGAGCCGGCGGAGCGGCGCGTCCGGCTAGTTGGCCAGCGCGCTCGAACCACCGACGATCTCGCTGATTTCCTGGGTGATCTGTGCCTGCCGAAGCTGGTTGGCCTCACGCGACAGCGACGTCGAGAGCTCTTCGGCGTTGTCGGTCGCGGCCTTCATGGCGGTGCGGCGGGCCGCCGATTCCGACGCCGAGGAATCCAGCAGTGCGGCGTAGACGCGGGTGGCCACGTACTTCGGCAGCAACGCGTCCAGCAGTGTCTCGGCGCCCGGCTCGAAGGAGTAGTTGCGCGAGCTGCTGTCGATCTCGGCCTCACTCTCGTCGTCGTACTCGGACACCACCAGCGGTGCGATGCGACGAACCTCCGGTGACTGGGTGAGCATCGAGACGAACCTGGTGTAGACCAGGTGCAGCTCGTCGATGCCTTCCAGCGAACCGTCACCATCCGGGCGGTCGACCTGTTCGCGCGATCCGGCGAGGAACAAGTCGACCAGGAAGTTGGTCGCCTGTGCCGCGTCGGAGTACTCGGGAGCCTGGGAGAACCCGGTCCAGGAGCCGGCCACCTCGGTGCCCCGGAAGCT
This sequence comes from Gordonia bronchialis DSM 43247, assembly GCF_000024785.1. Classification (NCBI taxonomy): domain Bacteria; kingdom Bacillati; phylum Actinomycetota; class Actinomycetes; order Mycobacteriales; family Gordoniaceae; genus Gordonia; species Gordonia bronchialis. The sequence continues at coordinate 2,021,044 of NC_013441.1, read as the reverse complement.
GAAGAACCCGACACCCTTGGTGCCCATCACGAAGATGACCGGCTCTTTGCCCTCTTCGCGCAGCAGCGCGATGAGTTCGCGGGCCGAGCGCAGCACGTTGGCGTTGTAGCCACCGCACATACCGCGGTCACTGGTCACCACCAGAACGCCGGCGCGCTTGGGCTTCTCGCGTTCGACGAGCAACGGGTGGTCGAGCGAACCGGAGTTGCTGGCGAGCTCGGAGAGCACCTCGGTCATCTCGTGGGCGTACGGCTTGGCCGCCGCCACCCGCGCCTGCGCCTTGGTGATCCGTGAGGTCGCGATCAGTTCCTGCGCCTTGGTGATCTTCTTGGTCGACTGCACCGACCGGATGCGCGAGCGCAGCTCACGAATGCTGGCCATGCTCCCTCACCCCTTTCTGTTCTCTGGGCTGCGAGCCCGGACGTCGACTGCCCTCGAAGGTCACTTGCGGATCTTGATCTCTTCGTGTTCGACGTCCTCGGAGTCCATCGCAGCGGTCTCGGCCTCGTTGACGACGCGCTGGCCGTCATGGGTGAGATAGCTGTTCTTGAACTTGTTGGTCTCGTCGACCAGCGCCTCGGCCTGATCGTCGGTGAGCACCTGGCCGCCGGCGATGGAGTCGTAAACACCCTTCGCGTTGTGATGCAGGTGGCTGAGCAGCTGCGTCTCGAAGTTGCGGATGTCGTCGACCGGGACCGAGTCGTAGTGACCCTCACCGCAGAGGTAGATCGAGACGATCTCGTCCTCGACGGAGTACGGGCTGTACTGGTCCTGCTTGAGCATCTCGACCCAGCGGGCACCACGCTCGAGCTGAGCCTTGGAGGCGTCGTCGAGGTCGGAGGCGAACGCCGAGAAGGCCTCGAGCTCACGGAACTGGGCAAGCTCCAGACGCAGCGAACCGGAGACCTTCTTGAGGCCCTTGGTCTGCGCGGCACCACCGACGCGGGACACCGAGGTACCCACGTTGATGGCCGGGCGGACGCCCTTGTTGAACAGGTCCGACTCCAGGAAGACCTGACCGTCGGTGATCGAGATGACGTTGGTCGGGATGAACGCGGAGACGTCGTTGGCCTTGGTCTCGATGATCGGCAGACCCGTCATCGAACCGCCGCCCATGTCGTCGGAGAGCTTTGCGCAACGCTCCAGCAGACGCGAGTGCAGGTAGAAGACGTCGCCGGGGTATGCCTCTCGGCCCGGCGGGCGACGCAGCAGCAGCGAGATGGCGCGGTAGGCCTCGGCCTGCTTGGTCAGGTCGTCGAAGACGATCAGGACGTGCTTGCCCTGGTACATCCAGTGCTGGCCGATGGCCGAACCGGTGTAGGGCGCGAGCCACTTGAAGCCGGCCGAGTCCGACGCCGGGGCGGCGACGATGGTGGTGTACTCGAGCGCGCCGGCTTCTTCGAGGGCGGTCTTGACGCCGGCGATGGTGGAGCCCTTCTGGCCGATCGCGACGTAGATGCAGCGCACCTGCTTGTCGGGGTCGCCGGACTCCCAGTTGGCCTTCTGGTTGAGGATTGCGTCGATGCAGACCGCGGTCTTGCCGGTCTTGCGGTCGCCGATGACGAGCTGACGCTGTCCACGACCGATGGCGGTCATGGCGTCGATGGCCTTGATGCCGGTGGCCAGCGACTCCTCGACCGGCTGACGCTCGAGCACGGACGCGGCCTGCAGTTCGAGGACGCGCTGCTCCTCGGCCTCGATGTCGCCGAGACCGTCGATGGGGGCGCCCAGCGGGTCGACCACGCGGCCGAGGAACTTGTCGCCGACCGGAACCGAGAGCACCTCGCCGGTCCGGCTGACTTCCTGGCCTTCTTCGAGGTCGGCGTACTCGCCGAGGATGACCGCACCGATCTTGTCCTCGTCGAGGTTCAGTGCCACACCGAGCACGCCGCCGGGGAACTGCAGCAGCTCGTTGGCCATCGCGCCGGGCAGGCCGCTGACGTGAGCGATGCCGTCCGCGGTATCGGTGATGGTGCCGACCTCGTCGCGCGACGCCTCGGCCTCGAACGACGAGACGTACTGCTCGATCGCTCTCTTAATCTCGTCTGGTGAGATCGTCAACTCCGCCATGGGTTCTCGTTCTTCCTTGTTCTCATCCGGCTTGCGAGCCCGGGTGTGGTGGTGGTCGTGGGTGGTGTCAGCGTGGGTATGTCGGTCAGACGGCAGGTCGGCTACGGCTGTGGCTCAGCGCGGCAGCGTCTCGGTCGCCTTGGCCAGCCGCGTCGCGATGTCGGCGTCGATGATCTCGTCGCCGACCCCGATCCGCAGGCCGCCCAGGATTTCGGGACGCACCTCGGTCTGCACCGAGATCGTCCGGCCATAGATGTTGCCCAGCACCGACGACAGCCGCTGCGTCTGCTCATCGGACAGCGGGGCCGCCGAGACGACATGCGCCACCGACTCGCCACGGCGCGCGGCCGCGAGCTCGGCGAGGTGATCGACCGCCAGCTCGGCGGGCTGACCGTGCAGCAGGGTGATGGTGTGCGAGAGCAGATTCCAGGTGTGCTCATTGACCTGACCGCCGATGAGCTTCTCCAGCAACGCATTGCGCTTGTCCGCGGGATGGGTGAAGTCCGACAGCAGCGAGGCCAGTTGCGGGTTGGCCTCCAGCAGACGGCTCACCCGGAACAGCTCGTCCTCGACCTGCTCGATGACGCCCTCACGCTCGGCGGCGGTCAGCACGATGAGTGCGTTCTGCCTGCGCAGGCCGGTGAGGAAGTCCGCCGACGACGACCAGCGCTGCTTGGCCGCCGAAGCGACCACGTCGACGACGATCGGCGCGACCTTGCCACCGAACAGCGTCGACACCAGCTGCTGCTTGCCCGCCGGGTTGTCCTCGTCCTCGGTGAGCTTCTTGCGCAACACCGGGTTCTTGGTCAGGAACGTGATGACCTCGGTCAGCTCGGACGCCGCCGTCGTCAACGCCGATCCGTCCAGATCGGAAGCCGCGGAATCGAACTCGCGCGCCACCGTCCGTGCCGCGTCACGGCTGCTCGCGCGCATGTGGTGCAGGCCGATGAGTTCGGCGCTGTGCGGCACATCGCTCGACGGCGTGCTCGACGCCATCGATTCGAGCTCACCGATCACGCGGTCGATGCTGGCCGACTGGTTCTGTTCGTCCGACAGATGTGAACGCACCAGCTTGCCCGCACCGTCGATGGCGGTGAGACCCAGGTCGGTCCGCAGTCGGCGGACCAGATTGGCCCGGGTGAGCTCCACCTGCGACTTGCCATGCTCGGTGATGCGGCGGACCTCGGCGTCGGCCTGTGCCTTGATGTCCTCGCGGATCGCCTTGGCGTCCTCGAGAGCCAAGGCGTGCAGTTCGGCCGCCTCCGCCTTGGCCTCGGCCAGCGCGCGGTCGTGCGCGGCCTGGGCGTCGGCGAGACGGGCCTTGGCCTCTTCGCTCTCCGCCACATGGCGCTCGATGGTGTCCTTCTGGTTGCCGACCGCACGGGACAGCGGCGGCCGCACGAACTTCCAGAACAAGAAGACGATGAGGGCGAACCCGATGAGGTTGCCGATGAAGATGTCCACCTAGTTCACCTTTTCCTTCTCGGCCGAGATGTCGGTGCCGAGGACCCGGCCGGCCAGCGTCGCCGACAACCGTTCCACATCGGCTCGCGCGGTGCTCGCGGCCCGTTCACCCTCGGCGGCCAGTGACTCCGAGGTCGCGGCGAGAGCGGCGTCGGCCTCCTGGGTCGCGCGTCGTTTCGCCGCCGCGAGTTCCTCGTTGGCCTCGGCTCGGGCCTCGTCCCGGATGCGAGTGGCGTCGCCCCGTGCCTCCTTCAGCGCAGCCCGGTACTGGGTGTCGGCATCTTCGTAGATCGCCGCGGCGCTCTTGTTGTCCTCGATGGTCTTCGCCACCATCGCGTCGCGCTCGTCGAGCACCTTGACGATGGGCGGAACGACCATCGTGCGGATGACGACCAGGACGATGACGAAGATGAGCAGACACACGAAGAACGTGCCATTGGGGATGAGGAAGTTCGGCGGCTTCTCCCCCTCTTCGGCGGCCGCGGCGAGATACTGCATCATGTTTGCGTTTCCCCTATCGGAACTGCGTCAGGTTGGCGGCGGACGGAATTACTGTGCGCCGCCCTGACCCGAGATCGGGGTGGCGAAGACGAACAGCGCCATGAACGCCAGGTTGATGAAGTAGGCCGCCTCGACCAGACCGACGGTGATGAAGAACGGGGTGAAGAGTCGTCCCTGGGCCTCCGGCTGACGCGCGATGCCGGCGATCAACTGGGCACCGGCGAGACCGTCACCGATGCCGGCACCGATTGCGCCGCCACCCATGATGAGGCCGCCGCCGATCAACGCGCCCAGACCAATCAGATTGGGATCCATGGAGAGTTTTCCTTTCGGGTGAAACTGACAATGGGATTGTCAGGTCTTTGGGTCCCGTCCGGCGGCGCCGTCCGGGGGTCGTGCGGTCAGGTGGTCAGTGGTGGTCCTCGTCGAGTTCCATCGCCTGGCTGAAGTACAGGATCGTCAGCAGCGAGAAGATGAAGGCCTGGATGAGACCGACGAACAGGTCGAAGGACTTCCAGATCGCGTTCGGGAACCACATGATGTAGGCCGGGAAGATCGCGATCAGCGCGACCATGATGCCGCCGGCGAAGATGTTGCCGAAAAGACGGAGAGACAGCGAGACCGGCTTGGCGATCTCCTCGATCAGGTTGATCGGCGCGAGGAACGCGACGTGGCCCTTGAGCAGCTTCACCGGGTGGCCGATGACGCCGCGGCGCTTGACGCCGGCTGCGTGGTACCAGACGAAGACGAACAGGGCCATCGCGTAGACGAAGTTGACGTCACTGGCCGCCGGCTTGAGCAGCTCGTGCACGCCGCCGGAGGAATCGGCGTACTGCACCGGCAGGACCGAGAGCCAGTTGGCGACCAGGATGAAGGTGAACAGCGTCACCGCCAGCGGCAGGACGAAGCCGGCGATCCGCATCCCGATCGCGCTCTCGATCTGCTGGCGCATCTGGACCGTCAGGACCTCGAAGTACAGCTGCACCGTGTTGGGCCGCTTGGACGTCATCTTTGCCTTGACGAAGAACGCCATCGCGATCACGATTGCCGCGGCGATGGCCGAGGACAGGATCGTGTCGGTGTTGAACGTCATCCCCCAGAGTTCGACGGTCTCGTGGACGCCGACGTGGATCTGGGCCTCGGCCAAATAGGTCGTATCCGTCATAGCTGCTTGCGCAGTCCTTTCATCACCGGAATCACCACGTTCAGCACCAGGATCACCTGGCCGATCGCGAGCCCGAACATGACGCCCAGCCCCTCGGGCTGAACCAGGAACGCCGCCGCGAGGGCCACCAGCGTGATGGCGCCGAGTCGGGCGGCAGAGTTGAGTGCCAACGACTTCTTGTGCGGGTTGGGTGCGGCCGCCACGGTGTCCACGACCTGCCGGACCATCGCCGCGTTCACGAACACGCCACCGACACCGACGAGGAAGAAGACCGCGAACAGCGGAGCACCGAGATAGATCGAGAATCCCGCGACGACGGCAGTAACGATCACCGCCATCACGGCCGGACGGCGCAGCCCGGTCGGCGCCTCGGGATAGACGGGGGCCGAGTCAGGGGCAGATGTCGTCATTCGCCTCTCCTCAACTCGTCCGGCCCCGCACCATGATTGGGCACGAAGCACTGCGCGTGCGTGCAGCGGCCATGGCCGCTGGGCGTAAGCTCGCGTTTCGACTGTGACCCTACCAACAGCGGGTGTCTCGCCTCACCGGGGGGTATGTCCCGGGCGACGGTTGGCCCGCTGTGTCGTCGGGCCGTTGCGTGGCATGACCGGCCCGATGACTACTACACGGGATAGTACACGAGTTTTTACCATCTCCTTACCCGGGGCCGAACGCTCGGTCGGCGAGTCCAGACGCGCTCATCGAAACGCCCGGGTCGCCGTCCGGAACTCTGCGAACCGGCGATGCAGCCGGGGCGCCATCGTGACCAGCATGGCGATCACCAGGCCCCCGCCGAAGGCGGGCGCGACCACCGAGAGCGGGAAGATCGTGCTCGCCGCCACCGAGAAGGCAAGGACCCCCACCCAGAGATAGATGATCAGCGCCACCCGCCGCTGCGAATGCCCCAGCTCCAGGAGACGGTGATGCAGATGCATCTTGTCCGGGGTGTAGAACCCGACTCCGGCCCGCGTCCGGCGGATGACGGCGAGGAGCATGTCGAGCATCGGCACGAACACCACCGCGGCCACCAGCAGCAACGGCGACAGCAGCGTGAAGACGTCGGCGGGCCCGTAGGCGTTCACCGCGATACGTCCCGACGCACTGGTCGACGCCGCGGCCAGCATCAGGCCGATGAGCATGGCCCCCGAATCGCCCATGAAGATCCGCGCCGGGGAGAAGTTGTGCGGCAGGAACCCGAGACAGGCACCGGCCAGGACCACCGAGATCAGGGCCGGCGGGTAGTAGCTGACATCGCCACCCTGGTCGCGCAGCAGTCCAAGCGAGAACATGCAGATCGCCGACGCCGCGATGAGACCGAGACCCGCGGCCAGCCCGTCGAGTCCGTCGATGAAGTTGACCGCGTTGATGGTGGCAACCGTGATGATGACGGTCAGCAGCCCCGACTGCAACGGATCCAGCACGAGGGTGCCGATTTCGCCGAACGGCACCGGGACCTGCAGCCAGCTGATCTTCATCAACACCATGACGCCGGCGGCGGTCACCTGGCCGACGAACTTGGTCAGCGCATCGAGGCCCCACCGGTCGTCGACGGCTCCGACGAGCACGATCACCGCTCCCGCCGCGATCACCGCACCCATGTCGGTGGTGTAGGCGAAGCCCCGATTGAGCGCCGGCAGGTTGGCGGCCAACGCGATCGCCGCCACCACCCCGGCGAACATGCCGAGCCCACCGAGTCGCGGGGTGGGGATGACATGGACGTCGCGCACGCGCGGCACCGCCACGGCGCCGGTACGGATCGCGATCACCCGGACGGCGGAGGTGAGCAGATAGGTGATGGCGGCCGCGGTCAGGCCCACCAGCAACAACTCCCGCAACGGCACGCCCGCACCACCACTGGCCGCCCAGATCAGCACGTGATCGGGGGTGGTTGCGGGCTCGGGCACTGCCACAGGCTACCCGGCCGGCAGATCGGTGATCTGCCCACGGATCCGGGCGTGCGGTCCGCCGTCGTCCCTTGACCCGACGGGCGAACGCAGGGCCTCGACGATCCAGTCGGCGAGCAACGGCATGTCCTGGGTCCCGAGTCCGGCGAGCGTCACCGACGGTGTGCCGATCCGCACCGCGGAGCCCTGGCTGACCGGCCGGGTGTCGAAGGGCAGCACCGCCTTGTCGACGACGATGCCCGCCGCGTCGAGACGCCGCTGGGCCTCGACCCCGGTCAGGTCCAGACTCGTCACGTCCACCACCGCGAGATGGGTATCGGTGCCGCCGGACACGATGCGCAATCCCCGCTCGGTCAGGGCCGCCGACAGCGCGGCCGCATTGGCCACCGCCGTTCGCACGTACGCGGCGAACTCCGGGGTGGCGGCCTCGGCGAAGGCCACGGCCTTGCCCGCGATCGCGTTCATCGCGGTGCCGCCCTGCACGAATGGGAAAACCGCCTTGTCGAGCACCACCCGGTGGCGCCCGGGCGCGAGGATCAGACCGCCGCGGGGACCGCGGAGCACCTTGTTGGTCGAGACGGTGACGACGTCGGCGTAGGGCATCGGCGATGCGGCCACACCTGCGGCCACCAGACCGGCCAGATGAGCCGCGTCGACCCACAGGACGCATTCGGCCTCGTCGGCGATCTCGCGCAGGACCGCAAAATCGTAGAACCGCGAATAGGCCGCGCCGCCGGCTACCAGGATGCGCGGGCGATGCACGAGCGCGAGGTCGCGGACCTGGTCGTAGTCGATGCGTTCGTCACTCGTGCGCACCCCGTAGTGCAGCGGGCTGAACCATCGGCCGGAGAAGTTGGCCCGCGAACCGTGGGTCTGATGGCCGCCCTGATCGAGGCGCAGGGCCAGGACCGGGTCACCCGGCTGCGCGAACGCCGCGTACACGGCGACTCCGGCCGCGCTGCCCGAGTTGGGTTGGACATTGGCGTACGGGGCGTCGAAGAGCTCGCGGGCGCGATCGATCGCGAGCCGCTCGACGTCGTCGACCACCTCGCAGCCGCCGTGATACCGGGCACCGGGGTAACCCTCGGCGTACTTGGTGTCGAAGACCGATGCCATCGCGGTGCGCACTCCGGCGCTCGGCTCGGTCTCACTGGCGATCAGCTGCAGCGATCGGGTCCGACGCAGCTGCTCACGTCCGATGAGGGCGTCGACCTCGGCGTCGCCGGTGCGATCGGTCATCGCCGGCCCGGCCTCATCGTGTCTCCAGCAGACTGGCCGGGTCGACGTCGAGGACCTCGGCCACCTGCTCGGTGGTGACGGCGCCCACCCGCAGGATGCGGGGCACCGGACCGGTCACGTCGACGATGGTGGAGGCCTGGGCGGCCGGGGCCGGTCCCCCGTCGAGGTAGACGGCGACGTCCTCACCGAGTTGCGCCCGGGCGTCGTCGGCGGTGGTCGCGGGCCGCTGCCCCGAGACGTTGGCACTCGACACCGCCATCGGGCCGACCTCCCGCAACACCTCGATCGCCACCGGATGCAGCGGCATCCGCAGCATCACGGTGCCGTCGGTGTCGCCGAGATCCCACGCCAGCGAGGGTGCCTGTTCCACAACGAGACTCAGCCCACCGGGCCAGAACGCCTCCACCAGGTCGCGGGCGGCCTGTGAGACCGTCAGCACGAGACCGTCGATGGTGTGCCAGGAGCCGACGAGAACCGGGACCGGCATGTCGCGACCGCGGTTCTTGGCGGCGAGCAACGCGGACACGGCATCGGAATCGAAGGCGTCGCAGCCCAGACCGTAGAGCGTGTCGGTCGGCATCACGACCAGGCGCCCGGCCTTGATCGCGCCGACGGCGGCACGGATACCCGCGCTGCGACTCTCCGGATCGTTGCAGTCGAAGACGATGCTCACCCGTTCATCCTCGCATGTCCGGGTTCGCCACCGAGCGCCCCGACACCCCGGTGGACCGAACGGCCGTGACGAACCGAGGCCGGCCGGCCAGGTCCCGGTGTGACTCGATATCGGCGAAAACTCCTGCGTCCCTGAGCTCTTGGACCACCAGACCGGCTGTGGTGTCGTCGTGTTCGATGGCCACCGACCCCCCGGGGGCAAGGACCCGGGCGATCCCGGCGATCATCGGCGTGATCACCTGCATCCCGTCGGGCCCGCCGTAGACGGCGAGGTCGGGGTCATGGGCCACCTCGGCACCCACGGTCGCGGTCGTCGGCACATACGGCGGATTACTGACCACGAGATCGACCGACGCGTCGTCGAACAGGGCGCTCATCGCGTCGTGATCGGTGACATCGGCGCGGTGCACATGCACGCGGCCGGCGGGTCCGAGTCGTTCGACGTTGCGCCGCAACCAGGTCAGCGCGGCGTCGTCCACCTCGACCGCAACGACCTCCGCGGCGGGTAGCCGATGTGCGATGGCCAACGCGAGAGCACCACTGCCACTGCACAAATCGACGATGCGCAGCGGCGCGCGACGCTGGGGCGAGGGCAGCCGTCGTAACGCCCATTCGACGATGAGTTCGGTCTCCGGCCGCGGGATGAACACCCCGGGCCCGACCGCGAGTTCCACCGTGCCGAATCCCACCCGCCCGGTGATGTGCTGTAACGGGACCCCTGCCGCGCGCCGATCGACGGCGGCCTCGAACTCGGCCCGGCGGGCGGGTTCGACATGATCGACGAGCAACAACCGTCCGACGTCGACGCCGAGCACGTGCGCCATCAGCCGCCGGGCCTCGGTGTCGGCCGAATCGATACCGTGGCGCGCCAGATCCCGAGCGGCCCACCGCATCAGTCGGACCGGGGTGTCGGGGGTGTCCGGGGCGTCGGGAGCCGGCTGGCCGCTCACTGCGCCTCGAGGCGCGCCTGCCGATCGGCGGCGACCAGGGCGTCGAGCAGGCCGTCCATCTCGCCGCCCAGAACCGCGTCGAGATTGTTGGCCTTGTACCCGATGCGATGATCGGCGATCCGGTTCTCCGGGAAGTTGTACGTACGGATGCGCTCGGAACGATCCACCGTGCGGATCTGGGCGGCGCGCCCCTGCGCGGCCGCGGCCTGTGCCTCCTCTTCGGCGGCGGCCTGTAGCCGGGCCGCGAGTACCTGCATCGCGCGGGCCTTGTTCTGCAACTGGGACCGCTCGTTCTGGCAGGTCACCACGATCCCGGTGGGCAGGTGGGTGATCCGCACCGCCGAGTCGGTGGTGTTCACTCCCTGCCCGCCCTTACCAGACGACCGGTAAACGTCGATGCGCAGATCGGATTCGTCGATCGCGACCTGTTCGAGTTCTTCGGGTTCCGGGTAGATCAGCACCCCCGCCGCCGAGGTGTGGATACGTCCCTGCGATTCGGTGACCGGCACCCGCTGTACCCGATGGACCCCGCCCTCGAACTTCAACCGCGACCAGACCCCTTCGCGCACAGCCTCTTTCGCCTTGATCGACAGCGTCGCCTCTTTGTAGCCGCCGAGATCGGACTCGGTGACGCCCAAAACCTGCGCCTTCCACCCGTGCCGCTCACAGTATTTGAGATACATCCGGGCGAGATCAGCGGCAAACAACGCCGATTCCTCGCCGCCCGCACCGGATTTGATCTCCAGCACGACGTCGTCGCCATCATGCGGATCGCGCGGGGCGAGGAGGTCGGTCAGAGTGGCGTCGAGCTCGGCGACGGTGGACTCGAGAGCCGGGATCTCCTCGGCGAACGCGGGATCATCGGCCGCGAGTTCACGAGCCGCGGCGAGATCATCCCGAGCGGCGACGAGCCGGGCGTGGGTGGCCATCACCGGGGCCAGCTCGGCGAAACGTTTGCCCACCCGGCGTGCGGCGGCCGGATCGTCGTGCAACGCCGGATCCGAGAGCTGCTGTTCGAGGCCGGCGTGCTCAGCGAGGATGTCGTCGATCGCCGACGGACTCGATGTGCCCGATACATCCTGTGCACTCACGTGTCTACCTCGCCTCTGTTGTCACCGAACCCCGGAGGTCACCGAACCCCGAACGTCACCAAACCGCCTGATACAACGCAAACGACGCCCGACCCGGAGCAATACCGGGTGGGCGTCGTCACGAGATCTACTTGGCGTCTGCGTTCTTGGTGCGCTTGCCGTAGCGCTTCTCGAACTTCGCCACCCGGCCGCCGGTGTCGAGGATCTTCTGCTTGCCCGTGTAGAACGGGTGGCACTGCGAGCAGACCTCGACGTTGATACGTCCGTTGGCAGCGGTGCTGCGGGTCTCGAAGGTGTTGCCGCAGCCGCAGACGACGGTGGTCGTCGCGTACTCGGGGTGAATGCCCTGCTTCATGGTGGTTGTCCCTTTCTGTGGTCGCCGGGTCACCGTCGTGTCTCGACGGTGTGAACCGGAACCGGACTCGACCGATCAGTATGCCACGCCCGATCTCACGAACAGAAATCGTGCGGACCGTGCATCTCCTCCTCGGTCACCAGCCTCAACACCTGCATCGGCCCGATTCATTCCCGCGTCACCGACAGCAACTCAGGCAGCCCTTAACTTGGTAAGGCTTAGCTAAGTTAGTATTAGCTCCGGCGTTGCTTCATCGTCGCAGCGACGCCACCTCCGATCACCTCAACTGCCGAGAACAGAGGACGAATGCGGCCTGAATCCCGCCCACAGCCCTTGCTGTGGGACCCGAGCGACGAGAAGAGCAGCTGTGGTGTCGGCTTCATCACCCGCAAAGACGGCGTACAGCGGCACGAGGTCATCGAGAAGGCCGCCGAGGCCCTGTGCTCGGTCCCCCATCGCGGCGGCATGTCCTCGGCGGGCGTCGGCGACGGCGGCGGGGTGTCGATGGATCTGTCGCTGCGCTTCTTCCGCAAGGTGACCGGCCGCCGGGATCTCGCACTCGGACAGTTCTGCGTCGGGAACTTCTTCCTCCCGGCCGACTCCGCCGGCGCGGCCCGGGTCACCGCGCTGATCGAACGGACCATGACCGACCGCGGATTCACCGTGCTCACCGTTCGCGACGTACCCGTCGACGACGCGGTGCTGCGGCCCGCCGCGGTCGCGCTGCAGCTACCGATCCGCCAGTGGGTGTTCGCCGCCCCCGATCCGTGCCCGGAGCCCACCGAACTCGATCTGCTCGTCGAGCAATCCCTGTTGCACATCGAGTCCATCGGGTACACCGATCCCGCGCTGGCCGGGCTGTACCCGCTGTCGCTCTCGGCACGTACCCAGGTCCTCAAGGGACGGCTGTCGTCCCCGGAGGTGATCGCCTACTTCACCGATCTGCTCGACACCGACCACGCCGTTCACACCCTCTACTTCCACACGCGGTTCTCCACCAACACCGATCCGCACCCGACGATGGCCCAGCCATTCCGGTATCTCGCCCACAACGGCGAGCTCAACACGGACAAGAAGAACCGCATCGCGCAGGTCACGGCGGCTGCCGCGGCGCGGCGCAGCATCGTCCGCCCGCCCGGTCAGTCCGACAGTTCGCGGCTCGATCAGACCGTCGCGGCCCGGGTCACCGAAGACCGCGTCGACCTGGTCACCGCGATCGTGTCGATGATGCCCCCGGCCTGGGAGAACGACAATTCCCTCTCCCCGCGGGTCCGCGCGATGTTCGAGTACTTCTCCCTCTACGAGGAGAAGAACGACGGCCCGGCGGCCGTCGTCTTCGGCGACGGTTCGGTCATCGGTGCCCGCCTCGACCGGCTCGGGCTGCGGCCGCTGCGCACCCTGGAAACCGCGGAGTACCTGTGCGTGTTCTCCGAGGCCGGCCAGATCTCGGTACCCCCGGAGTCGGTGCTCGCCCGCGGTCGCGTGTCAGCCGGCGGGATGATCTACTACGACCACCGCGATCATCGCACCTACACCACCGAGGATGCCTACGAAAAGCTCGCCGCGGCAAGGGATTACCCAGCCCTGCTGACCGCGGCGAAGGTGTATCTGGCGCAGCTGACCCTTCGTGGCTCGCACGCTCGCACCTCAGGGAACGGGAACGGCTCGCACGCTCGCACCTCAGGGAACGGGAACGGCTCGCACGCTCGCACCTCAGGGAACGGGAAGGCCTCGCACGCTCGCACCTCAGGGAACGGGAACACCGAACTCACCGATCACCAGCGCTACGCCGCCTATCACCTCGACCAGGAGAGCTTTCGCTACTTCATGGATCCGATGCTGAAGACCGGTGCCGAGCGGGTCTCGGCGATGGGATTCGGTAATGCGATCAACGCCCTCACCAACATCGAGGCCAATGTCGCCCGATTCTTCTCGCAACGCTTCGCGCAGGTGACCAACCCACCGCTGGACAGCATTCGTGAGGCCGACGGGATGTCGCTGCGCATCGCACTCGGCACCCGGCCGCAATTGGGTCGCCCGGCCGGACGATCCCGACAGATCGTTGTGGACACACCGATTCTCACCGCCGATCAGCTCGACTGCCTCTACCAGCAGGACGAAGCACCCGTCGAGCGATTCGATGCCACCTTCGCGGTGATCGGCGCCGTCGAGGACGACCATGCGTCGCTGGTCAGTGCGATCGACGGCCTCGCCGACGCGGTCGCCACCTTCGCGCGCACCCGCGGCGGTATCGCAGTCCTCAGCGACCGCGACATCACCACCGACCGCGCAGCGCTGCCGGCGATCTTCCTCACCTCGGCGATCAACCAGCGACTCATCACCGAGGGACTGCGGCTGCGGGTCTCACTGGTCGTCGACAGCGGCCAGATCGAGTCCTCACATCATCTCGCCGCCGTGCTGGGTTTCGGTGCGGCAGCGGCACATCCGCACTCGGTCGCCCGCCGCGCCGCCGAGTCGGCACCCGACGATCAGCCCGCAGCGTTCGCGCGCTGGGCGAAAGCGGCCGAGAAGTCGCTGATGAAGACGATGGGCCGGGTCGGACTCTGTACCGCCGAGAGCTACATCGGCGGCGAGTTCTTCGAACCCAACTTCCTCGACACCGCCGACGACGACCTGCGGCGGTGGTTCCCCAACCTCCCCTCCCCCGTCGGCGGTGTCGGATTGCGTCCCATCGTCGAGGCCCTCGGGCGCGCCCACCGCGCGGCGATGCACGAAACCGCCCCACGCACCGACAAGGACCTGCCACTGCTCGGCCTGTTCAAGGAACGCTCCGGCGGGGCCGGCCATTCGTTCGGCATCACCGCGGTCGGCAAGTACGAGGAGATGACGGCCGAGAAGATCAGCTTCGCGACCGCCGGCCGCGACTCGGCTATAGCATCGGCAGCCGGAGCCGGAGATGCGTTGCGGCTGTTGACCGTCAGCGGACTCGACGACGCCTTCGGGCTCGACGCAGCCGCCTACGCCGACAGCAGCTTCGATCGGCTGAGCGACCGCGACATCGACACCTTCGAGATCACCGCCGCGTACCGCTCATTCAGCGCCGAACTCGCCACCACCCGCACGACCCGGCCCAGCGCCCTGCGCGATGTCCTGGTGGCCGACGCCGGCCCGACGTCGCCGATCGCCCTCACCGATGTGCAACCCGCACACGAGATCACGGCCACCTTCGCGTCGGGTGCGATGAGCCACGGCGCTCGTCGCTCCGGCACACGAGGCCGTCGCCCATGGCACCAACATGGTCGGCGGACTCTCCAACAGCGGCGAGGGTGGCGAGCACCTGTCCCGCTACGGCACGATCCGCGCGTCGCGCATCAAACAGTTCGCGTCCGGCCGGTTCGGCATCTGGGCCGGCTACCTCGCCGACCCGATGCTCACCGAACTGGAGATAAAGATCGGGCAGGGCGCGAAACCCGGTGAGGGCGGCCAGCTTCCGGCGCCCAAGGTGACCGTCGAGATCGCCGCCGCGCGCGGCGGGACACCCGGCGTCGAACTCGTCTCCCCACCGCCGCACCACGACACGTACTCCATCGAGGACCTCGCCCAACTCATCCATGACTGCAAGGCCGCGCGCGTGCGGGTCATCGTCAAGCTGGTGTCGTCGGAAGGCATCGGCACCATCGCGGTCGGCGTCGCCAAGGCCGGCGGCGACGTCATCAACGTCGCGGGTAATACCGGCGGAACGGGTGCGGCGTCGGTGTCGAGCCTGCGCTACGCGGGCCGGGCCGCTGAGATCGGACTGGCCGAAGTCCATCAGGCGTTGTGCGCCAACGGCCTTCGCCAGAAGGTGGTGCTGCGCACCTCGGGCGCACACCAGAAGGGTTCCGACGTGGTCACCTCGGCCCTGCTCGGCGCCGACAGCTTCGAGTTCGGCACCGCCGCACTGATGATGGTGGGCTGCGTGATGGCCAAGAACTGCAACATCAAGTGCCCGGCAGGCCTGACCACCAATCCCGAGGTCTTCGAAGGTGATGCGCGGTCGATGGCGCAGTATCTGCTGAACATCGCCCACGAGGTCCGGGAGATCCTCGCGTCCCTCGGACTGCCCGACCTCGCCGCGGCCCGTGGGCGCACCGACCTGCTGCGCCTCGACGCGCGAGCCGACACCATCGTCGGCATCCTGCGACTCGATGCCCTGCTCGCCCGGGTCACCGCGCCCGTGATCGCCGACCCGGTCTATCTCGAACGCGATTACGCCATCGACGACGTTCTGCTCAACCAGGTGCGCGCCGCGCTGATCGACGAGGGTGCCACCGCGGTGGCCACCACCGAGGTCTGTCTGGGCAACCGCAACAAGAGCGTCGGCGCCCAACTCGCCGTCGACATCGAACGCATCCTGAACCACGAACTCGACGAGCAGACCGCGGCGGCACTGCCGTCGGTGCACACCGACGACCGCGGGCGCCGGCATCTGGCCGCGGACACGGTCACCGTGTCCACCACCGGATCGGCCGGGCTTTCCTATGCGGCGTTCTGCAATGACGGTATGTACCTGCGGCACACCGGAACCTGCAACGACGGGGTCGGTAAGTCGATGTCCGGTGGCACCGTTGTCGTCGCCTCGCCCGGTGGCGGGTCACCGGCCGTCGGCGGCAACGTGCTGATCGGCAACTTCGCCCTGTTCGGTGCCACCGGCGGGCGGTTGTTCGTCGAAGGTGAGGCCGGTGACCGCTTTGCGGTCCGCAACTCCGGGGCCACCGCCGTGGTCGAGGGACTCGGCGAATTCGGTTGCGAATACATGACCAACGGCGCCGTCCTCAACCTCGGCGGTTACGGCAAGGGTCTCACCAACGGCATGAGTGGCGGATTCCTCTACCAGTACGATCCGGCCTGCACCCTCGACGACCGGATCAGTTCGGACTCGGTGATCGTGGGTGCCATCACCGGAGTCGACGACCCGCTCGCCCCGATCCATCACCTCGCGGTGTTCACCATGCTCCAGATGCACGCCGAGGCAACGGGATCCGCGCTGGCCACCCGACTGCTGGAGAACTGGGAGACCGAGCGGCACTACATCTGCTACGCGATGCCACGGGCACTGCTCTCGTATCAGGACAGCGACGTGCTGATGGCCACCGTCTCCCCTCGCGACCTCCTCGACGAACTGTCGTCGGCCATCGCGGTCGATCAGGTGCGCAAGCTGAAGATCGCCATGCGCACCGGGACACCCGTGGCCGGCGGCGCGGTCCCCGACTACGGGCAGACCGACACCGACGACATGTACCGGCTTCTCGGCGCATTCACCGTCTTCGAGCTCGCCCGGGAGCTCGCGACCACCCGGCTCACCCGCTCACGCAGCACGGCGGCCACCGCGTCGGCATGGACCGAGCACGCGATCGCCCGCGCCGCCCGCAACCTGGTCCTCACCGAGGACTTCGATCTCGTCGGCCGGGTCGCCGGGTACGCGCGGTCCATCCTGTCCGACCACGACACCGAGCAGATCTCCGCGCTGATCGCCGCCAAACGCGTCGACGACTACAAGCAGGCCCTCGCCCGACGCAACGTCCTGTCGATGGACGCACCGGCAACCTACGGATGGATTCTGTTGCAGGACCCGAAGAATCGTGAACGACTCGGCGGTCTGCCCAGCTTCGACGAGTTGTTCGCCGCACGGGCGACACCCGACATCGCCGATGCGCTGCGCGCCTCCTCTGCCCGGATCACCGCGTCCCAGATCGACATTCGCCAGATCGACACAACCCAACCCAAGGCCGGGTGATGATGATGCAACTCCCCTACATTCCCACCGACGTCCCCTTCACCGGTGAGCAGAAGGCCTGGCTCGCCGGATTTCTCGCCGGACTCGGGACGCGCTCGGTCATTCCGGCCGGTTCCGCGGCACCCGCGCAGGTGGGCGCGGCACCGTCGGCCGACGCCGAGGCGGGCGGTCCAGTCGGTCTGCAGATCCTCTACGGCACCCAGACCGGCAACGCCGAGTGGGTGGCCGACACCGCCAAGACCCAGGCCGGCGCACACGGTTTCGACCCGCAGGTCTCGGACATGGCCGACATGGACGTGACCACCCTCGCCGCGGTACGCCGACTACTCGTGATCGTCTCGACCTACGGCGAGGGCGACATGCCCGACGACGCGGAGGACTTCTGGCAGGCGCTCGCCGCACCCGACGCCCCGCGTCTCGACGGTCTCTACTACGGCGTGCTGGCACTGGGTGATTCCATCTACGACGGCTTCTGTCAGTCCGGCAAGAACATCGACGCCCGGCTCGCCGAACTGGGCGCCACCCGCGTGATCGACCGCGTCGACTGCGATGTGGACTTCCAGAAGTCCGCCGACGAATGGCTGGCCGGCGCGCTGGCGGCACTGACCGCGATCGAGACCGGCGGCGCGAGGGCCACCGATGATGAATCCGGCACCGAGACCGTCGAGCCCCCGGCCGCGCAGGTCGTCGTCGACACCCCGGACACCCCGCCCGCCCCCGAGGCAGCGGCGGCGCCGGCACCGGTACGTGCGAAGGGCGCCAAATCACCGTGGGGCCGCAAGAATCCGTACCCGGCCAAGATCGTCGCCAACACCGTGCTGTCCGGCCCGACGTCGGACAAGGAGGTCCGCCACCTGGTGATCTCGTTGGGCGACAGCGGGATCGACTACCAGCCCGGCGACGGTATCAGCATCACCCCGGTCAACGATCCCGCCCTCGTGGAGAAGATCCTCACCCGGCTCGGCGCCACCGGCGACGAGATGATCAGCGATCGCAAATCGCAATACACCCTGCGCGATGCCCTGACGCATCGTTTCGAGATCGCCACGCCGTCAAAGTATCTCGTCGACTACATCGCCTCACGCACCGAGGACCCAGAGCTGACGCACCTGTCGGCGACCGGCGATCACGAAGCGCTCGACGCCTGGCTGTGGGGTCGTGACGTGCTCGATCTGCTCAACGTCGATCCCGCGGTGACGATCACACCCGAGGAGTTGATCGCCGAACTACGTCCACTGGCCCACCGCGTCTATTCCATCTCGTCGAGTCCGCTCGCGCACGCCGGTACGGTACACATCACCATGGCCACCGTCCGGTATCGCTCGGGAGACCGGATGCGCGGCGGCGTGTGCTCCACCTATCTGGCCGACCGCCGCACCGAGGGCGACACCGTGCCGGTGTTCATCCAGCCGAACAAGTCGTTCCGCCCGCCCGCCGACGACGTCGCAGCCATCATGATCGGCCCCGGCACCGGTATCGCGCCGTTCCGGTCCTTCCTGCACGAGCGGCAGGCACGCGGCGCGCAGGGCGAGAACTGGCTGTTCTTCGGCGACCAGCACCGCGACGCGGACTTCATCTACGCCGACGAGATCACCGGGTTCGCCGCCGACGGAATCCTGAACCGCCTCGACCTCGCCTTCTCCCGCGACCAGGACCACAAGATCTACGTGCAGGACCGCATGCGGGAGAAGGGCGCGGACCTGTTCGCCTGGCTGCAGGACGGCGCACATGTGTACGTGTGCGGCGATGCCACCCGGATGGCCCGCGACGTCGACGACGCGCTGCACCAGATCGTGGCCGAGCACGGATCACTCGACGACGAGGCGGCCCAGGACTACATCAACCGTCTCAAGAAGGACAAGCGCTACCTGCGCGACGTGTACTAGCCCGATCGAACGGCAGTGACGATGGAACGCCAGTGACGATGGAACGGCAGTGAGGAATGGCAACGATGCCCGAGAACCCCGACGCCCATGACGAGGCCAACCCGGCGTGCCGGCGCGACCGCGGGTGCTGTTGTCCGCGCGCGCAACGTGTCACGAGCGACCTCGACACGCTGCTCGCCACACCGGGTTTCGCCGGTTCGCTGCTCAACTCCGAGGTGACGTCGGTGACCGGACGCCTGCCCCTGCTCGACAAGGTGGTGGGGGTCACCGTCGCCGGGCCGGTCATCATGAACGACGTCGGCGTCCACGACATCCCGGTCACCTCGGGCGGACCGATCCGGACCGATCCGTCCCGGATCACGTTGAGGCTCAACCCGGATCGTCTGGGCTCGGCGCTGGTCACCGATCCGGCAGCCAACGTCCCCCCGACGCTGCGGCTGTTCGACGCCACCGGGAACACCGCGCACGCCACCTATCTCACCGAGCACTCCGACCGTCTGGCCTTCGAGGCGCTGTCGCTGTCGGCACCTGACAGTGCCGAACCCGGCCCGGCCACTTACACCGACACCGACACCGACACCGACACCGATCATGCGGATGTCCCTGCACCGCAGGCAGATCAGATCGCCCAGTTCGATTCGATCCTGGGCGACGGGGGCGTCACCCGGATGCGGTCGTTGCCCGGCTACGCCGAGCACGGCTATGCGAGGGCGCCATCGCGCCGCGTCATCGCCGCCCTCGAGCACGCCGCCCTACTCGGCATGCCCATGACGATGGCGACGGCGGCTCCCGGCTGCATCCAGATGCGTCACGACCAGCTCGACGGCGCGCGCGAACACCGCGGTCAGATGGTGATCGCTTCCGGCAGCTGCCGCGCCATGATCAACTTCAATCTCGCCGCCGAATGCTGGATCACCTGGTCACAGGGCGTCTGGGGCCGGACCGGCTCGATCGAGATCTACGACCGCCACGCGCAGTGCGCGATGGTCGCCACCCAGACCGGCTCGGTCTCGGCGGCGATCTTCGAGGCCTGGGATCATCTGCTCACCGATCTGAGCAGCTGAGCCGCCGCGGACCGATCATCCGCGCGGCCACCCGGACAGACAGCACGGCCGCACTGTCATGACGATCAGTGCGGCCGCGTCCGGGTTTGCCCGTGGATCAGTCGTCCTTCATCGCTCCCGGCGCGTTGGACTGCACCTGCATCAGGAATTCGACGTTGGTCTTGGTCTTCTTGAGCTGGCTGAGCAGCAGGTCGATCGCCTGCTGCGAGTCGAGACCCGACAGCACCCGACGCAGCTTGTGCATGATCGAGAACTCCTCGGGTGACATCATCAGCTCGTCCTTGCGAGTGCTCGACTGATTGACGTCGACGGCCGGGAAGACCCGGCGGTCGGCGATCTTGCGGTCGAGCTTGAGCTCGGCGTTGCCGGTGCCCTTGAACTCCTCGAAGATGACCGTGTCACCGGTGGACCCGGTCTCCACGAGGGCGGAGGCGATGATCGTCAGCGAACCGCCGTTCTCGATGTTGCGGGCCGCACCGAGGAACCGCTTCGGCGGGTACAGAGCCGTCGAATCGACACCGCCGGACAGGATTCGGCCCGACGCCGGCGAGGCATTGTTGTAGGCACGCCCGAGGCGGGTGATCGAATCGAGCAGGACCACGACGTCCTTCCCGCTCTCCACGAGACGCTTGGCCCGCTCGATGGCGAGCTCGGCGACCGAGGTGTGATCTGACGGCGGACGATCGAAGGTGGAGGCGATGACCTCACCCTTGACCGAACGCTGCATGTCGGTGACCTCTTCGGGCCGTTCGTCGACGAGGACCACCATCAGATGGCATTCCGGGTTGTTGATGGTGATCGCGTTGGCGATGTCCTGCAGGATCGTGGTCTTACCGGCCTTGGGCGGCGACACGATCAGCGCGCGCTGCCCCTTACCGATCGGCATGATCAGGTCGATGACGCGGGTGTCGAGACGTTCCGGCGTCGTCTCCAGGCGCAGACGCTGATTCGGGTAGAGCGGGGTGAGCTTGCCGAACTCCGGGCGCTTGCGCGCGGCCTCGACATCGCCACCGTTGACGGTGTCCAACCGGACGAGCGGGTTGAACTTCTGGCGCTGATTCTGCTGCTCACCCTCGCGCGGCACCTTGACGGCGCCGGTGATCGCGTCGCCGCGACGCAATCCGTTCTTGCGCACCAGGTTCATCGACACGTAGACGTCGTTGGGGCCGGCCAGATATCCGGAGGTCCGGACGAACGCGTAGTTGTCCAGCACGTCGAGGATGCCCGCGACCGGCTGCAACACATCGTCCTCGGAGACCTGCGGCTCGCCGGCGGAGTCACCGCGGTCACGTCCCCGGCGACGTTCACGGAACCGGCGACCGCGGCGGCCGCGGCCGGAACCGTCACCGTCGTCGTCGCGGTTCTGGTTTCCGGGACCGTTGTTCGGGCCGTTACCGCCCTGATTGCTGTTCTGGTTGCCGCTGTTCTGGTTACCGCTGTTCTGGTTACCGCCACCTTGGTTGCGGTTGCGGTTCCGATTGCGCTGCTCGTTGCCATCCGCGCCGTCGCCCTGCCGGGAATCGGACTGGGCATCACCCGAACGAGCCTGGCCACGATTGTCGCCGTCGGCCTTCGGCCGGTCGGCAGTCTTGTCTGTGGACTTGTCGACGGCCTTGTCGGCAGTCGGGGCGGCCGGGTCGGCCGACTCAGACCTGGCGGTCTCCGCCTGGGCTGCGCCACCGCGGCGACGCCGCGTCGGGCCTTCGGCGGTGCCCCCGGACTCAGTGCCCGCAGAACCCGTGCCCGCAGAACCAGTGCCCGCGGAGTCGGCGAGCGTCATCTGCTCGGGTGCACCGGAATCCTTGGGCGCCGATGCGCGCCTCGCCTTCTTCTCGGCCTCACCGATGCCGTTGGCGCTCGCAGCGCCGGCCTGACGCTCCTTGATGGCGGCGATCAGATCGCCTTTGCGCATGCCGGAGGTCCCCTTGATGCCGAGTTCACCGGCAACAGCGCGCAGCTCGGTCAGCACCATCCCGGTGAGTCCGGTCCGCTGCGTCCGGGTGCGCGACTTGGATGCGGCGCCGGACGCTGCGGAATCGGCGGAACCCTCTTCGGCAGGTGCGGTGATCAGGTCCGTTTCGGTCACGGATGTCCTTTCGTTCCCCCAGGTCAGAAGCTGGTGGGCTCTCCAACCCGCCACGTGGTGGCGGGATCGTCGTCCAAGTGGACGGTCAGAAAATCATGGGTTCGCTGCGGCGTGTCGAAAGATCACCCATCCTCGCAGCAAGAGACCAAGTATCAAGCACGGGCCGGTTACTTGATCTGAATGTGAGGAGCAAGGCGAAACATGCCTGCATCGCGAGACAACTATATGCTAACGCCTCGCCTGCGGTTTCGACAAACACCCCCGCGAATCCGTGTGTCACGACGAGACCGCTGTTCGGCGGCGCAACCGACCGCACGCCTGACGGCCTGGTCAGCTGACTCCCCGCCCGGAGCCGACGACCACCTCGACACCACCCGCGATGGTGACCGCCCGGGGGGTGAATCCCGCGGCGACCGCGCGTTCGCGTACCTCACCCGGAACCGGCCGCACGCTGAGCACCAGGACGCTGGGACCTGCCCCGGACACGGTCGCCGCGTATCCACGGGCGCGCAGGTCGGCCACCAGTTCGGCGGTCGGTGCCATGGACTCGGCCCGGTACGGCTGATGCAGCCGATCCTCGGAAGCCGCGGTCAGGCAGTCCGGATCGGTGGTGAGGGCGACGACGGCCAGCGCCGATCGGCTCAGATTGAAGATCGCGTCGGTTCTCGGCACCACATCCGGCAGCAGCCCACGGGTGAACGCCGTCGACGATTCGGTGTCGGGCACGAACACCGTCGCGCAGATATCGGGATGCACCGGAAGGCGCCGCGCCTGATAGACGGGCACCTGGTCCACCCCGGCGATCCAGGTGACCACCGCGGACCCCAGGACACTCGCAGCGGCGTTGTCCGGGTGTCCCTCGAACTCGCTCGACAGTTGCACCAGTTCGTCGGCCGTCAGCCCGGGCCCGGCGCCGGCCGCCGCGATCAGACCCGACGCTGCGGCCAGCCCGGAGACCGCCGCGGCCGCCGAGGACCCGAGACCACGCGAGTGCGGGATCTCGTTGCTGCAGCGAAGTTTCAGGCCCGGAACACCGACGCCGGCGTATTCCAGGCCACGCCTCAGGGCGCGCGCCACCAGGTGGCTGCCGTCGGTCGGGACGTCGCCGGCCCCCTCGCCACTCACCTCGACCTCGACGCCCTCACCGGCGACGGTGTGCACCTCGACTTCGTCGTAGATGCCCAATGCGATTCCGAGACAATCGAATCCGGGCCCCAGATTGGCACTCGACGCGGGCACCCGGACCCGTGCCGAAAGCCCTTCGGGCAGTGGGCTGCCCGAAGTCACGGCGGGGCGGTCGGCGTCGTCGTCCACCGTGGTCTCAGGCCACGCCGAGTGCATCTGCCACCGCCACCGGGTCCACCGGGATCGCCTCCACCTCGGGCATCCCCGACAGCGCGGTGTCGGGGTCCTTGAGACCGTTGCCGGTGACGGTACAGACGACGGTCTGACCCTCCCGCACCCAGCCCTCGGTGCGCGCCGCCAGCAGGCCGGCGACACTGGCCGCCGACGCCGGCTCCACGAACAGGCCTTCCCGACCCGCGATCAGCCGATAAGCCTCGAGGAGTTTCTCGTCGGTCGCCGCCAGGAACCGTCCGTCGGATTCTTCCTTGGCCGCCACGGCCTGATTCCAGCTCGCCGGCGACCCGATACGGATCGCGGTGGCAATGGTCTCCGGCTCCTTCACCGGCGCCCCGTTGACCAGCGGAGCCGCACCGGCGGCCTGCACGCCCAGCATGCGCGGCAGCCGGTCGGCGACACCGTCGGCGTGGTACTCCTTGTAGCCCTTCCAGTACGCGGTGATGTTGCCCGCGTTCCCGACCGGCAGCGCGTGCACGTCGGGGGCGCGGCCCAGCACGTCGACGATCTCGAACGAGGCCGTCTTCTGTCCCTCGATGCGCGCCGGATTGACCGAGTTGACCAATTCGATCTCGGTGAACTCCGCGGTCGCCTTGCGGGCGAGTTCCAGGCAGTCGTCGAAGTTGCCCTGCACCTGAATGATCTTGGCACCGTGCATGACCGCCTGGGCCAGTTTGCCCATCGCGATCTTGCCCTCGGGGATCAGCACCGCGCAGGTGATGCCGGCGCGGGTGGCATACGCCGCTGCCGATGCCGACGTGTTGCCGGTGGATGCGCACAGCACCGCGGTCTTGCCGTTGTTGACCGCATTGCTGACCGCCATCGTCATCCCGCGGTCCTTGAACGATCCGGTCGGGTTGAGGCCCTCGACCTTGAGGTAGACCTCGCAGCCGGTTATCTCGGACAGATGGGGCGCGCTGATCAGCGGGGTCCCGCCCTCCAGCAGGGTCACGACCTTCCAGTCGTCTCCGACGGGCAGCCGCGAACGGTATGCCTCGATCAGCCCGGGCCAGCCGCTGTGCACGGGTCCAGTCGCTTCAGTCATCGGTTCCTTCCAATCGCAGAACGCTCGACACCTTGATGACGGCATCCATGTCCTCTAGTGCCGCAACACATTCCGACTGCGCACGGTCGGGTGCGCGGTGGGTCACGACAATCAGGCGGGCATCGTCACCGGCACCCTCCTGCCGAACGGCGGCGATGCTCACCGACCGCTTGGTGAACTCGCCGGCGACCTGCGCCAGCACGCCCGGACGGTCGGCGACCCGCATCGAGATGTAGTACCGGGTCGGTACGTCGTCCACGGGTGCGATGGGTAGCGAGGCGTACGTCGACTCCAGCGGACCGCGGCCGCCGTGCACCCGGTTGCGCGCCGCCATGACCATGTCGCCGAGCACGGCCGACGCGGTTGGCGCACCGCCGGCACCCTGCCCGTAGAACATCAGTCGCCCGGCGTTCTCCGCCTCGACGACGACCGCGTTGAACGCGCCGTTGACCGAGGCCAGCGGGTGGGTCAGCGGGATGAGCGCCGGATACACGCGCGCCGAGACACGCTCGGAGCCGTCGGCATCATGGACACGCTCGCAGATGGAGAGGAGTTTGACGGTGCAGTCGAACTTCTTGGCCGCCACCAGGTCGTCGGCGGTGACCGCGGAGATGCCCTCGCGGTAGACGTCGGCGGCGGTCACCCGGGTGTGGAAGGCGATGGAGGCGAGGATCGCCGCCTTGGACGCGGCGTCGTAGCCCTCCACGTCGGCGGTCGGATCGGCCTCGGCGTACCCCAGGCGTCCGGCCTCGGCGAGTGTCGCCTCGTAGTCGGCGCCGGTCTCGTCCATCGCGGAGAGGATGAAGTTGGTGGTGCCGTTGACGATTCCGGCGACCCGCTCCACGGTGTCACCGGCCAGCGACTGCATCAGCGGCCGTACCACCGGGATGGCACCGGCCACGGCCGCCTCGAAGTACAGGTCCACCTTGGCCCGTGCGGCGGCCGTCGCGAGTTCACCGGTGTACTCGGCGAGCAGCGCCTTGTTGGCGGTCACCACCGATTTCCCGTTCTCCAGCGCCGCCCGGATCAGCCCACGGGCCGGATCGATACCGCCCATCAGCTCGACGACGATGTCCACGTCGTCGCGGGCGACGAGGGCGCCGGGATCGTCGGTCAGCAGTTCGGGGTCGATGGCGCGCGGTCGCGCGAGGTCGCGGACGGCGACGCCCCGCAGCTGCACGGGCGCGCCGACGCGGGCCTGCAGGTCGGCGGCGTTGTCGGAGATGATGCGCACCACCTCGGCGCCCACATTTCCCATCCCGAGTACCGCGACGCCGATACTGCGGGCACCGGCGTCCTGATCGTCACTACGCTCGACAGTGTTGCCACCGGCCGTCACTGGGTCACCTCCAGGCTGAAGAAATCGTCGATGTTCTCGCGGCGCAACAGCATTCGGTCTGCTCCGTCGGCGATCGCGACCACCGGCGGGCGCATCGCCATGTTGTAGCGACTCGACATCGAATAGCAGTACGCGCCGGTCGCCGCCACCGCGATCAGATCGCCGGGCTCCAGATCCTCGGGCAGCCAGCAGTCCTTGATCACGATGTCGCCGCTCTCGCAGTGCTTTCCGACGACGCGACTGACCACGGCACGCGCGGTGGACACCCGCGACACCAGGCGCACGTCGTATTCGGCCTGATAGAGGACGGTGCGGATGTTGTCGCTCATGCCGCCGTCGACCGACACGTAGCGACGGACAGAGCCGCCGCCGAGGGCGACGTCCTTGATGGTGCCGACGCGATACAGCGTCACGGTCCCGGGACCGGCTATGGCGCGGCCCGGTTCCACCGCGATGGTGGGCATCGGCAGTCCGACGGCCGATGATTCGCGGCGAACGATCTCCGCCAGCTTTTCCGCGACGGTGCCGACCGGCAGCGGACGCTCCTCGGGCAGGTACGAGATGCCCAGTCCCCCACCGAGATCCACGATCGACATCTGTGCGGTCTTGTCGACACCGAACTCGGCAACCACGTCGTGTAGCAGACCGAGCACCCGGTGGGCGGCGAGTTCGAAGCCGTCCATGTCGAAGATCTGCGAGCCGATGTGACTGTGCAACCCGACCAACCGCAGGTTGTCGGTGGCGAACACCCGGCGCACCGCATCCATGGCGACCCCGCCGGCCAGGGCGAAACCGAACTTCTGATCCTCGTGCGCCGTCGAGATGAATTCGTGTGTGTGTGCCTCGACTCCCACGGTGACCCGGACCAGCACGTCGGCGACCACACCGCGTTCGCCGGCCAGCGCATCGAGTCGTTCGATCTCCACAAAGGAGTCCAGCACCACGTGACCGACCCCGGCGTCCAGGGCCGCGGTGAGTTCGGCGACGCTCTTGTTGTTGCCGTGCAACGCGATCCGCTCGGGCGGGAAGCCGGCACGTAGCGCGATCGCGAGTTCACCGCCGGAGCACACGTCGAGCGACAGTCCCTCCTCGTTCACCCAGCGCGCGACCTCGGTGCACAGGAAGGCCTTGGACGCGTAGTGAACTCGTCCGTACGGACCGAAGGCCGACATCATGTCCGCGCAGCGTGACCGGAAATCGGCCTCGTCGACCAGGAACACCGGCGTGCCGTACTTGTCGGCGAGCTCGGACACCCCGACACCGGCGATCTCCAGTTCACCGTCAGCGTTGCGAGCTGCGTTGCGCGGGAAGACATTCGCCGGGATCTCGGCGAGCACCGACGGGTCATTGGGCCGCTGCGCCAGATGCGGCGCAGCCAGGAGTTCGGCGTGCCGGGGCCCGGCGGGATGCGCGTTCACATCCGCTCCGGTGCGCTCACGCCGACCAGGTCGAGACCGTTGGCCAGCACCTGACGGGTTGCCGCGCACAGCGCGAGCCGGGCCCGGTGGATGTCGGCGGGCTCCTCATCTCCCTGAGGCAGCACGCGGCAGCGCGCGTAAAAGCGGTGGTACGCGCCGGCCAGGCTCTCCAGGTAGCGGCAGACGCGATGCGGTTCACGCAACGACGCCGCCGTCGCCACCACCTCGTCGAAGTCACCGATGGTCCGGATCAATTCCCCCTCGGCGGGATCGACGAGCAGGTCGATGTTCGCCAGGTCCGGTTGCAGGCCCAGGTCGGCGGCATTGCGCGACAACGCACTCAGCCGGGCGTGGGCGTATTGCACGTAGTACACCGGGTTCTCGTTGGACTGCTTCGTGAGCAGATCGAGGTCGATGTCGATGTTGACGTCGACCGACGACCGGATCAGCGAGTAGCGCGCGCCGTCGACACCGACGGCCTCGACGAGGTCGTCGAGGGTGATCACCGTTCCGGCGCGCTTGCTCATCCGGACCGGCTTGCCGTCGCGGACGAGATTGACCATCTGACCGATGAGGACCTCCACCACGTCCGGGTCGTCGCCGAGCGCTGCGGCCGCGGCCTTGAGCCGGCTGATGTAGCCGTGGTGGTCGGCGCCGAGCATGTAGATGCAGAGGCTGAACCCGCGGTTGCGTTTGTCCCGGATGTAGGCGATGTCGCCGGCGATGTAGGCCGCGTTGCCGTCACTCTTGATGACGACCCGATCCTTGTCGTCACCGAACTCGGTGGACCGCAGCCACCAGGCCCCGTCCTTCTCGTACAGCTTGTCGTTGGCCTTGAGCTCTGCGATGCACTCGTCGACCAGCCCCGAGGTGAACATGCTGTCCTCGTGGGTGAACACGTCGAAGTCGGTGCCGAACTCGTGCAGGCTCTCCTTGATGTGGGCGAACATCAGCTCGACCCCCACCGAGCGGAAGGTCTCCACCCGCTCGTCGTCGGGCTGCTCGAGGACGCCCGGTACCTGCTGCACGACTGCGGCGGCGATGTCACCGATGTAGGCACCCGCGTACCCGTCCTCGGGAGTCGGGCCGCCCTGGGCGGCGGCTTCGAGCGACCGCGCGAACCGGTCGATCTGGGTGCCGTGATCGTTGAAGTAGTACTCACGGGTCACTGCGGCGCCGCGGGCTCCGAGGACACGCCCGAGCGCGTCGCCCACCGCCGCCCACCGGGTGCCGCCCAGGTGGATCGGGCCGGTCGGATTGGCCGAGACGAACTCGAGGTTGATCACCGATCCGCCGAGTTCGTCACCGCGGCCGTACTCGGCGCCCTGCTCCACGACGGTGGCGATGACAGTGTTCTGCGCGGCTGCGGCCAGCCAGAGATTGACGAAACCGGGACCGGCGACCTCCGCTTTCGCGATGCCGTCGGCTCCGGCGTACGCCTCGGCCAGCCAACCGGCGAGTTCGCGCGGCGAGACGCCGAGACGTTTGCCGAGTTGCAGCGCGATATTCGTGGAGTAATCACCGTGATCGGCGTGCCGCGGGCGCTCGACTCCGACGGAATCGGGCACCAGCGTCTCGTCGAGTCCGTGGTCACGAACCACGGTCGAGGTCACGGCCGCGAGTAGCGCGGCGAGGTCGGCGGGAGTCACAGGACACCATCCTATTGGCCGCTGACCTCGGAGAGACAATCGCCCGTCGGGTTTCCATCCACACCGTCGCCGAGGGGTGAGCGGGCGGCGGTCACCATGACCTCAGCAGGCTCTCATCCGGCCACCAGTAGACTGTGCACGCCGCGAACCGGAGCGGGCAGGTGATTTCCGGCGGGGACCACTGAGCAGGCGAACAGAGAAAGAGATCCATGGCGGGCAAACCCGGGGCGAACGTCCCCAAGACCAGCAAGCGCGGCAAGTCGTCGACGCCCACCGGTGGCATCGACTGGATGGTCGTGGCGGCCGTCGTGGTGGTGGTCGCGCTGATCGGCGGTCTCGCCTGGTATCTCGTTCCCCGGTTCCTCGACAAGCGCGCCGAGGAAGAGGCAGCCAAGATCGCCCCGGAAACGGTCCAGGAGTTCGTCCCGACGCCGCAGAATCCCGATCCGGCATCCAGGATCCCGGGCATCGTGAAGAAGTACTACCCGGCCGCAACGCACACCGAGAAGCGGGTCGCCTACGACCAGTCGCCGCCGTTCGGCGGGCCGCATGACGCGATCTGGGCCACCTGCACCGGCATCGTCTACCCCAATCCGATCCGGTCGGAGAATGCGGTGCATGCCCTCGAGCACGGCGCGGTGTGGATCACCTACAACCCGGACACCATCTCCTCCGGTGATCTGGACTACCTGAAGAACCTGGTTCGCGGTGAACAGTACCTGTTCATGTCGCCCTACCCGGGTCTGAGTTCTCCTCTGTCGCTGCAGAGTTGGGGACATCAGCTCAAACTGGAATCCGCACACGACCCGCGCGTCAACCAGTTCATCACCGCGCTGCGCCGCAACGCGATGACCAACGTCTACCCCGAGAACCCGGAGCAGGCCTCCTATCCGGAGGTCCAGGCCACCTGCGGTCCGATCCCCGGTTTCGATCCGTCGAACCCGCCTCCCGCCGATCAGGGACCCCCCGGACCCGACGCCTTCCCGATGAACGGCAAGCCGGCGTCCGAGGTGACCGCGCCGATGCCCACCGGCTAGCAGACGCACGGCATCGTCCCAAGAAAGGTTGCACATGGCCGAGAACGCCGACGAAGGCGATTCCACCACAGTCGAATCCGCCGACTCACCTGCTGCTCCCCGATCGCATTCGCGCCTGCTGCTCGCCCTGGCCGGTATCGCGATCCTGCTGGTCGGCGTCGGGCTGGGACTGGTGATCCAGGCCAGCTTCGCCGACGACACCTCGGCCGACGAGGACCAGCCGGCCGCGAACTCGGCGGCCGTGGGCTTCGCCCAGGACATGACCCGGCACCACGAGCAGGGCGTCGCGATGGCCCAGGAGGTCCTCAAGCACGGCTCTGGCGACGTCCAGGTCACATCCCTGGCCACCGACATCATGCTGACGCAGACCAACGAGATCGGGCAGATGCAGTCGTGGCTGTCCCGGTGGCATCAACCCTTCATCAACCCGGGTGCACCGATGGCCTGGATGGGCCACGACATGGCCGGCATGTCGACCGATCAGGATCATGCTGACGACCACAGCGGCCACAGCGACATGAGCGGGATGCCGATGGACACCCCCTCCTCACCGGCGCCCGGTCCGAATGCCGAACAGCCACCGATGCCGGGGATGGCCACCGACAGCGAGATGGCGCGGCTTCGGAGCCTGTCTGGCCCAGCCGCGGACACCTACTTCCTCCAGCTGATGCTGCGGCACCACGAGGGCGGCGTGCACATGATGCAGTACGCGGCCGACCCGGCGAACGTGAGTCAGGACTACGTCCGCGACCTCGCCACCGCCATGCTCAACACCCAGGCCAACGAGATCGAGACCCTCAAGACCATGCTGGCCTCGCGCAATGCGCAGCCCTTGCCGATGAACTGACGCCGACGATCGCCGCCGCCGCGCAACCGGATTGGTGATCCGGTTGCGCGGCAACAGCTTCCGCCACGCCGTTCCACGCTATGGAGTTCTCAAAGGACTGATGCGGTCCCGGCTGGGCCGGGTGCTGGTTTCGGTTGGTCTAGTTCATGATGCGCCGTGGTACTGACAGTTTCGGCGTGCTATGGCGTTTGAGGATCGCAAGCTCGCACCTCAGGCATCGTGGTTAGTGGTGTTGGTGTTTGCTCGCTGCGCCCTCCGCGCGTGTCCCCTTCCGGAGGCTGGGTGTCTCCCCTCACGCCGGCTGAGGTGCGCGAGGCGCCAGCCGAGCGCCTCGAAGCCCGCGGCGACACAACCACATTGGCGATAACAGTCATTCCTCACGCCGCAATGTCGTCGAGTCGCATGGTGCGCCGGTTGTAGGCAGGTAGGGGTCGGCGTCTCGGGTCGACGCTGGCGGGTGGGATGAGCCAGGGGTGTCGGTCATCTCCCATGACGATGTCCCAGCCGTCGTGGTGCACGTCGGTGTGACACGACGGACAGAGCAGACATCCGTTGTCCAACACGGTTTTACCGCCGTGGGAGTAGAAGGTGATGTGGTGGGCGTGGGTCCAGCCGGCGGGGGCACCGCACTTGATGCAGCACTGATCCCGCACAATCAGGGCCTTTCTGAGTTTCGGGCCGAACAGGCGATCGTCTTGGCCAATGGCGATGGGGATGTTGTCGCCGTTGATGATGATGTCGGTGATGGTGGAGTCACAGGCGAGCAGGGTGGTGGTGGCCCCGGAGACCGGCCCGGTGAACGAGAGGACGCCGCGGCCGTCGGCGTCGGCGGGCATGGTGAGCAGCACGGTTTGTCGGGGTGCGCCGGGTAGGAGGCCGTGGTCGGCGGCGGTCATGGCGGCGTCGAGGACGCGTTCCAAAGCATCGGAGCGGCGGCGTCCGGGTGCGCGGGTGTCTTCGGCGCCGTCGGGTTCGGGGCGTGGCGCGGCGAACGCGTCGATCAATGTGTGGAGTTTTTCTCCGATGACGGCGTCGAGGTCTCCGCGCACGATGGTGCGCCCATCCCCACCGGTTTTCGGTTCGTTGACGGTGACGGTGAAGTCGTTGATGGCACGGTCTTCGGTCGCAGGCAACCCGGTGTCGGACTGGTCGGCGAGTTGATTGCCTAATGCGCGGGCGCGGTTGGTGATCTCCGATGGCGTGGCACCGGAGAAGGTGTGGGCGAGCAGATCGGTCACCATACTGTGACGCTGGGAGTCGGAGAGCGGTTCCCCATTCCGGGTGGCGATATGCGTCATCCCGCGCACCACCGCGTCGGCATGCTCGCCGGACACTGTTCCGTCCGCGGTATGTCCGGCCAGGCGCGGCAGGGGCGCCAGGTTCCCGGCGACACGGACCAACCGTGATGCGACGGCGGGGGCGCAGCCCATGACGATCAGCAACTCCCGCATGGTGCGGCCCTGTTTCTTGGCGACGCCGAGTGCGGTCAGCCGGGCGACCAGGACTGCGGCGTGGTGTTCGACGAGATTGCGTAGCCGCAGGATCGAGGTGAGTGTGGTGTGGGCCTCGGGTCCGGTGGTGTCGTCCCAGGTGTAGTTGGCCAGCTGCTCGACCAGGTGTTCGATCTGCTTCATGTGTTCTAGATTACTCGCACATGTGTTCGTGTCAAGGGCTGTTTTTGCTGGTCAGACCCCATGAACCTCAGCGGTGACTGCAGTGAACCGTGGTGAACAGAAGCCCCATCAATCACAGCGAGCTGCCAAGCCATCTCACACCTGAGATTCGCCGCCGTCTCCACTTAAGCTCTCGGAACGAAGGCCGCAGACAGCCGATCGCGACCGCAGCGGAACGAACCGACACCCAGAGAAGGGACTGAGCGCTAGTGTGTCTACCGCCGTAAAGCGCGACAGCGTGCTTCCACGACACCACCGCCGCCCCGACATGACCGCTGAGGAAGTCAATGAGAAAGTCGATTGCTGGACTGGTCATGGCGACAGCCGCCGCCACTATCCTGACGGCTGGTTCAGTCCACGCTGCCCCTTCGTCAGTCCAACGCGAAGACGGACCGTGTTACCCCCAGTATGAACACGACTCCGCCGACGGCCAGCTGTACTGTTCTGGCGAGAACGGGGTATGGACCAGCAAAGCACTGTCGACCGCCCCCAGGGTCACACCAGGTACTCCATGTCCGAAGCTGGGCGCTCGCGCGAAGGCCAAGGGTGTCAGCGGTCATGTAATTCCCCAGGTTGGTGGGGTTGTCCGTCTGATCCACCCCGGCTTTTCCGGAGAGCTCAGGTTGTGAGTGCCCCCTCCGGATTGAGGGTGCGCATGTGATCGTAATGGAGTCGCTCAGCGTGGTCGGGGGTGAGGTCGTCGCAGTAACTGTGTGGGCGTTCACGGTTGTAGAACGCCACCCATTCGGCCGTGCCCAGTGACAGTTCGGTCGCGCCGTGAAATCGCGGCTGGTTGTCGACGAGTTCGTTCTTGTAGTCAGAGTTCACCGACTCCGCGAGCGCGTTGTCGTAGCTATCCCCAACGCTGCCAATAGAAGCCGCGATGCCTTCCTCGGCCAACCGCTGCCCGAACACAATCGCTGTGTACTGCGATCCCGCGTCTGAATGGTGTATGAGTCTCGTTAAATCAACTACACCGCAACGCTTTCGGTTGTCTATCGCGTTGTTGATGGCATCGGTAACCAGGTTCACTGTCATTTCCGAGGCCACTTTCCAGCCGACAATCTTGCGGGCGAACACATCGATGACGAACGCCGTGTACGCCCACCCCGACTTGGTGCGGCAGTAGGTAAAATCGGCTACCCACAACCGATTTGGTGCCGCAGCATAGAACTGTCTGTCGACCAGATCCGCCGGCCGCGACGCTGCCGCATCAGGGATGGTCGTACGCACTCGCTTCTTCTTACTCGCGCCATGCCATCCCATCTCCCGCATCACTCGTTCAACAGTGCATCGAGCAACATCAATACCACTGCTGCGCAATACTATCCATGTCTTGCGTGAACCCAGAACCCGCATCAGCGGTCGCTTCCGGCGCAAAGCGAAGATCGCATCGATGACCTGCGCATCGGCGAACATGCGGGCGCTCGGCCCGCGGTTGATGTGATCATAGTAAGTGGACGGGGCGATGTGGATACCATGCTCGCAGAGCACGGCGCACATCGAATCGACGCCCCAGACAAGGCCATCCGCACCCACCTGGTGTCCCTGGTGAGTGCGGATGAACTCCACAATTAGCGGTGTGGCCGGTCGATCTCGGCCGCGAAGAAAGCCGACGCCGCCTTCAGGATCCCGTTCGCTCGTTTGAGCTCGGCCACCTCGCGCTTGAGTCGTCGAATCTCCTCGCTATCGGCCTTGGCTGGCGCGCTGGCGGCGCCCGACGGCGCCTTGCGCACCCACTGGCGAACCGTCTCCGCCGAGCCGACTCCGAGCAAATCCGCAGTCTTGCCCATCGCCGCCCACTCGGTGGACCCCTGAGCCACCAACTGCTCGACCATGTCCACCGCGTCGCGCTTCAACTCATCCGAGTATCGCTTCGATCCTGCCACTGCCATAGGTTTCATTCTCCCTTGAGACGAACCCTCCGGAAACACCGGGACGGATCAGTCACGTAATTCCTCACCTGTCCGTCACGTAATTCCCCACCCTGGGGCGTGTCGGGCGGGGTTGGGGTGCTGCTACAGGTTCGCTCCTTGCAGGGCCCCTTCCCGGGCCCCTGGAAGGGGCCTGAGGTGGCACGGAGGACGTTGACGATGACCCAGCTGTTGGAGTTGTTTCGGCATTGGTATGCCGGACGCTCGCAGGTACAGATTTCCCAGGCGTTGGGCCTGGATCGCAAGACCATCCGCAAGTATCTCGCGCCGGCGCTGGCGGCGGGAATGAGCCCGGGCACCGGGGACAAGTTCGACGAGTCGGTGTGGCGGGAGTTGATCGGCGGCTGGTTCCCCGAAGTTGTCGATCCCTCGACGCGGGCGGTGACGTGGCCGCCGATCGCCAAGCATCATAAGTGGATCAGCGGCCAGCTCGATGCCACGGTGACGGTGGCCACGATCGCGCAACGTCTGCGCGACGACCACGGGGTTGATGTGTCGGAATCGTCGGTACGCCGTTATGTGACAGCACATTTCGCTGACAAGATCAACGAGAAACGCGCAACCCCACCACGACCCCCGGTACCTGCAGGCGAGGAAGCCCAAGTCGATTACGGCAAGCTCGGGATGTGGACCAACCCTGAGACCGGGAAGCGGGTGTCGGTGTGGGCGTTCGCGATCATCCTGTCGTGCTCGCGGTGGTTGTTTGTGCAGCCGGTCCTCAAGATGGACCAAACATCTTGGTGCGCTTCGCATGTGGATGCGTTCGAGTTTTTCGGCGGCGTGCCCGAGCGAATCGTTTGTGACAACCTCAAGACCGGGGTCAGCAAGCCTGATCTCTACGATCCGCAGATCAACCGGGCCTACGCCGAACTCGCCTCGTTCTACGAGGTGCTGATCGATCCGGCGCGCGCGTTCACTCCGAAAGACAAACCGCGCATCGAGCGCCCGATGCCCTACATTCGGGACTCGTTCTTCACGGGCCGCGAGTTCACCAGCCTGCCGCAGATGCAACAGGCCGCCCTCGACTGGTGTCTGAACGTGTACGGCCGCCACGCCCACCGCGGGATCGATGGGGTGCCGCCCGCCGAACTGTTCGCGCAGATCGAACGGGATGTGTTGACTCCGTTGCCGCCCAGACGATTTGAACGTGTCACCTACCACGTGGGCAAGGTCGCCCCCGACTGTCATGTCAAGGCGGGCACAGCGTTGTACTCGGTGCCGTGGCGGCTGATCGGCTCACACGTGCGGGTCCGCACGTGCGGGGATATGGTCCAGGTCTTCGCCGACGACCAGGTCGTGGCAACCCACGTACTGCACCTGAGCGGACGAGCAACCAACCTCGAGCACTATCCGCCGCACAAGGTCGCCTACCACTCCCGCCCGGTGGCGTGGTGCCGCAAGCAGGCCGAAGAGATCGGCGAGCACGCGGTCGCAGTCGTCGCTGAACTCTCCGAGGTCAATGCGATCCACCGCCTGCGCGCGATCCAGTCCATCGTCGGCTTGCGCACCAAGTATCCCGATGACCGCATCAACGCCGCCTGCGCCCGCGCGATCGCCGTCGGCGATGTCGGGCCACGCACCATCAAAGGCATCCTGATCGCCGGTACCGAATACGACGACACCATCACCACATCGCCGGTAGCGCCGACACCACCGGCATTTCTGCGTGGCCCGCACGCCTTCGCCGACGACCTCGACACGGCAGCCGGCCAGTAGACCTCACACCCAATCCCATTAACTACCAGCTTATTCCACTAAGGACGTTCTGATGACCATTCATGATCCCAGCCTGCGAGCCGCGTTGAAAACGTTGAAGTTGACCGGCATGCTCGACACCCTCGACGCCCGGCTGGCCCAAACCCGCGCCGGCGAACTGGGTCACCTGGAGTTCCTGCAGGTGTTGTGCGAAGACGAGATCGCCCGCCGTGAGTCCGCCGCCCTGGCGCGGCGCGTGCGCCGGGCCCGCTTCGAACAATCAGCAACCTTCGACGACTTCGACTTCACCGCCAACCCGAAACTGCCCGCCGCGATGCTGCGTGACCTCGCCGCCCTGCGCTGGCTCGACGCCGGCGAATCAGTCATCCTCTACGGACCCGTCGGAGTCGGCAAAACCCATGTGGCACAAGCACTCGGCCACCAAGTCGCGTTACGCGGACACGACATCCGATTCGTCAAATGCGCCCGCATGCTCGCCGACCTCGCCGGCGGCCACGCCGATCGCACCATCGGGCAACGCATGCGCGAATACACCCGCCCCGCCGTCCTGATCATCGACGACTTCGCCATGCGCGAACACACCACCACCGGCTCCGACGACCTCTACGACCTCGTCTCCGACCGCGCCATCGCAGCCAAACCCGTCATCCTCACCAGCAACCGCGCACCCAAAGACTGGTACCCCCTGTTCCCCAACCCCGTCGTCGCCGAATCACTACTCGACCGACTCATCAACACCAGCCACCAGATCCTCATGGACGGCCCGTCCTACCGACCACGCAAACGCCCCGGACGAACACCGAAAACCACCTAACCCACAACCCCAGCTACCCTCAACCCAGCACACCCGAACATGGGGAAATCCGTGACGGACACACCTGGGGAATTACGTGACCGTCGACACCAAGGGGAATCATGGCATTGTCGAGTGCCAAAGGACCGGACATGGCCTGCGCTGGAGGAACATTCGATGAGAAGGACAATCGCCAGGCTTATCGTGGCGGCACAGACACTGGGAGTGCTGAGCACGGCCGGCTTAGCCCACGCAGCCCCCGCGTCGGTCCAGCGGGAAGGTGAGCCCTGTTATGACCATGAGCGCGGCATGACCTAGGCCGACGGGCAGCTGTTCTGCTCGGCTGTGGGACTCGGCAATCACTGGCAAAGCCGCGACCTCGTCCGGCGACCCCCGGTTCAGCTGAACGCACGTTGCTCGAAGTTGGGAGAACGCGCCCGCGTTTCTCACACCGATGGCTACGCAGTATGCCGCGAGACCGCCGACGGCCTGCGCTGGCGGTGGTAATCGGCGTTGGGTGACCGCGCTCAACCAGCGACCAGAATGTGCGCGCCGACATCAGCAATCGCAAGGAACTCTCGGTGCCCCCGGCAGGATTCGAACCTGCGGCCTTCTGCTCCGGAGGCAGACGCTCTATCCCCTGAGCTACGGGGGCTCAACGGGCGAAACACACATTAGCGCACCCGATCGCGCGAACCCCAATCGGGCTGCTCACGACACACCGTCAACCGATTGCGGCCGGCTGATTCGTATGGACGGACGAACCGTTGTCGCGGCGGACCACCTCCAGTTGCGCCGGAATCCGTTCACGGAGCTCGCCGACGTGACTGACCACCCCGACGACGCGCCCGCCGGAGCGGAGTTCGTCAAGGACACCCATCACCAGGTCCAGTGCCTCGGGGTCGAGCGTGCCGAAACCCTCGTCGATGAAGATGGTGTCCAACACCCGTCCGCCCAATTCGGCGGACACCACGTCGGCA
Organism: Gordonia bronchialis DSM 43247; assembly: GCF_000024785.1. NCBI lineage: Bacteria > Bacillati > Actinomycetota > Actinomycetes > Mycobacteriales > Gordoniaceae > Gordonia > Gordonia bronchialis. The sequence goes on along the minus strand of NC_013441.1, from coordinate 1,983,070 downwards.
AGGCCGAGCGCCAGCGCCAAGGACGCGAAGAACGTCTCCCCGCCGGACAACGTGGTGGTGGCGCGGACCGTGCCGGTGTACTCGTCACGGACCTCGATGCCCAGCCCACCGCGTCGACCGCGCGGCCCGACGGCGTCGCTGTGGACGAATTCATAACGTCCCGAGGACATTTGGTGCAGTCGGGCCGACGCCGCGACGAGGACCTCTTCGAGCCGGGCGGCGAGCACATATGAGCGCAGGCTCATACGCCGCGAGTTCTGTCCGTGACCACTGACCAGTTCGGCCAGGCCGGCCAACTCCGCGTGTCGATCTCGCAGCGGCGCCAATGCGTCCGCCGCCGCCCAGAAGTCGGCTACGAAGCGTTCCAGATCGGCGACGCGTCGTGCCGCGATGGTATGCCTGCCGGCGGCGCGGTCGTGCGCCTGTCGAACGGTGTCGAGCGCGGTCGCGAGCAACGCGACATCGACATGTTCGGCGGCCAGCGCGTCCTGGATGTCGGCGTCGGCGAGGGTTTCCTGCGCGGCCGCACGAAGCCCGATCGCCTGCTGCACACGGGCTTCCCACTCCTGAATGGACTCCGGTGACGCGAGCGCGGAGCGCAGGGCGTCAGCGTCGTCGAAACCGGCGGCGACACATCGTGCGGTCAGTCGCTTGCCCGCCTCGTCCCGTCGTGAACGTGCCGCATCCCGCGCCCGCACCGCGTCGCGCAGGCGTCCGGCGGCCTCACACAGATCGGCGAGTTCCTGTCGGCGCTCGGTCACGCTGAGACGCCCACCGGTCGCCTCGGCAACCGCCACGTCGAGCTCTCCAAGGTCCTCACGGAGCGACGCCAGCCGTTCCTGGCGGCGTGACTGCGCCGAGTCCAAGGTGGCCACATCTGCCCGGACAGTGTCGATCTCGGCGGCGGCGGCCTCGACAGCCCGCTGCAGAGCCGGGACACGTTCGGCAGCGCGTCGGGCGTCGGCGAGCTCCGTGGACAGTCGCTGGAGGAGTTCCTCGGTGTCCTCCCGTGTTGCCGCACCGATCACCTCGTCGAGGCTCTTGCGGCGTTCTTCCAGCGCAGCCTGCTCGGACTCGACACGTCCCCGGGCGACCGCGGCGGCCTGTTCGGCGGCGGCCGCGGCCGCTTCATCCGCTTCCCCGACGTGCCCGCGCTCGTCCGGGCGTGCCGGTTCCGGGTGGACGGTGGCACCGCACACGACGCACGGCTCACCGTCGACGAGCCCACCGGCCAGCTCTGCGGCCATCCCGGCCACCCGGCGGGATCGCAACTCCACCAACTGCTCCCGTGTTTCGAGATGAGCTTCCCGGGCCACGAGTACCTGCGTGGTAATCCGCTCGAGAGCCTGGTCGACCCGGGCGCGGGCCAACAGCGCAGTGGTCACCTTCTCGGCACGTTCCCGCTGCGCCTCGAGGCCTGGAACTCGGGAACGGAGCTCGACGGCGCGGGTCAGCTCGGCCTGGGCGCGGTCCCGACGGTCCGGCAGCGCCGCCAGCACCTCGGACAGCTCGGCAAGGCGTCGCGCGGTGTCATCGAATTGCGCTGTGAGGGTGTCGATCTCAGACACGATGGCGGGGCGGCCGGCGAGCCGTGCGGCCAGCGGCTCCCAGCGGCCGGACTCCTGGGTCCAGGAATCGATCGAATCGCGCAGCGTGGCGTCGTCCGCGTCGCTCAACGCGGCCCCACCCGGTAGGGTGACCAGCGCATCCCGCGCGCGGGACCACGTCCGCTCCGCGGTCACGGCATCTGCCGCCGCCAATTCGTGCTCGTCGAGCAGCGGGGCGAGTGGTGCGGCTCGACGCGCCTGCGCCAGCGTCGCCGTCACCGCCGCGAGGTCGTCCTGTCCGTCGTCGAGTCGCGAGAGGCGTTCGGCGGCTTGGACACCGCGCCTGTGCAACTCCGCACGGCGCCGACCGTCGTCGTGGGCACGCTGCGCCTCGGTCACCTCGCGGCGGGCGGCTTCGAGGGCGGCTCGCGCCTGCTCGGCCTCTGACCGGGCCGACTCCAGACAGCCCTGCGCCCAGGCCAGATCGGGCTCGGCCGGGGCCTCGGCACCACCGAGCGCGACGATCTGTCCGGCGACCCGGTCGATTACTGCGGTCCGCCTCGTCAGCGCCGCCGAGCTCTCCCTGGCCTCGGTGCGCAGCCATTCCTCGAGATCGCCGAACCGCTCGGTGTCGAACAGCCGCTCCAGCAATCGTTCCCGGTCCTCGGAGGTGGCCCGTAGGAATCGGGCGAACTCGCCCTGCGGCAGCAGGACCACCTGAAAGAACTGGTCGGCACTCATGCCGAGCAGTCGGGTGACCGCGTCGCCGATCTCGGGCAGCCGGGTGAGGTCGGGACCCGAACCGTCCAGCCAGGTCAGGCTTGCGCGAGCGTTGACCTTGGTGGTCCCGGTCCCCCGTCGCTTGGGGCGGTGATGATCCGGCGAGCGGATGATGCGCAGACGCCGTCCACCGACGGTGGCTTCGAGTTCGACCTCCGGAACATGTTCGGGCAGAGCATGATCCGAGTGGAGTCGTCGATTGGTGTCGCGCGCCCCCGGCACCCGGCCGAACAGCGCGAAGGCGACCGCGTCGAGGACCGTCGTCTTGCCCGCCCCGGTCCGGCCGTGCAACAGGAACAGGCCGTCGGCGGAGAGTTCGTCGAAGTCGACGGTCGTGTCACCGGCGAACGGGCCGAACGCGCACATGCGCAGGCGGTGCAATCTCATGCCGAGGCCGCCACGTCACCCGCGCCGCCGGCACAGTCGAACAACGTCCATGCGTCGTCCGCCTGTGCTTCGGCCTGTGCGCCATCGGATTCCGGCTCACAGACCACCTGCCGCAGCGCCCGCTCCACCAGCGCGCACTCCCCCGGCGTCGGTTCGTCACGCACGTCGGAGATGAACGAGGCGACGATCTCGGCATCGGTACGGCCGTGCACCCGGGAGCGGTAATCCACCCCGTCCCCATCGCGGGGCCGGTCCCACTGCACGTGCACGGCGTACGGGAACCGCTCCCGCAGGCGGCGCATCGCATCGACCGGGCGGACGGTGTCGGTCAGCGTCGCCTCGACGTAACACTGCTCGGCATAGGCGTGCTCCGACGCGGTGAGCAGCTCGTCGAGAGTTCCCTTCAGACAGGACAATCCACGCACACCGCGGAGCTCGCGGGCACGCACCTCCCGCACCCCGTCGGCATCGAGGTCGACGACCCATACCGACTTGCGGTGGGAGCGTTCGCCGAATGAATACGGCAGTAGTGACCCGCTGTACCGGACCGTGTCGGTGAGCTGTTGCGGCGAGTGAAGATGCCCGAGCGCCACGTAGTCGACACCGGAAAAGATATGCGCCGGAACGGTTTCCACCCCACCCACGCTGATCGATCGCTCCGATCCGGTGGCCGCCGCACCCACCACGAAGGCATGGGCGGCCACCACGGTGCGCGCCGAGCGACGCGCCGCATCGGCCCGGATCCGATCCATCGCCGCACTCAGGACGGCAGCATGTCCGCGGGCGGTGCCGACGCCGAGTGTTGTTCGCGCCGTATCGGGTTCGAGGTAGGGGATGCCGTAGATCGCGACCGGGCCGTCGTCGGCGTCGAACATGACCGGCTGGTCGATGGCACCGATGGTGGTCCGCAGATGCAATCCCCCGGCGGCCGCGAACGCCGAGCCGGAACCCAGCCGCGTGGCCGAGTCGTGATTGCCCGATGTCACGACGATCGCGGCGCCGGTGGCCGCGATGGCGGCCAGTCCCTCGTCGTATGCCGCAACAGCATCCGCGGACGGGACCGACCTGTCGTACACGTCACCGGCGACGACCACCGCATCGGCCTGCTCCTCGCCGACGATGGCGGCGAGCTCGGCCAGCGCGCGACGCTGGTCATCGAGCAGCTCGACACCGTGAAAGGTCCGGCCCAGGTGCCAATCCGAGGTGTGCACGATCCGCATGGACTACACCGTACGGTCGGCCACCGACAGAGCTGCGGAGGCCGATGGCGCGTTGCGTCACCGGCCTCCGCAGCTCAGGGCGAATCAGCCCGACGCGCCCGCGCCCTCGACCTCACCCTCGGCGAAGGCCGCAACATCGTCGGTGGCGGATGCCTGATGCTTGGGGCGCACCAGGAAGACGGTGGCCGCCACACCCACCAGCAGCGCAGCTGCCGGCAAGAACAGCGACTGCCCCATCGCGTCGGCGAATCCCTCGCGGATGAACGCCGGCAACTGCGCGACCGTGTCGCGGTGCTCGTTGGTGTCCACACCGGGCAGCTCGGCGGCCAGGCGGGTCTGCATCAGCGCACCCACCATCGCCGCACCCAGGACCGAGCCGATCATCCGCGTCGTGTTGTAGACGCCCGCTCCCGCACCGGCCTGCCGCCAGGGCAGATTGCGCGTCGCGGTCGCCGCCAGCGGCGCCCAGATACCGGCCGACGCGACACCCATGAGGCACAGCGGGATGACGAACTGCCACACCGGAGTCGCCGGCTTGGCAAGGATTCCCAGCAGGAAGACGGCGATCGCGTTGAGCAGCAATGCGGAGGAGATGATCGCGCGCGGATGCACCCGGTCGAGGATGCGTCCGACGATCGGCGCGAGAACGCCGGTCAGAACCGCCATCGGCACCATCATCACCGCGGACTGCGTCGGCGACATGCCACCGACGAGCTGCAGGAAGAACATCATCGGGATCATCAACCCGGAAATCGCGAAGCCCATCGAAGCGATGCCGATGTTCGACAGCGAGAAGTTGCGGTCTCGGAACAGGGAAAGCGGCACCAGCGGCTCGGTCTGGATCCGCGACTGCCAGTAGACGAACAGCGCCATCGTCAGCACGCCGCCGACGATGAGAACCCAGATCCAGGCTGCCCAGTCGTAGGTCTCGCCCTCCTGGATGCCGAAGACCAGCGCGGACAAACCGATGGCCGAGAGCACCACACCGATCCAGTCGAACTGGTGATCGTGGGTTTCGACGCTCGGGACGAGCATCGCCGCGAGGATCAGACCGACGATGCCGACCGGGATGTTCACGAAGAAGATCCACTCCCAGCCGAAGCTGTCGGTGAGGATGCCACCGAGCAGCGGGCCGACGAGGGTGGCGACACCGGCGACGGTGCCCCACACGCCCATTGCCGCACCGCGCTTCTCCGGCGGGAAGATGCGGGTGATGAGTGCCATCGTCTGCGGGGTGATCAGCGCTGCGCCCACACCCTGCAGCGCACGCGCCGCGATGAGCTCACCGATCGAGGACGACAACCCGCACCACAGACTCGCCAGGGTGAACACGAGCAGACCCAGCTGGTAGACGTTCTTGGGTCCGAACTTGTCGCCGAGGCGGCCGGTGATCAGCAGAGGTACCGCGTAGGTGAGCAGGTAGGCACTGGTCACCCAGACGATGCCGTTGACGTCGGTGTCCAGCGCCGCCTGGATCTGCGGCTGGGCCACCGCGACGATCGTCATGTCGACGAGGATCATGAAGAAGCCGACGCACAGCGCCAGCAGAGCGACCCAGGGCCGGGCGGTGATCTGGCCCGGGCTCGTGGTTGGTGTGCTCATCGAGCGGTCTCCTTAGATGTGTGGTCGGTAGATGTGTGGTCCGTGGATGTGTCGTCCTCAGATATGTCGTCGCCGGCGGGCGGCATCACATGCCGGCCTGGCCCCGCAGTGAAATCCGGGTCGTCGAGCCAGACGATGCGCGAGGTACGCAGCCGGTCGACGAGATCGGAGAGCCAATCGATCTGGGTGTTCAGCGTGGCGATCTTGCAGCCCGCGTCGAGGAAGAACATCTCGGGTTTGCCGTGGCGGCGGGCCACGTCGACCGCCGCGGTGTACATATCCAGTTCGGCCCGCATGCGCTGGATACGCACGTCGAGTAGGTCGATCACCCGCGCCCGCGGCAGGCCGTGGGCCTCCGAGAGTGCGAGGTAGAGCTCCGGATACTCCTGGGGGTGACGCGCCAGGATCTCCTCGAGACTCTGAGTCAGCAGCGCACGCCCGGCGGGGGTGATCGCATAGACCGTCCGCTCGGGACGGTTGCCCTCCCGGGCGATCTCGTGGACGTCGATCAGTCCACGGTCGCTCAGCCGGTCGACGGTGTGGTACATCGTGCCCGGCCTGATCTTGGCCAGTCGGTCCTCCCGGCGCTCGACAGTGGTCTGGAACATCTCGTACGGATGCATCGGACGCTCGGCCAGCAATCCGAGGATCAGAATCGCGATCGGGGCCAGCGGTTGCTGTTTGCCCTCCCCCACAAAAACCTCCATGTCCGACGTCGAAGTGTTTTGATCCGAATATTCCACGTGGAATATACCGCGCCGACCATCCACTGCCAAGAGTCGGTTGCGATCACTACTGTGAACTCATGGCCCCCGACACCCATTCCAGCGACAGCGAGCAGGGTTCGTACGTGACGACCGGACAGGAGTTCGTCCGAGACACCAAGTACATCGAGACCCGCATCACCGCCGACGGGCGCGACGGATACCCGGTGGAGCCCGGTCGCTACCGCCTGATCGCCGCGCGCGCCTGCCCGTGGGCGAATCGCACGCTGATCGTCCGCCGGCTCCTGGGACTGGAGAACGTCCTCTCACTCGGTCTCTGCGGTCCCACCCACGACAAGAACTCCTGGACCTTCGACCTCGACCCCGGCGGGGTCGACCCGGTGCTGGGCATCCCACGCCTCAAGGACGCCTACGAGAAACGCTTCCCGGGATACCCGAAGGGCATCACGGTGCCCGCTGTCGTCGAGATCGCCACCGGCGAGGTCGTCACCAACGACTTCCCGCAGATCACCATCGACTTCTCGCTCGAGTGGACGGCCTATCACCGCGACGGCGCCCCCCAGCTCTACCCCGAGCATCTGCGCGCCGAGATCGACGAGGTGAGCAAAGGCATCTACACCGAGGTCAACAACGGTGTCTACCGCTGCGGATTCGCCGGAAGTCAGGACGCCTACGACGCCGCCTACGACCGGCTCTTCACCAAACTCGACGAACTCTCCGAGCGGCTCGCGCAGCAGCGCTACCTCGTCGGCGACACCATCACCGAAGCCGATGTGCGGTTGTTCACCACCCTGGCGCGATTCGACGCCGTCTACCACGGCCACTTCAAGTGCAATCGAAGCAAACTCAGCGAGATGCCGGTGCTGTGGGCATACGCTCGCGACCTGTTCCAGACGCCGGGCTTCGGTGACACCACCGACTTCACCCAGATCAAACAGCACTATTACATCGTGCACAGCGACATCAACCCGACGCAGATCGTCCCGAAGGGCCCCGACCTGCGCAACTGGCTGACCCCTCACCATCGGGAGGAACTCGGCGGCCGGCCGTTCGGTGACGGAACGCCACCGGGACCGCCGATCGCCGCCGAGGTCGTCCCCGCACAGAATTGGGTGCCCACATCATGACCGACACCACCAAGCAATCCGGACAGCCATCCCGACGGAGCGTCGAGGTGGCCGGCGGGCTCCTCGACCGTGCCCAGCGCCTGCAGGCGCCGGCAGTGCAGAAATATGTCGCATCGCTGCGCGAGAAGTACCCCGACGACTCCCCCGCACAGATCATCCGCCGACTCGAGAAGCGGTACCTGACGGCGGTCACCGGTTCCGGCGGCGCAGTGGGTGCCACCGCCGCGGTGCCGGGCGTGGGCACCATGACCGCGATGGGCGCGATGACCGGGGAGACAGCCTTCTTCCTGGAGGCATCCGCTCTGCTCGCGCTGGCCATCGCCGAGGTGCACGGGATCCCGCTGCACGACATCGAGCGGCGCAAAGCACTCGTTTTCGCCGTGGCCCTCGGCGAAGAGGGCGTCATCGCCCTCGGCCGGGTGGTCGGGACCCGCGGCGGGGCGCTGCGCAGCCTCGGCGGTTCGTCGGTACCTCGCAGCGCCCTGACGAAACTGAACAAATCCCTGGTCAGCAAACTGTCGCGCAAGTATTTCTTCCGCAAGGCGCCACTGATGCTCGGCAAACTCATGCCCGCCGGCATCGGCGCGGTGATCGGCGGGGTGGGCGGCCGCGCGCTGGGCCGCCGCGTCGTCCACAATGCCCGGGAGGCATTCGGTCCGCCGCCATCGGCCTGGATCATCGACGCCACCGTGGTATCCGACGCGGCTTTACCGCCGGGGTACCGGTGACCCGCCCGATACTCATGACCCCCGATTCCGATGGGCTCCCGATGCCGAGAAGCCCCCGGTTCCGATGAGCCCCGGCCCCGGGTGAATACCGCACTCCACCAGGAACCGGCACCCACGCACTCCGACTCCCCGTCCCCGCCCGACACCCACCCCGGCCCCGGGTGGATCCGACGCCTGGCCCGCGAGTGCTGGACACATCGCCGCCTGGTCCTGATCACCGCGACGGCCACCGCCATCGCGGTCGCCGTCGATCTCAGCGCGCCTCTCCTGGCCAAGGCAGCCGTCGATCACGCCACCGGTGTCGTCGACGACGGGCTGTCGATGACCACGATCATCGTGCTTCTCGTCGTGTTGGCGCTGGTGCGTTACGCGTGCCAGTACGGTCGCCGGATCACCGCAGGCCGGTTGTCGATCAATGTCCAGAACGGACTTCGCCTGCGCCTGCTCGACAGCCTGCTCCATCTCGACGGGCGATCTCAGCAGGAGATCCGGACCGGTCAGATCGTGTCCCGCTCCATCTCCGACCTGCAGATCGTGCAGGGATTGTTGGCAATGGCCCCGCTGTCGGCCGGAGCCGGCGTGCAGCTGATCATCGCCATCGCCATCATGGCCTACCTCTCGCCGCTGCTCACCGCCGTCACCCTGCTCATCATTCCCGTTGTGGCCGTGGTGGTCTGGAGAACACGCCGTCGCCTGTTCGCGGCCACCTGGTCGGCCCAGCAGGCCGCCGCCGACGTCGCGCAGCATGTCGAGGAGACGGTGACCGGGGTACGCGTGGTCAAGGGATTCGGCCAGGAGGAACGCGCCGTCGACGAACTGGTGACGCTCGGGCGTCGGCTGTTCTCCCGCCGGCTGCGCGCGGCGTCGATCAACGCACGGTTCACTCCCACCATGTCGGCCATCCCGCAACTCGGGATGGTCGCGGTGATCGCGGTCGGCGGGTATCTCACGATGCACGGACACATCACCGCGGGCACCTTCCTCGCGTTCACCACCTACGTGGCGAGCATGACCGCCATGGCACGTCTGCTCACCAACCTGATCGTCAGCGCGCAGCTCGCGCGCGCCGCCGTCGAACGCGTCTACGACGTCACCGAACATCCCCGCGATCCGGCCGGGACGAACACCGCGACCCTGCCCGCCGGCCCACTCGGACTCCGCCTCGACGACGTCGGATTCGGCCATCACCGAGCCGACGACCCCGACGCGGACCGGCGCGTTCTCGAGGGCGTCGACCTGCACGTGGCGCCCGGCGAATGCGTGGCCGTCGTCGGGCCGCCGGGTTCGGGCAAGTCGACGCTGGCCGACCTCGTCGGTTCGGTGCGCCGGCCCGACACCGGCAGCGTCGTCATCACCGCCGACGACGGTGATCATCCGACCCCTCAGCTGGCGCCCGATTCCCTGCACGAGGCACTCGCGGTGGTCTTCGACGAACCATTCCTCTACTCCGACACCATCGCCGCGAACATCGCGCTCGGTGTCGACCCGGGTGAGGTGTCCGACCCGGACAGTCCTGTCCGCACGCGCATCGTCGACGCCGCGGAGCGCGCCGACGCGGCCGAGTTCGTCGACGCGCTGCCCGATGGTTACGACACCGTGGTCGGCGAACGCGGGCTGACCCTGTCGGGCGGGCAACGACAACGCATCGCCCTGGCGCGCGCCCTGTTCGCCGATCCACGCATCCTGGTGCTCGACGACGCAACCTCGGCGGTCGACGCCGCCACCGAGGCACGCATCCTGCGTCGCCTGCGCGCCGAACGCCGCACCATGCTGGTCCTGGCGCATCGCCGCTCCACCCTGACGCTGGCCGACCGCGTCGCGGTGCTCGACCACGGCGTCATCACCGACGTCGGTACCGTCGCCGAACTCGACGCGACCTCGGCCGCCTTCCGCGCATTGATGTCACCCAGCGTCGATGACATCGAAATACCTTCTGCACCAATCGAATCGATGTTCGATGAGTCTGCAGTCGACGACCTCTGGCCGGCGACACCCGCATCCGGGCAGACCGGGAACGGCGGTCGTCGACGGGACCCCGCACCGGCAGCCGTACCGCGGGGTACCAGCCGCGGCGGCGGTATCGGCACGGCCCTCGGGTCGATGCCCGCCACCCCCGAGATCCTCGCCGCCGTGGACGCGCTACCACCCGCGAACGAGGACCCCCGGGTCGACACCGAGGCCGCCCGGCGCGAGAATCCGCGCTTCACACTGCGCGGCATCCTGCGCCCGGTGCGGTGGTTGATGATCGCGGCGATCGTGGCGATCGCCGCCGACACGCTTATCGGTCTCATGTTCCCGACGCTGGCGCGCACCGTCATCGACGCCGCGAGTCACGCGGACGAGACGAAACTCTGGTGGGCCACCGGCATCGGTGTCGCCCTGGTGGCCGCCGACTGGGTGGCCACCGCGGCCACCACCATCACCTCGAGCCGCGCCGGTGAACGGGTGCTCTACGCGCTGCGCATCCGTTCCTACGCGCACCTGCAGCGGCTGGGACTCGACTACTACGAACGAGAACTGTCCGGCCGCATCATGACCCGCATGACGACCGACGTCGATGCCCTGTCGACCTTCCTGCAGACCGGGTTGTCCTCGGCGATCGTCGCCGCGCTCACGCTCGTCGGTGTCACCGTGGCCCTCGTCGTCACCGACCCCGCCCTGGGCGCGCTGATCCTGCCGGTCTTCCCGGTGCTGGTGATCGCGACCGTCGTGTTCCGGCGCGTCGCCGCCCGCGCCTACACCCGCTCCCGTGAGCTCGTCAGCATCGTCAACGCCGACTTCCAGGAGAACATCGCCGGCATCAGGACCACGCAGGCCTACCGGCACGTCGACGTCGCCGACGCCCGGTTCACCGCGCGCACCCTCGAGTGGGTGCAGGCGCGGATGGTGTCCCAGCGCGCCATCTCCACCTACTTCCCCTTCATCACCCTGTGTTCGGACCTGGCCACCGCGGTCGCGGTCGCGGTGGGTGCCCATCAGGTGTCGGTGGGCGCGATGTCGGCGGGCACCCTGATCGCCTTCGTCCTCTACCTCGCGATGCTGTTCGGGCCGGTGCAGCAGCTGACCCAGGTCTTCGACGGATACCAGCAGGCAGTCGTGGGTCTACGCCGGATCGGAGACCTGCTCGCCACGCCGAGTTCGTTGTCACGTTCACCCGCCGAACGCGACCCGGGCCCGGCCGGATTCAACGGTGACGCCTCACTCGAGAAGGTGTCCTTCCGGTACTCGGGTGCCGCCGACGACGCCCTGACCGCCGTCGACCTGAACATCCCCGCCGGCTCCTCGCTGGCACTCGTGGGCCGGACCGGGGCGGGAAAGTCGACGATCGTCAAACTCCTCGCCCGCTTCTACGACCCGGTCGCCGGCTCGGTGCGGATGGACGGCGTCGACATCCGCGACTACACACTCTCCGGCTACCGCCAGCGTCTCGGGCTGGTGCCCCAGGAACCGCACCTGTTCACCGGCACCGTCGCCCAGAACATCGCCTACGGGCGGCCGGGCGCCGATCACCGGGCGATCGTGGCGGCGGCCGCCGCGGTCGGCGCGACCGACATGATCGCGGCACTGCCCGGCCGGATGAACCATCCCATCGGTGAGCGCGGGCAGGGGCTGTCCTCGGGACAGCGTCAGCTCATCGCACTCGCCCGAGCCGAACTCGTCGAACCCGATCTGCTGCTGCTCGACGAGGCCACCGCCACGCTGGATCAGGCCACCGAAGCGCTCGTGCTGGCCGCCGGCGCGGCAGTCACCCGACGACGCACCTCGGTCATCGTCGCGCATCGCCTCGCGACCGCGGCACGCGCCGATGTCATCGCGGTGGTCGATCACGGTCGGATCGTCGAATCGGGAACACACGACGAGTTGCTCACGTTGGACGGTAGGTATCGCGCGTTCTGGGATGCAGGTGTCGATCCCGCCGAACCGGCGGTGCCGGCGACCCCCCCGGGCAACGGTGCCCGGGACTGGCGACGAGCCGATCTGAACTCCTCCCCAACGAGGTCGACGACGCACACGTGTCGAACTGACTGAGAAGTAGCAGGTCGGTACGTGCAAGCACGTTATGCGCGCGTACCATCGTCAGGTGGTTCACCGATAGTCTTCACGAGAGACTTGGTTGTGACAGAGAACCCCGGCACCGTTTGAGGGAATTGAGGCGAGAAACCGCTGTGAGCAGGTCGATATCCGATTTCGGACAGAACACATGGCTGGTCGAGGAAATGTACCAGCAGTTCAAGGAAGACCCGAACTCGGTGGACCCGAGTTGGCATGACCTTCTGAAGAATTACGAGCCCGGCGACAACGGATCGGGCTCGGACAGCGCGCCGGAAACGCAGTCGAACGGCAGCAATGGTTCGGCCCCGGAGAAGAAGCCTGCCGCACAGAAGTCGCCCACCGAGAAGTCGCCCACCGAACAGTCGCCCGCGAAGAAGTCCACCCCGGCGCCGCAGAAGTCGGCAACCAAGGCGCAGGCGGGCGCCGAGACCGGCCCGGCCCGCACCGGGCCGGGCGCGTCCGAATCTACGCCGTCCAAACAGGTCACCCTCGACCAGACGCCGGCCCGGCCCGCGGCCCGCAAGAGCACCGCGACCAAGGAATCGACTGCGACCAAGGCGGCTTCGGGTCAGAGCGTCGCCAGCCGCGACGGATCGTCGCGCTCGCAGAACCGCCCGGCGCCCAAGAAGCCGGCCGCCAAGGATTCCGGGTCCAAGGATTCCGGGTCGTCGGACGAGAGCCGTGTCCTGCGCGGTCCGGCCGCGGCGATCGCCAAGAACATGAACCTCTCGCTGCAGATCCCGACCGCCACGAGCGTGCGTGCGATCCCCGCGAAACTGATGATCGACAACCGCATCGTCGTCAACAACCACCTCGCCCGCACCCGCGGTGGCAAGATCAGCTTCACCCACATCCTCGGCTACGCCATCGTGCAGGCGATCAAGGCGTACCCGAACATGAACAACCACTTCGCCGAGGTGGACGGCAAACCCAATGTGGTCACGCCGGCGCACACCAACCTCGGTCTGGCGATCGACCTCGTCGGCAAGGACGGCAACCGTACGCTGGTGGTCGCCGCGATCAAGAACTGCGAGACAATGGGTTTCGCCGAGTTCTACTCCGCCTATCAGGACATCGTGCGACGCGCCCGCGACGGCAAGCTGACCGCCGAGGATTTCGCCGGCGTGACGATCTCGCTGACCAACCCGGGCACCATCGGCACCGTGCACTCGGTGCCGCGCCTGATGAAGGGGCAGGGCGCCATCGTCGGCGCCGGCGCGATGGAGTACCCGGCCGAGTTCCAGGGAGCCAGCGACGAGCAGATCGCCGAACTCGGCGTCGGCAAGCTGATGACGTTGACCTCGACCTACGATCACCGCATCATCCAGGGCGCCGAATCCGGCGATTTCTTGCGGACCATCCACGAACTGCTCCTCGACGATGCGTTCTACGACGAGATCTTCACCGCGTTCCACATCCCCTACGAGCCGGTCCGCTGGCGTCGCGACATCCCCGCCGGACTGGTCGACAAGAGCACCCGCGTCCTCGAACTGATCGCCGCCTACCGCAGCCGCGGCCACCTGATGGCCGACATCGATCCCCTGAAGATGGACAGCGACGCGCGCGCCAGCCACCCGGACCTTGATGTGCTGACCTACGGCCTGACCCTGTGGGACCTCGACCGCACCTTCCGGGTCGGCGGATTCCACGGCCAGGAGCGGATGAAGCTACGCGACGTCCTGTCCATTCTTCGTGACGCCTACTGCCGCCACGTGGGCGTGGAGTACACCCACATCCTCGAACCCGACCAGCAGAAATGGCTGCAGGAGCGCGTCGAGATCAAGCACTCCAAGCCGCCGGTCGCCGAGCAGAAGTACATCCTGTCCAAGCTGAACGCCGCCGAGGCCTTCGAGACCTTCCTGCAGACCAAGTACGTCGGGCAGAAGCGGTTCTCGCTGGAGGGTGCCGAGTCGGTCATCCCGATGATGGACGCAGTCATCGACCAGAGCGCCGAGCACAGCCTCAACGAGGTCGTCATCGGCATGCCACACCGTGGCCGGCTGAACGTGCTCGCCAACATCGTCGGCAAGCCGTACTCGAAGATCTTCTCCGAGTTCGAGGGCAATCTGAATCCGTCGCAGGCCCACGGGTCGGGCGACGTGAAGTACCACCTCGGCGCCGAGGGCAAGTACTACCAGATGTTCGGCGACAACGAGATCGCCGTGTCGCTCACTGCCAACCCGAGTCACCTCGAAGCCGTCGACCCGGTACTCGAGGGACTCGTCCGCGCCAAGCAGGACCAGCTCGACGAGGACGGCGAGTTCTCGATCCTGCCGCTGATGCTGCACGGCGACGCGGCCTTCGCCGGGCAGGGCGTGGTTCCCGAGACCCTGAACCTGGCGATGCTCCCCGGCTACCGCACCGGCGGCACCGTTCACATCGTGGTCAACAACCAGGTCGGATTCACCACCGCGCCGGAACATTCCCGCTCCTCGGAGTACTGCACCGACGTGGCCAAGATGATCGGCGCGCCGATCTTCCACGTCAACGGTGACGACCCCGAGGCCTGCGTGTGGGTGGCCAAACTGGCCGTCGACTACCGGCAGACCTATCACAAGGACGTCGTGATCGACCTCGTCTGCTTCCGCCGTCGCGGACACAACGAGGGCGACGATCCGTCGATGACCCAGCCGGCGATGTACGACGTGATCGACACCAAGCGTGGCGTCCGCAAGAGCTACACCGAGGCCCTGATCGGCCGCGGTGACATCTCCACCAAGGAGGCCGAGGACGCCCTGCGTGACTACCAGGGACAACTCGAACGGGTCTTCAACGAGGTCAAGGAACTCGAGAAGTACCGGCCGGAACCGAGCCCGTCGGTGGAGTCGGACCAGACGTTGCCGACCAAGCTGGTCACCGCGGTGGACAAGACCACGCTGCAGACCATCGGCGACGCGTTCGTGAACGTGCCCGACGGCTTCGTGCCGCATCCGCGCGTCAAACCGGTTCTCGACCGCAGGCACGAGGCATCGCGCAACGGCGGGATCGACTGGGCATTCGCCGAGTTGCTCGCCTTCGGGTCGCTGGTGCTCGAGGGACGCACTGTGCGCCTGTCCGGTCAGGACTCCCGCCGCGGGACGTTCTCACAGCGCCATTCGGTGTTGATCGACCGCGAGAACGGCGCCGAATACACCCCGCTGAATCACCTCAAGCCGATCGACGGTGAACACGGCGGCGGCCGGTTCATGGTCTACGACTCCCCGCTGAGCGAATTCGCCGTCGTCGGTTTCGAATACGGCTACTCTGTGGGCAATCCCGACGCCCTGGTGCTCTGGGAAGGTCAGTTCGGCGACTTCGTCAACGGCGCGCAGTCGATCATCGACGAGTTCATCAGCTCGGGTGAGGCCAAGTGGGGTCAGCTCTCCGACGTGGTGCTGCTGCTGCCACACGGCCACGAGGGTCAGGGCCCCGACCACACGTCGGGTCGTATCGAGCGCTTCCTGCAGCTGTGCGCGGAGGGGTCGATGACCGTCGCCCTGCCGTCCACACCGGCGAGCTATTTCCACCTGCTGCGTCGTCACGTGCTCGACGGGATCAGCCGGCCGCTGATCGTCTTCACGCCGAAGTCGATGCTGCGCAACAAGGCGGTGGTCTCCCCCGTCGAGGACTTCACCGACGACAAGTTCCGCTCGGTGATCGACGATCCGCACTTCGTGAACGGCGCCGATCGCGACAAGGTGAAGCGCGTACTGCTGGTGAGCGGCAAGCTCTACTACGAGCTCGCCGCCCGTCGCGACAAGGAGGAGCGTGAGGACGTGGCGGTCGTGCGCGTCGAGCAGCTCTATCCGGTGCCGCATCGTCGTCTTCGGAACACGTTGGAGCAGTACGGCAATGCCACCGACTTCGCCTGGGTCCAGGAGGAGCCGGCCAACCAGGGCCCGTGGCCGTTCCTCGGCCTGTGGCTGCCCGAGGTACTGCCCGATGCGCTCGGCGGCCTGCGACGGATCTCGCGCCGCGCGATGTCGGCGCCGTCGTCGGGTTCGAGCAAGGTGCACGCCGTCGAGCAGCAGGAGATCATCGACGAGGCCTTCGCCGAATAGTCCCACCCACTCGAAACGGCCGGGCCGTACCGCGAACTGCGGTGCGGCCCGGCCGTTTTCGTTTCAGAAGTAGGGTCAGCTGCCGGGTACCGCGACACCCGCCGCGGTGGCCAGTGCCGGTAGTGCGGCGGTGATCAGCGCGAGTAATTCGTCGCGGGAGATGCGGGGATCCTCGAGCCAGCCGATGGTGGTCTCCTCGACGAAGGACATCCACCCCCGGACCGTGATCTCGATGGTCGGGGTCACGGCGATCCCCAGGGCGGGCAGGTGATCGAGGACGCGCTGCGCCATCACCGAGCGGGTGGAGTCGAAGACCGCCCGCATGGCCGGATCGACGCTCGACGCCCCACGGATCAGCGTCATATAGGCACTGCGGTTGACGCTCACGTAGTCGACGAAGGCGCTCATCGACGACTGCAGGATCGCCAGCGGATCACCGAGCGACTCATCGGGCGCGGTGCAGGCGAGCATGCGTTCCGACTGGGTCTGCGCGATCGCCACATGGAAGTCCTGTTTGGACTCGAAGTAGTGGAACAGCAGAGCGCGCGACACCCCGGCCGCCTCGGCGATCGCCTCGATCGAGACCTGTTCGAGCGGCCGTTGCGCGACCATCTCCAGGCCGTATTCGATGAGCTGGTCACGGCGCGCCTCCGGGCTCATCCGCGTGCGTTTTCCCTGCGTCACCGCCACGTCGTCCAGTCCTCTCGCGATTGATCGACTCCCACCCTAACGCGCTATTGAATCTGATTCAATAAGCTATTGACAGCGGTTCAATAGCTACCTATGGTGACACCATGACAACGAACGATGTAGAGATCGCCATCATCGGTGCCGGCTTCTCCGGGCTGGGTGCCGCGATCAAACTCAAGCAGGCCGGCTTCGACGACTTCGTCATCCTCGACCGCGGACAGGACTTCGGCGGTACCTGGCGGGACAACACCTATCCGGGCGCGGCCTGCGATGTCCCGTCGCAGCTGTACTCCTACTCGTTTGCCAAGAACCCGACGTGGTCCCGCTCGTACTCGCATCAGCCCGAGATCCACCGCTACATCAACGGTGTCGCCGACGCGTACGACGTCGCCGCGCACACCCGCTTCCGCACCGAGATGACCCACGCGCAGTGGCATGAGGACCAGCAGGTGTGGGTCCTCGACACCGAGCAGGACGGCGTAAGCGCCCAGGTCCGCGCGAAGGTGATGGTCGGGGCGGTCGGGCCGCTCTGTGAACCCAACCTGCCCGATATCGAGGGCATCGACGGATTCGACGGCAAGATCATGCACACGGCCCGCTGGGACAGCGACTACGACTACGCGGGCAAGCGCGTCGCGGTCATCGGCACCGGCGCCTCGGCGATCCAGGTGGTACCCGAACTCGCGAAGATCGTCGCGCACATGGACGTCTATCAGCGCACCGCACCGTGGATCGTCCCGCGCACCGAACGCGCCTACACCGGGGTCGAGCACTGGGCCTATGAGCACGTCCCGGGCTTCCAGTCGGCGGTCCGCGGCACGATCTATGCGGCCAACGAGGCAACGGCCTTCGGCCTGACCTACTCCCCCAAGGCGCTCAAGCCCGTGGAACTCGTGTGCCGCGCCAACATCGCCCGCGGCATCTCCGACCGCGCGCTCCGCAAGAAGGCCACCCCCACCTTCCAGGTCGGTTGCAAGCGCATTCTCCGCTCCAACGACTGGTATCCGGCCATCAACCGGCCCAACGTCGACCTCGTCACCGACGGCATCGACCGCATCACCGCGACCGGCGTCGTCACCAAGGACGGCACGGCCCGCGACGTCGACGTCATCGTGGTGGCGACAGGCTTCCACGTCACCGACTCGCCCGTCTTCGGCAGGATCGTCGGCAAGGACGGTCGCAGCCTCGCGCAGGTGTGGGACGAGATCGGCATGCAGGGCTACAAGGGATCGTTCGTGCACGGTTTCCCGAACATGATGCTGATGGTCGGACCGTCGACCGGTTTGGGCCACACCTCGATGGTCTACATGATCGAATCGCAGCTGAACTACCTGGTGAACTATCTCAAAACCGTTCGGGCGCAGGGCATCACACGCACCGAGGTCACCGAGTCCGCGCAACGCTCGTTCAATCGTGACATCCAGCACGCCCTGCGCAACAGTGTCTGGGTCAACGGCGGATGCGCGTCCTGGTACAAAGACGCCAACGGCAACATCACCACCCTGTGGCCGGGGTTCACCTTCAACTTCCGCCGCGCCACACGACGTTTCGACATCGCCGCCTACGATGTGTCGCGAGGTGCTCAGCCCTCGGTGACCGCCACCCCGTCCACCGAGACCGCAGCCCCCGCGTCGGTCACCGCCTGACCCCGTTTCACCCAGAGGAGAATCATGAAGGACTTTCGCGACAAGGTCGTCGTCATCACCGGTGCCGGCTCGGGAATGGGCCGCGATCTCGCGGTGAAGCTCGCCGGGCAGGGTGCGCGGCTGGCGATCTCCGACGTCGATCCGGCCGGACTGAAGACCACCGAGGACCTCGTCCGGGAAACCGGGGCGCAGGTGCATTCCCAGATCCTCAACGTCGCCGAACGTGAGGCGGTGCTGACCTACGCGGATGCGGTGATGGCGCACTATGGCGTGGTCAACGTGGTGTTCAACAACGCGGGCATCGCCCACCACGGCGAGGTGGAGCGGACCGAGTTCAAGGACATCGAGCGGGTCATGGACGTCGACTACTGGGGAGTCGTCAACGGCACCAAGGCATTTCTGCCGCACCTGATCGCCTCCGGCGACGGACACATCGTGAACACGTCGTCACTGTTCGGCCTGCTGGCCGAGCCCGGCCAGGCCGCCTACAACTCGGCGAAGTTCGCGGTGCGCGGCTTCACCGAGGCGCTGCGTCAGGAGATGATCATCGCCAAGCACCCGGTGAAGGTCACCTGCGTGCATCCCGGCGGGATCAAGACCGCCATCGCGCGCAACGCGACCGTCTCCGGCGATCACGATCAGGAATCCAGCGCGGCCTTCTTCGACAAGTACCTGGCCCGGATGACCTCGGCCAAGGCTGCCGACGTCATCATCGAGGGGGTGCGCAAGAACAAGGCGCGCGTCCTCGTCGGCACCGACGCCAAGCTGCTCGACATCTGGGTGCGCATCGTCGCCTCCAAGTACCAGTGGGTGACCGCTAAGGTGACCGGTTGGGCGCTGTCCAAGGTCGACTGACGCAGGCCTGCGAACCGTCTCCGCCCCGGCCGCCCATGTCCGACATGGGCGGCCGGTCCGCGCAGCGGGTCGTCACCGGGGGCGTCGGGCCACGCGCACACGGACCAGATAGACCAGTGCCCCGCACGCCAGCACCGCCGCCCCGGTCATCGCCGACGCCGCCGGCAAGCTGAACATCAGGACCACGCAACCCACCGCCCCGAGCAGGGGAATCCACCGCGCGGGCCGCCCCTGGGCCGCGGTCAGCGTCGCGGCGCAGACGTTCGCGATGAGGTAGTACACCAGTACTCCAAAGGACGAGAACCCGATGGCACCGCGGATGTCGACGGCGACGACGAGTCCGACGACGATCACCCCCACCGCGATCTCGGCGCGGTGCGGAACGGCGAACCGCGGATGTACCATCCCGAGTGACCGCGGCAGATGACCGTCGCGCGCCATGGCCATCGTGGTGCGCGACACCCCCAGCAGCACCGACACCAGCGACCCGAGCGCGGCCACCGCACCACCGATGGCGACGATCGTGACCATCGCCGGCCCGCCACCGGCCTCGGCGACGTCGGTCAACGGCGCCGCCGACGTCGCCATCCGATCCGGGCCGAGGACAGCGAGAGCGGTGCAGGCCACGACCGCGTAGATCAGCAGCGTCAGCCCGAGGGCGATCGGGATCGCCCGCGGAATGGTGCGCCGCGGATCTCGGACCTCCGCACCGAGAGTGGCGATCCGCGCGTAGCCGGCGAACGCGAAGAACAACAGCCCCGCGGCCTGCAGCACGCCGTGGACCGAGACGGCGGACGGTACCCCCGCTTCCGCGCCTCCCGCACCGGAACCGACAGCACCGGAACCGACAGCTGCGACGACCACCGCGCCGAGAATCCCCACCACCACGGCGACGATCACGCGGGTCAGCGCGGCCGACTTCTGAATCCCCCGGTAGTCGACGGCAATCACCGCCACCACCGCCGCCACCGCAACCGCGCGGGCCTGTCCGGGCCACACGTACGCCCCGATGGTGAGTGCCATCGCCGCACACGAAGCGGTCTTGCCGACGACGAAACCCCAACCCGCCAGGTAGCCCCAGAACACCCCCAGCCGCTCCCGCCCGTACACGTACGTCCCGCCCGACTCCGGGTAGCGCGCCGCGAGGCGCGCCGACGACGTCGCATTGCAGTAGGCGATCACCGCGGCAACCGCCAATCCGACGAGCAAGCCCGAGCCTGCAGCGGCCGCCGCCGGCGACAGGGCGGCGAAGATGCCTGCGCCGATCATCGCCCCCAGGCCGATGACCACCGCATCGGCGAGACCCAACTTCCGCTGCAGCTCAGCGTCTTTCGGCATCAGTCCTCCTCGGTATCAGACCTGGTGTCAGATCTTCGGGCGCGGTGCCGGGTTCACAGCCCGTGCTCGCCCAGCCAGGTCACCGCGAGCTCCCGCGGATCATCGCCTCGCTGCACCCGCGCCGCCATCGTGGCGAGGTCACCGGTGGTGATCTCGCCCGCCACCTTGTTGATCGTCTTCACGTCGTCGCGCGAGAGCGCCGCGGAGCGGTAGACGGGCACCAGGACCTTGGCCCGCGGCCCGACCGCCACGGACCCGTCTGGCGCGGATCCTTCTGGGGCGGATCCTTCTGGGGCGGAATTGTCTTCGCGTGCGGCCGGAACCCGCAGCGCCTGAACGGTGTTCGCCTCTGCCCCACGGTCGGCGGCCACCTCGAGCGGGGTCAGGACCCCGACGGCGGAACCGTCGGCCACCCGGCGCAGGGCGGCGTCGGCCGACGGCACGCTCTGCGCCGGTCCGAAGCGACAACCCGACGCCCTCAATGCGGCCAGCACCCCCTCGTCGGGTTCGCCGACGGTGACCACGGCCAGCCCGGCGGGCAGCCGGGGGCAATCGGTGAGTTCGGTGGCGCCGGCGGTCTCGGCGACCCGGGTGGCCACGAAGACCTGCGGCGCAACCGACACCGGAGTCGGGTCGCCCACCGACACCCCTTGCGGCAGAGCACGATTGAGCTCGGTGTACACGGCGTCGGCGGTGACTGCGGTGACCCGCGGGGTGAGTACACCGAGCAGCCGCCCGGTCAGCGCTGGGAACAGATCGACGTCGGTGTGGGCCATCGTGTTCAGCAGGGCCGCATCATCCCCCGTCTCGATACGGCTCGCGACGTCGGCACCGGAGTTGCGCAGCGCTCCCGCGTAGATCTCGGCCATCACCCGCATCGCGGGAGTACCCGACGAGCCGATCCGCAGCGGATCGTCGGAACTGTCCGTGGGCTGGGCACACCCGGCGAACACTGCGACCGTCGCGATGACAGCCGCCACGATCACCGTCACCCGTGTCGTCTTCGCCCGTGTCAGCGATCCCCGTGTCAGCGATCCCCGTGTCCTCGGCGCGCGTTGCCTCACGCCCATCACCGTAGCGGGTGGCGACCGGCCCCCGCCCGGGCGTGTCAGGTGCCCTGGGCCACGAAGCCGGCGATGGAATCGGCGATCAGCTGCACCGCGATCGCGGCCAGCAGCAGACCGGCGATCTTCGCGAGCAGGGTGATTCCGCCGGCCCCGAGAATCCGGATGAGATAGGTGGCGTAGCGCAGCACCAGCATCACCACCAGATGCACGCTCACGATGGCCGCGGCGATGGCCAGATAACCACCGGCATCCCCGGAGACACCGCTGACCCCGACGATCACCGCGGCGATGGCGCCCGGCCCGGCCAGCAGCGGTGTCCCGAGCGGTACGAGGGCGACGTTCACGTCGTCGGCGGCCTGCGGCGACCCGGCGTTGCCCAGACCGGTGAGCAACTGCAGCGCCACCAGCAACAACAGCAGTCCGCCGGCACCTTGCAGCGCCGGGATGCCGATGTGGAGATAGTTCAGTATCGCTTTGCCGCCCACCGCGAACACACTGATGACCAGCAGACTGACCAAGGGAGCCTGCCACGCGGCACGGCGCCGATACTCGGCCGGGCGATGCCCGACGAGGCTCAGGAACAACGGAATCTGTCCGGGCGGATCCATGATCACGAGCAACGTGATGAACGTCGTCGTGTACACGGTGACGTCGAAGGACACACCGGTGATCTTACGACCGCGGGTCACCGGCCGAGGACGACCGTCACCCCGGTGCGCGGCGAGTAGCATCCAATCCGTGCCCTCGATGCCCAACCTCCGGCCGGGCGGACGTGGCCTGGTGCCCGCCCGCCGGGACCGTCGGCCGCTGCCGCGGATCCCGGTGCCGGTCGCCCGGGCCGTCGTGGACTGTGCGATCTACATCGACGGTGTGCGGCAGCCCGGACGGATCTCCTACACCGACGCGCTGGCCACCGTCCGCGAATCCGGCCGCGGCTTCGTCTGGCTGGGGTTGCACTCCCCCGACGACGAACAGATGACCGGCGTCGGCGAGGCCTTCGGTTTGCACGAACTGGTTGTCGAGGATGCCGTCCACGCTCATCAGCGCCCGAAACTCGAGGTGTACGACGACACCCAGTTCCTGGTGCTGCGCACGGTGAAGTACGTCGAACACGAGTCGATGGAGCAGGCCAGTGAGGTGGTCGAGACCGGCGAGATCATGATCTTCGCCGGTGCCGACTTCGTGGTCACCGTCCGGCACGGCGATCACACCCACCTGTCCGGGGTCCGACGCAAACTCGAAGCCCGGCCAGAACTCCTCACGTTGGGTCCGACGGCGGTCATGCATGCCATAGCCGACAAGGTGGTCGACAGTTATCTCGCGGTCACCGATCGGATGGAGGTCGACGTGGTGGCCATCGAGGAGACCGTCTTCGGCAAACAGAATCGGTGGCTCAACATCGATCCGGTCTACCTCCTCAAGCGCGAGGTCCTCGAACTGCGGCGCGCGGTACAACCCCTCTCGGCACCGCTGGCCCGGCTCACCGACCACGAGAATCCGTTGATTCCCAAGGAGATTCGTCGTCACCTCCGCGACGTCGCCGACCACCTCGCCACAGTCATCGAGCGGGTCGTCGAGTACGACGAGGTACTCACCTCACTGCTCGACGCCGCCGCCGCGAAGGTCGGCATCCAGCAGAACACCGACATGCGCAAGATCTCGGCGTGGGTCGCCATCGCCGCGGTCCCGACCATGCTTGCCGGGGTGTACGGCATGAATTTCGACCACATGCCCGAACTTCATCAGGTGTGGGGATATCCGGCGGTCCTGCTGTTCATGATCGCCACGTGTACAACGCTGTTCTTCGTGTTCCGCCGGCATCACTGGCTCTGAGTCGCGACCCGATCACTCGACCGCGACGTGCTGACCACGCACCACGATCCCGTTGCGTTCCATCGCCTTTCCGACAAGCAGGTCGAGCCTTTCGAGGTGATACGCCAGTACCGGGTCACCCGGGTTCGCCGCTACCGAGGCGACGACCGACGCCCGATACTGCACGGCATTCCGGTAGAAGTCCGCGGCCTCGGCCGGGGTCGGTTTACGCGCCCCGCGCCGAGACCACACTCACCCAGATGAGCAGGGCGAGCGCGGCTGCGCCGGCGAGAACCGCGAGCCAGACCTTGGGACCGAGCATCTCATCGTAGGTCTTGCTGCTGGAGTTGCTGAAGATGCAGACGTCCCCGGGGGACATGTCCTTGCCATCACACGACGGCGTACCGGGGCGCATCGCCCACCAGGCGAGCCAACCCAGCCCGGCGATCACGATGACGGTGCTCGTCCACCACCACACCAGGTTCTGCGGACGGGCCCGCTGCGGCCAGGTGATCCACTCGGGCACCTTTTTCAGCGTGTTCTCCCCGATTGCACTGACCTGCTTGACACTGAGTTGGTCGATCGGTCCAGCCACCACTTCACCCCCGGTATGTCGTGAGCGCCGCCGGAGCCGACGATGCTCGCGCTCGAACCGACATACCCTACGACACCGACACCCGCGACACCAGACACCGGCGACCGACCACTAGTGTCCTGAGTCATTAATTTCCGTTCGGTTGTTAGGCTAGGGAATGGCAACCCGGGGGTCCGCTAGCAGTGGATATTGTTCTGACTGATGACGAGCGCCGTGAGCTCGAAGGGTGGGCGCGTCGGCGAACGACGGCCTCGGGTTTGGCGATGCGCTCACGAATCGTTCTCGCTGCCGCTGATGGCGGTTCGAATACCGAAGTGGCACAACGACTCGGCCTCAACCGCAGTACCGTGCGGCGATGGCGAGGCCGGTTCGTCGAGCACCGCTGCGAGGGGTTGCTCGACGAACCCCGGCCCGGGCGACCTCGCACCGTCGGCGACGAGCAGATCAAAGACCTGATCACCGCAACTCTCGAGACCACTCCGAAGAATGCGACACACTGGTCGACGCGGGCGATGGCTGAGCATCTCGACATGTCGCAGTCAACTGTTTCGCGTGTATGGAGAGCGTTCGGATTGGCTCCACACAAACAGGATTCGTGGAAGCTGTCGAAAGATCCCATGTTCACCGAGAAGGTCCGCGACGTCGTCGGGCTCTACATGAACCCACCCGAACGTGCCCTGGTGCTCTGCGTTGACGAGAAGACCCAGATCCAAGCGCTCGATCGCACCCAGCCGATCTTTCCCATGCTCCCGGGCACCCCGCAACGGGCCAGCCACGACTACGTGCGCAACGGCACCTCCAGCCTGTACGCGGCGTTGGACATCGCGTCGGGCAAAGTCATCGGTTCGCTTCACTCACGGCATCGTGCAACGGAATTCATCGGATTCCTCCGCAAGATCGACGCCGAGGTGCCCGACGAGCTCGACGTCCACCTGGTCATGGACAACGCCTCTACCCACAAGACGCCCGCGGTCAAACGATGGCTGACCTCGCACCCACGATTCGTTGTCCACTTCACCCCGACGAGCTCATCCTGGATGAACCTCGTCGAACGCTGGTTCGCCGAACTGACCACCAAGAAGCTCCAACGCTCGACCCACCGCACCGTGAGAGCGCTCAACGCCGACATCAGAGCATGGATCGAGACCTGGAAACGACAACCCCCGCCCCTACGTGTGGGTCAAGACCGCTGACCAGATCCTCGACTCCATCGCCCACTACTGCACACGAATTAATGACTCAGAACACTAGGGGGCCGCCGCCGACCGCCGCGGCGCGGTCACGTCGATCCCCGCCTCGGCCCACGCGTCACGCAGGGCGCGGGCCCCTTTGAGCCGCACCCAGGCGGCCTCGTTCGCGGTGATCGGCACGGCGCGCAGCAGCGTGATCGGGTCCATCGGCGCCGCTAGATCCACCGCGCCGAGCGAGTCGGCCTCCAAAAGGACCGCGGTGCACGCCGCCCCGTCCCAGAGCGGCTCACCCAGGTCGACGAGGGCGTCCGCGTCGAGGATCAGTCCCTCGACGGCGGGGGCGGCTGCCAGGGTGGCCATCCGTTTGTGCAGACCGGGCAACGCAGAGCCCGCGGCCATCCGTACCACCAGCTCGGCGCGCGGACCGCGCACCGGATCGGCATGCAGGTCGGTGGGATCGGCCATCGGGTGACGCGCACACCCCGACGTCACGTAGATCACCGCCTCGTCGGTGGCGAAGCGCAGGACGTCGATGGGTTCGACGCCCAGAAAGGTCACCGATGCGCGCTGTGGCTCGACGCCGATCGTCTCGACGAGGAAGCTGCCCAGGGTGTCGGTGACGGAGTCGCTCACCGGTCCAGTGTCCCAGAACCGGTACCGACCACTTAGCCTGGACTGATGGTGCGAGTGCTCGCGGTGGCCGACGAGGTGGTGGAGTCGCTCACCTTCGGCGTCGGCCTCGACGCCCGGCCGGACGTGATCCTCGGGGCCGGTGACCTGCCGTTCGACTATCTCGAGACGCTGTCCACGCTGTGTGACGCGCCGTGTGTCTTCGTGCCGGGCAATCATGACCGCGACCTGCACGGGTTCCGGCAGGGCCGCACGGGCTGGACGCGTGCCGGACTGCCCACCACCGATCCCGGGCCGGGCGGGGCGCTCAACGTCGACGGCCGCACGGTGACGGTCGCGGGGCTGCGCATCAGCGGGCTCGGCGGCAGCCGGCGCCACAACGTCGGCCCCAACCAGTACACCGACTTCCAGCAGCGCCTGCGTGGCTGGCGGCTGCGTTGTGGCGCGGCGATGCCGGCGTCGAAGCGACCGGACATCCTGCTGACGCACAGTCCGGCGCGGGGCGTCGGCGACGCCGACGATCCGTGTCACCGGGGCTTCGAGTGCCTGCATCCGCTGGTGCGGTCGCTCGATCCCACCCTGCTCATCCACGGGCACGTGCATCCGTTCGGCGCCCGGCCCCGTGATCTGATGATCGGCGACGCGACGATCTCGATGAACGTGGTCGGCTACTGCGAGTTCGACATCACTCCCGGGTCCCGGGAGTTCGGCGTGGTGAGGCGGCGATATGGTGCGTGACACCGGATTTCCCGACGCCGACGCCGAGAACGACTTCGCCCGGCTGCGCCGACAGGCCGAGATGTCGCGTCTGGCAGCGTGGTTCACGCGCGCGCCGGCCGACGTGAACACCATCCTGCCTTTCGACGAGGTGGTCGCGGCGCTGGGACGCACCGGTGAGACCACGCTGGGATTACAGGTGGTCGAGGTGTCGTCGATCGTCGGAAGTGTCGACCGCACAAAGGACTTCGATCGCTACTTTCGGCCCACGTCGTCCCGGATCCGGGAACGCTGGCAACGGCTCGCGGCCGCGCAGCGCCGTGGCGAGTCGGTGCCGCCGATCCAGCTCTACCGCATCGGCTCGATGCATTTCGTGATCGACGGACACCACCGCGTGTCGATCGCGATCGCCCGGCGGATCACCTCCATTGACGCCTATGTGACGGAGATCCACACGCGCATCTCCCCCGAGGGTATTCATGCGCCGTCGGATCTCATCCTCAAGGATCACCGGCGCCTGTTCCTGTCGCGGGTGCCGCTCGTCGGCGCGCAGGCCGACGCCATCCGGCTCGCCGATCCCTTCGATTACGCCGAACTCGCCGAGAACGTCGAGGCCTGGGGCTTCCGGTTGTCGCAGGAGGTCGGCACCTTCCTGCCGCGCGGCGAGGTCGCGCGCCGATGGTTCGGCGAGGAGTTCCTTCCGGTCGTCCGGATGGCACGCCGCGCCGGCATCCTGCCCGACGTCGAGAGCGACGCCGAACTGTACCTGTGGGTCGCCTGCGAGCGATATCGACTGGTGCGCAAGCACATCTGGGATGAGGCCATCTTCGATGAACTGCGCACGCAGTCACGCCGACGACGCCGCTGAGGCCGCCCGCACCGGAGACACTCAGCGCAGCGACGCACCCGAACTCTGGTCGAACACGGCCACTTTCGACTGGTCGAAGTAGAGTTCCGCGGTCGACCCACGGGTGACCCTCGACTCCGGCGACAGCCGGGCGATCAGCTGTCCCCCACCGATGTCGGCACCCGAATCCGCCGACAACTCGGCCAGCGCATCGCTCGCCGCCCGCTCGGATCCGACGGTGAAGTAGGCGTAGATGTCCGACCCCATCGACTCGAGCACATCGATCGTCGCCGTGAAAGTCCCGCCACGCGACCGCGTGTCGGCATCGAGCAGGGCGACGTCCTCGAGATGCTCGGGCCGGATGCCGATCAGCACCTCGCCGTTGCTGCCCACATCGCCGGCACGCGAGACCACCTGCTGATGATCGTCGAGAGAGATGGTGCCCTGCGGTGTCTCGATGCCGCCCGAGCCGAGCCGACCGGGCAGGAAGTTCATCGACGGCGACCCGATGAAGCCGGCGACGAAGATGTTGGCCGGGTGGTTGTAGAGCTCCTGCGGAGTGCCGATCTGCTGGACATACCCACCACGCAGGACGACGACCCGGTCACCGAGGGTCATCGCCTCGGTCTGATCGTGGGTGACATAGACCGTCGTCGTGTTCAGCCGAGTCTGCAGTTGTGCGATCTCGGCGCGCATCTGCACACGCAGCTTGGCGTCGAGGTTGCTCAGCGGCTCGTCCATCAGGAATGCCTTGGGCGAGCGGACGATCGCGCGGCCCATCGCAACGCGCTGACGTTGACCACCGGACAGGTTGGCCGGCTTGCGGTCGAGGTACTGCCCGAGGTCGAGGATGCGCGCGGCCTCCTCCACCTTGGCGGCCACCTGGTCCTTGGGCATCTTGGCCAGGGTCAGCGGGAACGCGATGTTGTCACGCACCGACATGTGCGGGTAGAGCGCGTAACTCTGGAACACCATCGCGATGTCGCGGTCCTTGGGCGCACGCTCGTTCACTCGCTCACCACCGATCCGCAGCTCGCCGGAGGTGATGTCCTCGAGACCCGCGATCATGTTGAGCGTGGTCGATTTCCCGCAGCCGGACGGTCCGACGAGGATCACGAACTCGCCGTCGGCGATCTCGATGTTCACCTCGTGGACCGCGGTGGAACCGTCGGGATACTTCTTGGTGACGTTGTCCAGAACGATGTCTGCCATGGTTATCCCTTCACGGCGCCGGAGGTCAGGCCGGCCACGATTCGACGTTGGAAGAAGAGCACGAAAATGATGATCGGGATGGTGATGACCACGGCTGCGGCGGCGATCGATCCCGTCGGTTCCTGGAACTGACTGGAACCGGTGAAGTTCGCGATCGCCACCGGCGCGGTGATCGCGCGTTCGGTGGACGTCAACGACAGGGCGAGGAGCAGGTCGTTCCAGGCGAAGATGAACACCAGGATCGCCGCGGTCACCACACCGGGTGCGGCCAGCGGGGTGATCACCTTCGAGAACGCCTGCCACGGTGTGGCGCCGTCCATCTTGGCCGCCTTCTCCAGCTCCCACGGGATCTCGCGGAAGAACGCCGACAGGGTGTAGATCGCCAGCGGCAGGGCGAAGGTGATGTACGGCAGGATCAGACCGGGCCAGGTGTCGAACAGCCCCAGGCGGCGCTCGATGTTGAACAGCGGTGTCACCAACGAGATCTGGGGGAACATCGCGATGAGCAACGCCGCACCGATGAGCACCTTCTTACCCGGGAAGTCGAGGCGGGCCACGGCGTAGGCGGCCATCGTGCCCAGGACCACCGCGATCAGTGTGGTGATCAGGCCGATGCCGATCGAGTTGATGAGCGCGGAGGTGAAGGCGCTCGTCTTGAAGATGCCCTTGTAGTTCTCCAGCGTCCATTCCTGCGGAATGAAGTTGCCGTCCAGCACCGTTGCCTGGGACTTGAAGGAGAGGCTGATGATCCACAGCAGTGGGATGACCGCGTACAGGATCACCAGAATGTTCGCGATCGACCACCAGGCCTTGGATTTCGCACTGTGCTGCATGGTCTACCTCCCCTCGTCGTCGGTGCCGGGTGCGGCGGTGCCGAAGCCCTTGATGAAGATGAACGCGATGATCGCGACACACAGGAAGATGAGGATCGAGATCGCCGATCCCACACCGAGATTGAATGCCCCGAACAGGTTGTCGTAACCGAGGATGGAGACCGAGAAGGTGTTGTTGTTACCGCTCGTCAGCACGTAGATGTTGTCGAAGATGCGGAACGCATCGAGTGTGCGGAAGAGCAACGCCACCAGGATGGCCGGCTTCATCAGCGGAATGATGATGCGCCACAACCGGGTCCAAGCTCCGGCACCGTCCACCTGGGCGGCCTTGAGCAGATCGTCGGGCACCAGGGCCAATCCGGCGAGCAACAGCAGCGCCATGAACGGCGTCGTCTTCCAGACCTCGGCGAGCACGATGATCGCCAGCGACGGCCACTGCTCGGTCAGTGGCGCCGACCCGTCGGGCAGCAGATTCGCCAGGTAGCCGGTGTCCGGGGTCCACGCGTAATACCAGGAGAACGCGGCCGCCACGGTCACGATGCCGTACGGGATGAGCACGACGGTACGGATGGTGCCCTTGCCGAAGATGGTGCGGTGCATCACCAGTGCGATCGCCATACCCAGGACCAGCTCGATGATCACCGAGACGATGGTGATGCCCAGCGTGACCGAGAAGGCCGTCCACCAGTAACTGTCGGTGAGGACGGTGATGTAGTTGCCGAACCAGACGAACTCGCGCTCGCCCGGTGCCGAAAGGCTGGCCTTGTTGAGCGAGAGCCACACGGCGTAGAGGATCGGGTAGCCGGTCACCAGCAGCATCATGATCGCGGCGGGGGCCACCAGCCAGAAGGCCAGGCGCCGTTCGGCCGACTTCCCGTCACTGACCCTGCCGCCCTTGGCAGTTCCCGAGTCCTCGGGTGCGGCCCGCCGCTCGGCGACGACGGTGGCGATGCCGGCGGTGGCGGCAGCCGTCGGGGCACCAACTGTCGGGGCGGCGCCTTCCGATTTGGTCAGCGACGGCCCGGGGACCGTGGTCGCCGCCGTGTGGGCGGGCTCATGCGGCTGCCCCGGCTCCGGCGCGGCCGCCGGTGGCGGCTTCCAGATGTCGGAGTGCACCGGCGGGGTGGCGGAGACCTTGTCGGCCACCGGGATCGAGCCGGTGTTGGACACCGAGTCGTCGGGTAGGGCGTGGCGGCCGGAGCGCGGCCGGGTGTCGTCGGAACCGGTGGCGTCCCGGTCCGGTTCGTCACCCCGGCGCGGCTCGTGACCGTCGTGTTCGTTGTCTCCGGTGGTCACGGGATCAGCCCCTCCCCGTTGATGGCCTTCTGGACTACATCGGCGAGCTCGTCGGCCATGGTCTGCGGATCCCATTTGCCCACCGGACTCAGCCGCGCCGTGATCAGCGTCGAGATCGCCTGATAGACAGGTGATTTCGGTCGGGTGGCGGCGCGGTCGGACTGCAACTGGACCTTCACGTCGTCGGCCATCGGGTACGCGGCACGGAACTCCGGGTCATCGTAGATGGCGCCGATGACCGGTGGCGGTCCGGCCTCGAGTGCGAACTGCCGCTGCGAACGCAGCGTCGTGATGCACTCGGCCGCCTTGAACGCCAGGTCTTTCTGCGCCGATGTCCCGGCAACCGCGATGTTGAAGCCGCCCAGCGTCGTCTTGGACGGGCGGTCACCGACTCCCGGATACTGGGCGAAGTCGAAGATCTGGCGCATCTTCGCGTTCAGGGGCGCCAGTTGCTCGGGGGTGGTGGAGTCCTTGGCACTGCCCTCCGCATCGAAGAGATTGGCAAACGGTGTCAGTTCCTTCTTGAGGAAGGGCACCGCGCCGAGCGCCGCGTTCCCCTGCATTCCGGCAAAGACGAACGGCCAGTTGACCTGATAGATGGCCTGACCCTTCTCCATGCCGGTGCGGCTGGCGCCCTCGTCGGAGTTGGTGAGGCTCGGATCGGCCCCGGGTGCGGTGGCCACCGCCTTCAGGATCTCCAGCGCGCGTACGGTTGCCGCCCGGTGCTCGGGGGTGTCGGTGAGCGTCACCTTGGACGGATCGTCGGGTGAGACGACCTCGCCGCCCGCGGACGCGAGCACCGAGTTGAACCACACCATCAGGCCCTCGTACTGCTTGCCCTGCACCATGATGTAGGTCGGTCCCGGCGGCCGCAGTGCCCCGCTCTCCTGTGCGTTGGCGAGCATGCCCTCCCAGTTGGTCGCCGGGCGGCCGCCCTGACCGATCCGGCGCAGCACATCCTTGCGGTACCAGAGCAATTGGGTGTTGGTCGACATCGGGATGGCGAACAGCCGCTCGGTGTCCTCACCCTTCTTGCGCCAGGTCGCGGTGTCCAGTGGGCCACCCAGCGTCTGGGCCTTCACCTTGGCGGCCAGCGCGTCGGGTACGGCCACCGCCCAGCCGGCGTCTGCGAATTCCGCGGTCCACACCACGTCCATCGCCATCAGGTCCAGGCCCTTGTCGTTGCCCGCGAGGCGTCGGGCCAGCTGAACGCGCTGGTCGTCGGCGTTCTTGGGGAGTGTGGTGGTCACCACCTTGTACTCGCCGTTGGACTCGGCCGAGCACCGATCGCCGATCTTGGCGAAGGTGGCCGCGCCGTCGGCGGGTGTGTAGAAGTTGATCACCCCCGGCGAATAGTCACTGCCGCATGCGGACAGCAGCGGGAGTGCCACCGCCAGCGCGGCGGCCGCGACGATGGATTTGCGGCCTATTCGCCTGGACCCCAGAGGCTTTCGGGATCGTCTGGGTATCACTGCCCGACCGCTCGTAGGACCTGCGCTGACCGAACTCCGCACGGAGCCTCCTCGATTCGTACGCGGTGCAGCACGACGTGACCGCACCGTGAGCGTCTGGAGGGCTACGCTATACGGCAAGAATCGTGACACGCAACACATTCGGCATGAGCGTGCCAGATCGTCGCCGATTGTGATCGGGCCGTGTCCTGACGAGGTGAGCGGGTCAAACGCCCCAGTGCCGACCGGTCAGCCCGACAGCCGAGCCAGCATGTCGCGGGCCTTCTCCGCACTCTTCGGATCGCACAGGACGTCGTAGCGCCCCGCGACGAGCTGCATGGTCGAGGCAAAATCACGCTGTCCGCGCGTGGCGGCGTACGGGATCGTCGTCGAGATGACGCCGAAGATGATGCCGCCGATGGTGCCGATGAGGATTGGCGCGAGCGGATTGCCGGTGAACACCAACGAGACCAGCAGGCCGAAGAAGAATCCGAGCCACGCCCCGGAAACCACCCCGCCGCCGATCACCTTGCCCCAGGTGAGTTTGCCGATCACGCGCTCGACCTGCATGAGATCGACGCCGACGATCGTCACGTCCTGGACCGTGAAGTCCTGATCGGACAGGTAGTCGACGGCCCGCTGAGCCTGTTCATAGGTGCTGTAGGAGCCGATCGGCCATCCCTTCGGCGGGGTCGGGAGGCCCGGGGTCTGCTGGCCGGGTCGCATCGGGTTGGTCATCTCGGCTCCTCTGGACTACGGCGGGCTCGGCTCGGTCGGATCCGACCTCTGCCACTACCCTTACTCCCATGTCGTCGGTGAACAAGGTGTTCGTGGCCAGATTAGTCGGATTGGCCGTCCTTGGTCCGGACGGCGAATCCATCGGCCGGGTCCGCGACGTGGTGATCAGCGTCCGTCTGCCCGGGCAACAGCCACGTGCGCTGGGCCTCGCCGTCGAATTGACCACGCGCCGAAGGATTTTCGTCCCGATGCTGCGTGTCACCACCATCGATCCGGGCGCGGTGACCCTCAATACCGGCACGGTCAGTCTGCGCCGGCTGCACCTGCGTCCGGGCGAGGCCCTCGCGATCGGGCAGATCCTCGACACCCGGGTGCGTATCGAGGATCCCGACCTACCCGAACTCGGCGGCACCGACGTGACGGTGATCGATCTGGGCATCGAGCAGACCCGCACGCGCGACTGGGTGGTGTCCCGCGTCGCGGTCCGGGGCGGTCGCCGCGGTCTGCGGCGACGTGGCGAGACGCACGTCGTCGAGTGGACAACCGTGCGGGGCCTGACCCAGAGCGCACTCAATCTCCCTGGTCAGGGCGTCGCGCAGGTACTGCTGCAGTTCGAGGGCATGCGCGCCGCCGACGTGGCCAATGCCCTGCGGGAGCTGCCGACCAAGCGGCGCGACGAGATCGTGGCCGCCCTCGACGACGAGCGGCTCGCCGACGTCCTGCAGGAACTCCCGCCCGACGACCAGACCGACGTACTCGCCCACCTCGAACGGGATCGCGCCGTCGACGTGCTCGAGGCGATGGACCCCGACGACGCCGCCGACCTGCTCGGCGAACTCCCCGACACCGAGGCACAGGCACTGCTCGAGGAGATGGACCCGCAGGAGTCCGAGCCGGTGCGCCGCCTGCTCCTGCACTCCCCGGACACCGCGGGTGGTCTGATGACCTCGGAGCCGATCGTGGTCACCGCGTCCACCACGATCGCCGAGGCACTGGCGCGGGTCCGCAATCCGGATCTCACCCCCGCCGCGGCGAGCCTCGTCTTCGTGGTCCGGCCACCCACGGCCACGCCGACCGGCAAGTACCTGGGCTGCGTCCATCTGCAGGCGATGCTGCGCGAGCCGCCGGCGAACATCGTCGGCGGCATCCTCGACACCGATCTCCCGCACATGCGGCCCGAGGATTCACTGGAGTCGATGACGCGCTACTTCGCGACCTACAACCTGGTGTGCGGTCCCGTGGTCGACGAGCAGGGGCATCTGCTCGGCGCGGTCAGCGTCGACGACCTGCTCGACGAGATCCTGCCGCGTGACTGGCGTGAGAACGAACCCGACGAGGACACCGCGGACACGGTCGTCCACACTCACCGGGTGGGTGGCCGATGAGCGACCACGGCCGCAAACTCGACACCCCGAGCACGCGCCGGGGCATCTCGTTCAACCTCGATTCCGACGTCATCGGGATGCACAGCGAGCGCATCGCGCGCTTCCTGGGCACCGGCCGCTACCTCGCGATCCAGACGGTCATCGTGATCCTGTGGATCGCGTTCAATCTGCTCGCCGTGTCGCTGCGCTTCGACCCCTATCCGTTCATCCTGCTCAATCTGGCCTTCTCCACGCAGGCGGCGTACGCGGCGCCGCTGATCCTGCTGGCGCAGAATCGGCAGGAGAACCGCGACCGCGTGGCCCTCGACGAGGACCGCGCCCGTGCGGCCCAGACCAAGGCCGACACCGAGTTCCTCGCCCGCGAACTCGCCGCCGTCCGGCTCGCCGTCGGCGACACCGTCTCGCGCGACTACCTGCGCAAGGAACTCGACGATCTGCTCGACGAGCTCACCGAGCGACTCACCCGTGGCCCCGACGACGGTCAGCCCCAACGCCCGGACGGGCATCGTCGACGACCGGCCGAATGAGATGTCCCGCGGGTTCCCTGATCGGTAACCACTGATCGGTCCGGGGCGGCCACCTGCGGATGTGGCGGGGTAACTTCTGTGGCGATCGGTTCGATCTTCTGTAGGTGAGCGCACAATGCGACGGTTCCTGCATTGGGTCACCCGACCCATATGTATGGTGGGTCACAGATTCGGGTCGGCCGGGTGCCGCCCGTGAACTGATTCACCGTGCTGTCGGGGGCAGATGAGTTATGCGTGAGAGCAACGGAGCGAACGTGAGCGAACGGGTGTGTCCGCGCGCGACCGACGCGTGTGGCGTTGTACCGGGTTCGATGACCGTCGGGTGTCGGACCCGATGAGTTCTCTGTCGGGTCGCGGCGGCCTGTTCCGGCGTGCCCGGGGACCTCGCCGGCCGCACCGGTATCCGCGGCGCGTCCTGAGCGTCGCCACCGGCAGCGCGGTGGTGGGGGCCCTGGTGCTGGCCACCGCCACCTCGAGCGCCCACGGCGGAATCGCACCGACGGCCACGGTGACCGACGATCTCCCGGTGATCGTCGCCGAGATCGTCGCGTCGACGCCGACCGCACCGCTCGGGTTCGCCCCGCCGCCTCCGAAGGCGGTCGCCGCGATCGCTCCACAGTTCCGCATCGCCGCCGATCTGCCCTCCGGGCCGCTCGGCATCCCCGGCATCGTCCTGCAGGCCTACAAGCTCGCCGCGAACCGCATCGGGGCCGAATCCCCGCAATGCAAACTGCCGTGGTTCCTGCTGGCCGGGATCGGGCGCATCGAGTCGAACCACGCGAGCAACGGTTCGGTGGATCAATACGGCACCACGATCAATCCCATCGCGGGACCCGTTCTCGACGGTTCGCTCGCCGGCAACGCCGTCATCCGCGACACCGACGGCGGACGCATCGACGGCGACTCCGGCCACGACCGGGCGATGGGCCCCATGCAGTTCATCCCGAGCACCTGGGCGGCCTGGGGCTCGGACGGCAACGGTGACGGGAAAGCCGACCCCAACAACGTCTTCGACGCGACCTACTCGGCCGGGCGCTACCTCTGCGCCGGGGTCACCGACATCATGAACGACCGCAACAAGGTCGCCGCGGTCCTGCGTTACAACCACTCGATGGAATACGTCGCAAACGTGCTGAGCTGGGCGGGCGCCTACGCGACCGGCGTGATGCCGACCAATCCGATCCCCGAACCCAAGCACGCGAAGTCCTCATCGCGCTCCTCGTCGTCCAAGCCGTCCACACCGTCGCGGCCCAGCGGCAGCGAGTCCGAATCCTCGACCTCGTCGAGCACGACGTCCACCCCGCCGCCCTGCCTGGTGATCTGCCTTCCGACGATCACCCTGCCGCCGCTGCCGGGCCAGCCCCGGGCGACACCCAAACAGAACGCTCCGCGCCAGGAGGCGCCCCGCTCCGGTCGTGCCCAGACCACTCCGCCGACCGCGGATTCCACCCCGGTGCCCCGACGGTAGGCTGGTGGGGATGACAATCGGAGTCTCCCCCACGGAATCCTCGGTTCGCGCTGCGTTGAGCAAGGTTCGCGACCCCGAGATCGGTAAGCCCATCACCGAGATCGGCATGGTCAAATCGGTGTCGATCAACGACGACGCGAGTATCGACGTGTCGGTCTACCTGACGACGTCGGGCTGCCCGATGCGCAACGAGATCGCCGACCGCGTCCGGAGTGCCGTCGCGGACGTCCCCGGCGCCGGCACCGTCCGCGTGGATCTCGACGTGATGAACGACGAGCAACGCACCGAGCTGCGCAAGAAGTTGCGTGGCGACAAGGCGGAGCCGGTGATCCCGTTTGCCCAGCCCGGCTCATTGACCCGGGTGTATGCGGTGGCTTCCGGCAAGGGCGGCGTCGGCAAGTCGAGTGTGACGGTCAATCTCGCGACCGCGCTGGCCGCACGCGGACTCAGCGTGGGCGTCCTCGACGCGGACATCTACGGCCATTCGGTTCCGCGGATGCTGGGCAGCGATGCGAAGCCGACACAGGTCGAGAAGATGATCATGCCGCCGATCAGCCATGGCGTGAAGTTCATCTCGATCGGCCAGTTCACCGACGGCAACACCCCGGTGACCTGGCGTGGACCGATGCTGCACCGCGCTCTTCAGCAGTTCCTCGCCGATGTGTACTGGGGCGATCTCGACGTCCTGCTGCTCGATCTGCCGCCCGGCACCGGTGATGTCGCCATCTCGATCGCCCAGCTGATCCCCGGTGCCGAGATCCTGGTGATCACCACCCCGCAGCAGGCGGCTGCCGAGGTGGCCGAGCGGGCCGGCGCGATCGCCCTGCAGACCCGCCAGAAGATTCTCGGGGTCGTGGAGAACATGTCCTGGCTCGAACTGCCCGACGGCACGCGGATGGAGCCGTTCGGCGCCGGCGGCGGCGAGCAGGTGGCGCAACGACTCACCCGCGCCGTGGGCGCGCCGGTGGAGTTGCTCGGGCAGGTTCCGCTGGAGACGACTCTGCGTGAGGGCGGTGACGCCGGCGTGCCGGTGGTGTTGTCGGCGCCCGAGTCGGCGTCCGGGTCGGCGTTGCGGACGATCGCGGAGCGGCTGGCGGTTCGCAAACGCGGCCTGGCCGGGATGAGTCTCGGACTCGACACGGTACGCCACGACTGATCTCGAAGCGAGGTCTCCCCGGCGCGAACCACTCAGGTGGCGTCCCAGTCCTCCACCGCCGGTTTACGGTTGCTGTGCTTGCGCATCTCGACGCCCGGACGCTTCGTCCCGCTCGTGTTCGACCCCTGGCGATCCGTTGACTCGGGCGTCGGCGTCTCGGGCATCGGCGCAGATACCGGCTTGACCGCCGGCGTATCCGCCGTCCGGTCGAAAGTCGTTGCGTCGGAGACCATCCGGAAGACGGAGTCGTCCCCGTCGAGCAGGTGTTTGGTGACAATCGACCGCGGGGTCATGCCACGCAATTCGTTCAGTTCGGCCAGCGGTTTGCGCAGGTCCTCGAAGTCGGTGCCCAGTTCGTCCTTGAGCTGGCTGGTCGCACCCGTCGCATAGTCACGGACCTGACGCAGGGATTTGAACGTCCAGGAGATGGCTCCGGGCAGGCGTTCCGGACCGAGGATGATGAGACCCGCGATCACCAGGATCGCGATCTCTCCCCAACCGATGCTGCTGAACATGGGATGCCTCAGTCACTGACGGGCGTGATGGTGCCGGTGAACACCCGATTGTCCCGGGAGTACTTGAATGGTACTGACTCGCCGATCTTCGCGGTACGCACCGCGACATTCAACTCGTCGGCGCTTTCCACCGGCCGGCCGTTGAACTGCACGATCACGTCGTTCTCGCGCAGTCCGGCACGATCGGCGGGACCACCGCTGACCACGTTGCGGACCTGGGCCCCGAGAACGCGTTCGTTGCGGACCGAGCTGACGTTGACCCCGATCTGTGGGTGCTTGACCGCACCGTCACGGATGAGGGTCTGCGCGATTGGTTCGGCCTGGCTGATCGGGATCGCGAAGCCCAGTCCGATCGAGCCGCCACCACCGCTGCGGATGGCGGTGTTGATGCCGACGACCTGCGCGCGATCGTTCACCAGCGGGCCGCCCGAGTTGCCGGGGTTGATCGCCGCGTCGGTCTGGATGGCGTCGATGACCGCGTCGGTGTCGGATTCCGCATCCGGCGCCAACGCCACGGCACGGTTGAGCGCGCTGACGATTCCGCTGGTCACGGTTCGGTTGAGGCCGAGTGGCGAACCGAAGGCGACGACCTCTTCACCGATCTGCAGGTCACCGGAGTTACCCAGCTTCGCGACCACCAGGTTGGCGACGTTGTCGACCTTGATCACCGCGAGGTCGGTCTTGGGGTCGCGCCCGACGACCCGTGCGGGCACACGCTGGCGATCGAAGAAGACGACCTCCAGCCTGGCGCTGCGTTCGGTCGCGGCCATCGAGATCACGTGATTGTTCGTGAGGATGTAGCCCTGGGGACTGATCACGAAACCCGACCCCGTCCCCGACGCGCTCGCGGTACGGACGTCGATCTCCACCACTGAGCGTTCCACCGCCTGCACCACGCGGGCGACGGGCGAACGCGGGTCGCCGTTACCGGTGGAGTCGTCGGTGGACAGTTCGACGGTGTTGCTGTGCAGGGGCGCCGAAGTGCCGGCGGTCATCCGGCCCATCAGCCCGCCGAGAATGCCGATGAGCAGCGCGATGACCGCGAGCACCACGAGGGCCACCCAACTGACGCGGTTGCCGAAGAGGATGTCGCGCACTCCCAGTTTGGGACCGGGAGCGCTCGGTGGGGCGGGCGTGGCGACGGCGACCGCGGGGGTGTCGAGATGCGCCGGGCTCTCCGGGTCGCGCCACGGGTCGGCCGGCGCCGGCTCGTCGTCGGCTTCGCCATAGGTCGCGAGCGGGTCGCGCTGCAGGGTCTCGTCGGAACCCGCGGGCCGGCCGAACGCCTCCGCGAGCACC
Organism: Gordonia bronchialis DSM 43247; assembly: GCF_000024785.1. Taxonomy (NCBI): domain Bacteria; kingdom Bacillati; phylum Actinomycetota; class Actinomycetes; order Mycobacteriales; family Gordoniaceae; genus Gordonia; species Gordonia bronchialis. The sequence continues at coordinate 1,943,594 of NC_013441.1, read as the reverse complement.
GGGTCGGGCGGAGCGATGTGCGGTTGGGGAGTTTGCGTCGACGGCGAGGTCGCGAACGATCCGTGCGCACCGTCGGGCCGACCGAAGACCTGAGCGGTTCCCGGCGAGACCGGCACATGCAGGCTGCGACGCGACGTGGCGGCGGGATCGCCGACGACCGTTGCCCCGGCGCCCGGGTTCTCCGGGCGCGCGAATGGGGAGAAAATCGCCTCCCGAGCGTTACCGCTGTTCGGGTCCCTGTTGTCAGCGTCCCTGTTGTCAGCGCCCTTGTTGTCAGCGCCCCTGGTGTCGGCACCGTCGCTGTCGTTCGCACCGCCGTCGTTCACGTCCCCGCCACCGTTCACTTCGTTGTTGCGGTCCAAATCAGCGGCCCCACCGACGCGTCATCCGGCCGCGTGTCATCGGCGCGGGGATGGACGACGCCGGGAAAGCACCCGGCATCCGGTCGGTGGCGGCGTCCCCCGAGGTCATGTCGATCTCGCGCGTCGGGATCTGGGTCAGCTGACTGAGCAGTGAATCGGGGATCGAGACCCGACCCGATTCGCGTAGGCGGGCCCGCGCCGAGGTCTGGGCGTCGACGGCGGCCACGCACTCCGGGCAGAGGGCGAGGTGATGGGTGGCGCGCATGTGGGCGGTCATGCCGAGTTCGCCGTCGACGAAGGCCGCGACGGCCTCCGGAGCGAGATGCTCGGTCGGCGCGAATCGGCGACCACCGGGCCTGCCGGGAGCACGGTAGCCGCGGTTGGGTTCGATCGACGACGGCGCGGGTGTCCACCGGGACGGGTCCCACGCGGAGCGGCGACGACGGAAAGAGGGTGACGAACCCGGCTCCCCGACCTGCGCACCTCGGGTTGGCCGACCTCGATGACCATCCATCATCGTCGTTCACCCCTTTCCGCGACGTTCGTCGCCGTAGCACCGTGGCCTGGTCGCACGCGATCACATTGGTGTGGGTGGGCGTGCGGCGTCCCAGCTTATCCGAAAGTGACAACGTCGCCGACGGTGGCAAGGTTCCCGGCCGGCCGAGTTCATGTCGGGTGTCCGACGCCGGGACAGGTCAGCGGCCCACGGCAACCGACCGGCTGCTGGTGTGCCCCTGGGCGGCGAGAGCATCGCGGATGGTCTGCCGACCTCGGTGGATACGGCTGCGCACGGTGCCGAGCTTGACGCCGAGCGTCGTGGCGATCTCCTCGTAGGACAGACCCTCGATGTCGCACAACACCACTGCGGCGCGGAATTCCGGGGCCAGCGAGTCGAGCGCGCGTTGCAGGTCGGGATCGAGGTTGGTGGCATCGAAGACCTGCTGCGGGTCCGGGGTGTCGGCCGGTACGCGGTCGTACTCCTCGGGCAGCGCCTCCATGCGGATCTTGTTGCGGCGACGCACCATGTCCAGGAACAGGTTGGTGGTGATGCGGTGCAACCAGCCCTCGAAGGTTCCGGGCCGATAATTCGACAGCGACCGGAACACGCGGATGAACGTCTCCTGGGTCAGGTCCTCGGCGTCGTGCTGATTTCCCGAGAGGCGATAGGCGAGGCGGTACACACGATCGGCGTGCTCACGCACCAGTTCGTCCCAGGACGGCATCAACAGATCGTTGCCGGTGGCGTCGAACCCGGCAGTCCCGGCAGGGACGGTGTCGGCGGACTCCAGGGGATCAGTCATCGTGGGTGGTGTGTTCCTTTCTCGCTGCTCGGTCAACCTGACATCGTGGCGATTCGATTCCAGTGTCCCATGCGTTCACTTGGGTGAACATCGGACACCATGGCGGGTATTCCGGCACCGGTCGCCCGGCCTCGAGAATCACCCTCTCCCACCGTGGTGTGGTCGCAGTGTGAGTCGGCTGAGGTTTCGCTGAGGAAGTGCGGCCGCCGGGTTGGCGTGCCGTCCGCGCGTTCGTCCGGGCTGCGGATTAACCTCGATGTGTGACCGACTCATCATCGCCGGCCCTCATCTCCTATGCGGAGTCGGCCATCGTCGAGGACGACGCCCTGCTGGCCGCCCGTACCCGCGCGGCGGAGCTGGGCACGAACCCGGTGAGTCCCTCGGTGGGCGCGCTGCTGGCGCTCTTGGCCCGCGCGACCGACGCACGTGCCGTCGTCGAGATCGGCACCGGGACCGGCGTGAGCGGATTGTGGCTGCTCAACGGGATGGCGCCCGATGGTGTGCTGACGACGATCGACCCCGAACCCGAGCATCACCGCGCCGCGCGGCGCTCCTTTGCCGGCGGCGACATCCCGGCCGGGCGGACGCGTCTGATCAACGGCACCCCCACCGAGGTGCTCCCCCGCCTCACCGACGCGTCCTATGACCTGGTGTTCGTCGACGGCCCGCTGATCGATCACCCGCGTTACGTGCGCGAGGCCATCCGGATGCTGCGGCCCGGCGGTGTGGTGGTGGTGCACAACGCCACCGCCGACGGTGCGGTCGGCGATCCCGGCCGCAACGACCCGGTGACCGCCGCCGCCCGGGAGGCGGCCATGATCATCGCCGACGACGAGCAGCTCCTGCCGGTGGTCATCCCGCTCGGTGCCGGTGTCCTCGCCGCCGCCAAGGCACGCTGAGCGGTCCGCTCACACGTCGGTCGAGAACCGAACCCCGTTGTCGGGGATCTGGATGCCGGGCCACACCCGCGCACCGCGCAACAGTTCGCAGCGGGCCCCGATGTCGGCGCCGTCGCCGATCACCGTGTCCCGGATCAGCGCCCGCGGTCCCACGCGCGCACCGAACCCGACGATGCTGCGTTCCACCACGGCCCCGGCCTCGATCACGGCGCCGTCGAAGATGACCGCGCCGTCGAGCCGGGCGCGTGGGCCGACCTCGGCACCGCGCCCCACGACCGTCCCCCCGATGAGCAGGGCGCCCGGCCCCACCCCGGCGCCCTCGTGCACCAGCGACTCGCCGTGCCGGTCACCGAGCGCGGGCGAGGGTGCGATGCCGCGCACGAGGTCGGCCGATCCGCGGACGAAGTCCTCGGGGGTGCCCATGTCGCGCCAGTAGGCGTGGTCGACGTGGCCGTGAATGTGTTTGCCCTCGAGCAACAGTCGGGGGAAGACCTCGCGTTCGACCGACACCGGGATACCGGCCGGGATCGATTCGATGATCTCGCGGCGGAACACGTAGGTGCCGGCGTTGATCTGGTCGGTCGGCGGGTCCTGTGTCTTCTCCAGGAATGCCGTCACCCGGCCCTCGTCGTCGGTGGGCACGCAGCCGAACGCGCGGGGGTCACTGACCCGGACGAGGTGCAGGGTCACGTCGGCACCCGACTGCCGATGGCCGTCGATGACCTCGCGGACGTCGGTACCGCCGAGGACGTCACCGTTGAACACGACGACGGTGTCGGCGGTGATCACGTCGAGCACGTTGCGGATACCACCGCCGGTGCCCAACGGTGACTCCTCGGTGACGTAGGTGAGCCGTAGACCCAGTTTGGAGCCATCGCCGTAGTACTCACTGAACACATTCGCCTTGAACGAGGTGCTCAGCACGACGTCCCGGATGCCTGCCGCCCGGATGCGCGACAACAGGTGGGTCAGGAACGGCAGCCCGGCGGTCGGCAACATCGGCTTGGGCGCGGACAGGGTGAGCGGCCGCAGCCGGGTGCCTTTTCCGCCGACCAGCACCACTGCCTGGACCTCGCCGGAACCGGCGTCGGACACCGAGCCCCCCACGGTGTTCTCGTCCACGTGTCTGTCCTTCCTCGGTGGTGACCGCAACGCCGGCCGCCGTCATGAGTTCTGTGCCTGTCCGTCGGTGCCGGTCTGGGCATCATCGCGCAGTCCCCGGCGGGCTGCACGGACGGCGAGCCGTGACCGCACTGCCAGCCCGGCATGTAGGACCAGGCGCAGCGGCGCCCGCAGGACCCCCGGATTGCGGTCCGCCTGGAATCGGTAGGCGCTGCGATGATGCGCGGGCAGCATCTTCTCCGGGTTGCGTCCGGCGGTGTGCCCCTTGGTGTGGATCACCTCGGCCGACGGGACGTAGACGTTGGACCAGCCGGCACGACCCAGCCGGTCACCGAGATCGACGTCCTCCATGTACATGAAATACCGCGGGTCGAAACCACTGATGGCGTCGAATGCCTTGCGCCGCACCAATAGACACGATCCCGACAACCAACCGGTGGTTCGTTCGGATGGCTCGGCGTCGTCGTCGCGGTAGGCCGCCGTCCACGGATTGGATTTCCACACCGTGCCGAGGATCGCGTGACCGGTGCCCGAGATCAGATCGGGGACCCGGCGGGCCGACGGGTAAACGGTGCCGTCGGGTTCGCGGATCAGCGGCCCCAACGCGCCCGCATCCGGCCATCGGCGCGCGGCGTCGAGGAGCTCGTCGATGGCTCCGGGCAGCCACTCGATGTCGGGATTGGCGATCACCACGTATTCGACGTCGGGGTCCAGGTCGGCCACGGCGCGGTTGATGGCGCCGCCGTAGCCGATGTTTCCGCCGGTGCGCACCAACCTCACCCGCTCGTGGTCACGTTCGGCGGCCTCCGGCGCTCCGTCACCGGAACCGTTGTCGGCGATGATCACCGACGGCCGCTGCTCGGACGCGACGTCCAGACTGCGCAGAAAGGTCGTCAGGTAGTCACCCGACCAGTAGGTGACGGTGACGACGGCGAACTCCGGGGACGCCGGTGTTGGGGCAGACACCGGCTCAGGGTAACGAACCGGACGCGGGCTCTGACGCACCGATCGCCTCGTCGAGCGCCGCCCGCCATTCACGTAGGGGACGTAACCCCGCGGCCGCCCACGAGGCACCGGACAGGACGGAGAACGCCGGCCGCGGTGCCGGACGGGGGAATTCGGCGGTGGTACAGGGGTGCACGCGGTCCGGCGAGGCCCCGACCTGGGCGAACACGGCGCGCGCCACCTCATACCAGCTGGCGCGCCCGGCGTTGGTGCCATGCAGGACGGCGCCCGCCACCGCCTCGGTGGGTCCGGTCGCGGCGAGTTCCCACAGACCGTCGGCCAGATCGCGGGCGTACGTCGGTGAACCGACCTGATCGTCGACCACCGACACCGTCTCGCGGGTCTGCTCGAGCCGCCGCATGGTGCCCACGAAGTCGCGACTGTCGGGGCCGCCGGTGTAGACCCAGGCGGTGCGCACCACGGTGGTCCGGGGGTCGGTGTCCAGCGCGGATCGTTCGCCCGCGAGTTTGCTGGCTCCGTAGACAGTGGCCGGTATCACCTCCCCCACGTCGTCCGGTTCGTAGGGTAGCGCGGGAGACCGCGGGCCGGTCTCGCTGCCACCGACCTGACCGCTGAAGACATAGTCGGTGGATACGTGGATGAGCCACGCCCCGGCCGCCACCGTTGCCCGCGCGAGATGGGCCGGGCCATCCGCGTTGACGCGATAGGCACCGGCCTCGTCGCTCTGTGCGCCGTCGACATCGGTGTAGGCGGCGCAGTTGATCACCACGTCACCCGCCGCCAGATCGCCCAGCGCGGCGCGCACGGAGGCCTCGTCGCCGATGTCCAGGTCGGCCGAGGTGAGCGCGCGGATATCGTGACCGGGGAAGTCGGCCGGCCGCCGTGCGCGCAGGGCGGTACCGAGCTGACCGGCGGCGCCGACGATGTACACGGTCGCCGAAGCTGAAGGTGACATGCGCACCATCGTGCCGCACGCACACGGACTCATCGTGCGGTGTCGGTCTCGGTGTCGGTCCTCTCGGCGTTGCGTTGTCGAATTCCGGAATCACTTCAGTAGCCTGGCGTCAGACCAACAACATCAGAAACGCCAACCACTCCCACCACGGCGGTTGCACACCAGGTGCCTCAGCTGTCCACCGCGTGGGTGGTTCAGTCGAAAGGTATCGCCCACCCGTGGATCTCCCACCCGACGGCACCCGAGGACGCCCGCGGCCGCACCGCGACGCACCGCCGGAACCGCGCCGGCGCCGACCGGCGCCCGGCGGTGCCCGCACGGGTCAGCCACGCGGCGCGGGAACCGACCACCCGGAGCGCGGACCCCGGCGGGCCGATGCCACCGAACCCGAACGACGCACCCAGCCGCGACGGGCGCCCCGCGACCCGTCGGATCGCGCCCGCGAGCAGCAGACCCCGCGCCGACGACCGGCCCGCGGCACGGCACCACAGGGTGGGGCGGCACCCCGGGATGCCGCGCCGCGCACCGAGCAGCGCGACCCCGAGCGCCGCCCCCGTCGGGCCGATCCCGCCGATCCCTCGCGGCCGCGACGACCCGCGAAACCGACGCGGACCGACGCGGAGAAACGACGCACCTCCGGGGAGATCCACACCCGCACGAGGCCGGCCGCCGAGGGGTCACGCACCGGCCCGCCGCCCACCCGCCGCCGGCGCAAGCCCTCCGCGCCGGATGCGGTCCGCGCCGACGGCGCACCGGCGCCCGACACCAACGACGCGCCGGTCGACGGCCCGCCGCCCGGCGGCGGCACGACCGGCCGAGGTGGTCGCGGAGGCCGTTCGGCCTGGGGCCGCGGGCTGGTCGCCCTGGTCTCGGTCGCGGTGCTGATGTGCACGGGTTATGCCTGGAACAGCCTGAACAGCCTGCAGAACAAGATCAACCAGATCAGCGGTCTCGGTCTCGGCGGCGCCGAAGACGGTGCGGTGGACATCCTGCTCGTCGGTACCGACTCCCGCACCGATGCCAAGGGCAATCCGCTGTCCGCCGATGAACAACGCATGCTGCGGGCGGGCGACGAGGTCGCGACCAACACCGACACGATCCTGCTGATCCGTATCCCCAACGACGGGTCGTCGGCGACGGCGATCTCCATCCCTCGCGACTCCTACGTGCAGGTGCCGGGGATCGGGATGAGCAAGATCAACGCCGCCTACGGAGCGACCCGCGAAGGTGTGCGGGCCCGCGAGGTGAGTGCCGGGACTTCGGAGAAGAAGGCCGACGCCGACGGGACGTTCGCCGGCCGCAAGGCGCTCATCGACACCGTGGCCGGACTCACCGGGGTGCATGTGGATCACTACGCCGAGGTCGGGTTGCTCGGCTTCGTCCTGTTGACCAAGGCCGTCGGTGGTGTCGACGTCTGCCTCAAGGCGGCCAGTGTCGACCCGGTCACCGGGGCCAGGTTCCGCGCCGGCCGCCAGACCCTCAGCGGACCACGCGCCCTGAGCTTCGTCCGGCAACGACACGGTCTGCCGCGCGGCGACCTCGACCGGATCACCCGCCAGCAGGCCTACATGGCGTCGCTGACGCAGAAGATCCTGTCCGCCAACACCCTGACCGACCCGGGCAAGCTGTCCGACCTCGAGGAGGCGGTGTCACGGTCGGTGGTCATCGACGATGACTGGGACGTCGTGTCCTTCGCCGAACAACTCAAGGACCTCAGCGGCGGGCGCGTCAAATTCGCCACCATCCCGGTGGTCACCGAGCAGGGCTGGAGCGACGACGGACAACAGAGCGTGGTGCGGGTGGATCCGGCCGCGGTCGCGAAGTTCACCGACGGACTGCTCAATCCCGACCGCACCAATGCCCAGCGCAGTGACTACACCGTCGACGTGGTGAACGCCGGAACCGTGGACGGGCTGGCGTCCAATGTGGCGAATATCTTGACCAACAAGGGTTTTCAGGAAGGCAGCACCTCCACGCAGCCCGCGGACACCCGCGACTCGGTGGTGCTCGCCCATGACGACAACGACGGTGCCCGTCTGCTCGCCCGTGATCTCGGCGGAGCTCGCGTCCAGGTCGATCCGTCGCTCGACGAACACCGGCTCAAGGTGGTCCTGACCAACACCTACTCCGGTCCCGGATCCATCTCGGACACGGGTTCGCAGGAGGACAACCGTCCCGCCAGTGAACGTGTCGGCAACAACCGGCCGCCGATCACCGCGGGCACCGACGGACCGACGTGCGTGAACTGATGAACCCAGCCACGTTGACCGACAGCATCTTCGGCGCCGTCGCCGATCCGAGCCGGCCCCTGCTGACCTACTACGACGACCGCACCGGGGAACGGACCGAGCTGTCCGGCGCGACACTGGGCAACTGGGCCGCCAAGACGGCCAATTTCCTCGCCGACGAGATGGGTGTCGGCCCCGGCGACACGGTCCGCGTCGATCTCCCCGAGCACTGGCAGACGGCCGGAATCCTGTTGGGCGCCTGGTGGTCTGGCGCTCATGTCCGTCTCGGTACCGGCGACGGCCCCGACGATCGAGTGGTCTTCGCATCGGTTGGGGGAATCGACGATCATCCCGATGCCGACGAACTGGTCGTCGCCTCCCTCGATGCGTTCGCACTCCCCCTGCGTGACCTCCCGCCGGGCGTCGCCGACTTCGGGTCGGCGGTGCGGATCCACGGCGATGGCTTCACGTCGCGACCCTATGCCGGAGCGGTCCTCGAGGACACCGACGCCCCGACGATCGCGCAGCAGGCCGCCGCGGTCGCATCCGCTGCCGGGATCGGCGCCGCCGCGCGCGTGCTGTCGACCCGCGAGTGGCGCACCCGCGACGGTGTGATCGCGAACCTGCTGGCCCCCTGGCTGGCCGGCGCCGGACTCGTGCACGTCGCCGGGGCCGACGCGAGTTCCCTGCCGGGGCGTGCCGAGACGGAAAAGGCGACAATCATTCTGAGTTGACCCCGTACGCGAACGGAGCGGACCTTTCGTATCAGTCGCCCATCCGGCACAGTGGGGCCATGAAGATTCCTGCCGTCGTGGCACGCATCAACAAGAAGGTCACCAATCCCATCCAGCGGATGTGGGCGCCCCGCCTGGCGCCCTACGCGATGGTCGAGCACGTCGGCCGCAAGTCGGGGCGAAAATACTCCAATCCTGTTCTCGCGTGGGTGCAGGGCGACCGCCTCGCGATCGTCCTCACCTATGGCCGCCATACCGACTGGGTTCGCAACGTGCAGGCCGCCGGCTCCTTCGGCCTGGTCCGAAAATCCAAGCACTACACCGTGACCGGCCCCCGCGTCGTACCGTCGGACTCGCCTGACATCCCGCGTGGCGCCCGTATCCCGGGCCGGTTCTTCGACTCGGTCCTCCTCGGTACCCTGCACGAGGACTGACGCCACCACGGGACGCGGGGATACGCGGCTGGTCCGCCCTAGTGTCCTGAGTCATTAATTGTCATTCGGTTGATAGACTGGGGAATGGCAACCCGGGGTCCGCGAGCAGTGGATATTGTTCTGACTGATGACGAGCGCCGTGAGCTCGAAGGGTGGGCGCGTCGGCGAACGACGGCCTCGGGTTTGGCGATGCGATCACGAATCGTTCTCGCCGCCGCTGATGGCGGGTCGAATACTGAAGTGGCACAACGACTCGGCCTCAATCGCAGTACCGTGCGGCGATGGCGAGGCCGGTTCGTCGAGCACCGCTGCGAGGGGTTGCTCGACGAACCCCGGCCCGGGCGACCTCGCACCGTCGGCGACGAGCAGATCAAAGACCTGATCACCGCAACTCTCGAGACCACTCCGAAGAATGCGACACACTGGTCGACTCGGTCGATGGCTGAGCATCTCGACATGTCGCAGTCAACTGTTTCGCGTGTATGGAGAGCGTTCGGATTGGCTCCACACAAACAGGATTCGTGGAAGCTGTCGAAAGATCCCATGTTCACCGAGAAGGTCCGCGACGTCGTCGGGCTCTACATGAACCCACCCGAACGTGCCCTGGTGCTCTGCGTTGACGAGAAGACCCAGATCCAAGCGCTCGATCGCACCCAGCCGATCTTTCCCATGCTCCCGGGCACCCCGCAACGGGCCAGCCACGACTACGTGCGCAACGGCACCTCCAGCCTGTACGCGGCGTTGGACATCGCGTCGGGCAAAGTCATCGGTTCGCTTCACTCACGGCATCGCGCAACGGAATTCATCGGATTCCTCCGCAAGATCGACGCCGAGGTGCCCGACGAGCTCGACGTCCACCTGGTCATGGACAACGCCTCTACCCACAAGACGCCCGCGGTCAAACGATGGCTGACCTCGCACCCACGATTCGTTGTCCACTTCACCCCGACGAGCTCATCCTGGATGAACCTCGTCGAACGCTGGTTCGCCGAACTGACCACCAAGAAGCTCCAACGCTCCACCCACCGCACCGTGAGAGCGCTCAACGCCGACATCAAAGCATGGATCGAGACCTGGAACGACAACCCCCGCCCCTACGTGTGGGTCAAGACCGCTGACCAGATCCTCGACTACATCGCCCACTACTGCACACGAATTAATGACTCAGAACACTAGTCCCCCAGCAGTTCCTGTTGCAGTGCGGCGTCCTTGTCGAGCACCATCTGCTCGAGGTCCTGCTGGAAGGACACCATCCGTTGGCGCAGTTCGGGATCGCCGGAGGCGAGAATCCGCACGGCGAGCAGACCCGCGTTGCGGGCGCCACCGACCGACACGGTGGCCACCGGCACACCGGCGGGCATCTGGACGATCGACAGCAACGAATCCATCCCGTCGAGGTAGCGCAGTGCGACCGGCACCCCGATCACCGGGAGCGGCGTCGCCGACGCCACCATGCCCGGAAGATGGGCTGCGCCACCGGCTCCGGCGATGATGACCTCGATGCCGTTGTCCGCGGCGCCGGCGGCGTAGTCGAGCATGCGTTGCGGCGTGCGATGCGCCGAGACCACCCCCACCTGGAACGGGATGTCGAACTCGGCGAGGGCCTCGGCGGCCGCCTTCATCGTCGGCCAATCCGAATCGCTGCCCATGATCAGCCCAACCCGTGGCGCCGGGTTCTTCTGGGCCGAATTCTCTTGGGTCGAACCCTCATTCACTGTGCACATCCCATCCGTCGGTCCACTCCGCGTGCGACATCCAGTGGGCGGCACGCTCGGCGCGCTCGCGGACGGCTTCGGGTGAATCATCAGTCCGGCCAACAATATTGACGTGCCCGATCTTACGGTCGGGTCGTTCGCCCTTGCCGTAGAGGTGCACCTTGGCGTCCGGCATGCGCGCCATCAGGTGATGGACCCGCTCGTCCATCGACATCGTCGGCGTCTGCCGAGCGCCGAGTACGTTGGCCATCACGGTGATCGGGGCTCGCGGCGAGGTGTCACCGAGCGGGTAGTCGAGCACCGCGCGCAGGTGCTGCTCGAACTGCGAGGTGAGGGCACCGTCCATCGTCCAGTGACCGCTGTTGTGCGGGCGCATGGCGAGCTCGTTGACCACGAGTGCGCCGTCGGTGGTCTCGAACAGCTCCATCGCCATCACCCCGACGACGCCGAGCTCGTCGGCCAGCCGCAGCGCCATCTGCTGGGCCTGCGCGGCGACGGCGTCGTCGAGTCCCGGCGCGGGAGCGAGCACAACCGCGCACTGTCCGTGCCGCTGAACGGTTTCCACCACCGGCCAGGCACCGCCCTGCCCGAAGGGTGAGCGCGCGATCATGGCCGACAGCTCACGACGCATGGCGACCCGGCTCTCCGCGATCAGCGCCGGCCGGTCCACGGGGTGGGTGTCGAACACGTCGAGCGCGGCGTCGCGCCGGTCGAGCAGCCATACGCCCCGACCGTCGTAGCCGCCGCGAACGGTCTTCAGGACGATCTCCCAGTCGTGCGCCTCGCCGAACTCGACGAGTCGCGCACGCGCCTGCTCACGATCGCCGGACAGATCGGCGAAGTCGGGAACCGGCAGACCCAGATCGGCCAGCCGCCGGCGCATGGCGAGTTTGTCCTGCGCGAAATGCAACGCCGCCGACGGCGGGCGGACCGCCACCCCGTCGGCCTCGAGTTGCCGCAGGTGTTCGAGAGGGACGCCTTCATGGTCGAAGGTGAGGGCGACGGCGCCGGCCGCGGCGCGACGCAGATCGTCGAGCGCGTCATGCGAACCGAGGACCACATCGGCGCTGACCTGCGCGGCCGGGTCGGCGGGGTCGGCGGCCAGCACCCGCAGGCACTGGCCGAGCGCGATCGCCGCCTGGTGTGTCATCCGGGCGAGCTGGCCGCCGCCGATCATCGTCACCACCGGCAGGCCGACCGGGTTCTCCACCGACCGGCCGGCACCGTGGGCCGGCGCCCGATTCACCGCCGGGCCCGGTGATCCCACCTGCTCGTTCGCGTTCACGCGAACCATCGTGGCATGCCGGGCAAGTCGGGCGCATGACCGACCGGTCGAGATCCCCCGCGCTTTTGTTTCGTACACTCGGATCTTGTGCCATTCATCGACGAGCTCGTCGCTCGACTCCCCGGGCCGATTCGTCGACTGGCCATGCGGCACCACGAACTCATCAAATTCGCCCTTGTCGGGGGCACCACGTTCGTGTTCGACCTGGCCATCTACTTCGCGCTGAGCCTGACGATCCTCGAGCCGAAGCCGGTGATCGCCAAGATCATCTCGGGCGTGCTGGCCACCATCTTGAGTTACATCCTCAACCGCGAGTGGGCGTTCAAGAATCGCGGCGGCCGCGAACGTCACCACGAGGCCATGCTGTTCTTCGTGATCAGCGGCATCGGTGTCGTCCTGCAGGCCGCACCGCTGTACGTGGCGAACAACATCTTCGACCTGCGAAGCAGCCTGAGTCCCGCGCGCCTCGTGGTCGTGGACTTCATCCTCGGCTTCCTGATCGGCAACATCCTGCAGATGACGTTCCGGTTCTGGGCGCTGCGCAAATTCGCGTTCCCGGAGGAGAACCTGCGCGGCGGCGACGCCGGTTCCACCGATCTGCACCCCACTCCCGCCGAACTCAACGATGAGGAACTCGGTCACGCCTAGGCCGGGGTGAGGCGTCGGGACCCGTCGCATTCGCCGGTCCGCCGTCGCCGGCCGACGAGGTGCCCGACGGCACCACGATCGCGAACACCGGTGGCCGCCGGACGGTGAGTTCGAGTCGTCCGCCGTCGGCCTCCACCAGCGCCCGGGCCAGCGAGAGCCCGACGCCGTTGCCGCCCACACCGTCGGCGCGGCCCGCCGAATACCCGCGCCGGAAGATGTGCTCGACCGCGGGATCGGGGATGCCCTCGCCGTCGTCGGCGACGGTGATCCGCACCATGTCGGCCGTCGGCAGATCACCGACCTCGATGCGGCACTCGCCACGACCGTGTTGCAAGGCGTTGTCGACGAGCACGGAGACCGCCTCCCGCAGCCGTCCGGGCCGCGCGCTGAGCGCCTGCGCCGAACCGTCGAAGGCCGTCGAGATGGTGCGGTTCGCAGCGCCGAAAGCGGCGCGGAAATCGCCGACGAGTGTGCCGAGCATCTCGCGTACGTCGACGATGTGCGGCTCGGCCGGGTCGTCGCGCGATGCCGCCACCATCTCGTCGAGTTCGGTGGAGAGCCGCTCCACCTGAGCGAGGGCCGCCTCGGCCTCGGTCACCACCTCCGGGTCGGGATGCATGGACAACTCGTCGAGACGCAGCTGGATCGCGGTCAGCCGGCTGCGCAGCTGGTGTGAGACGTCGCCGACGATCTCGCCCTCACGTTCCAGACGCAACGCGATCTCCGCGTTGGCGTCGCCGAGGGCGCGCGAGACCCGGTCGAGTTCGGAGATGCCGTACATCTTCCATTCGGTCCGGAAGTCGCCGCGCGCCATCGCCGCGGCGCGGGCGGCCAGGTCGGTCAGCGGGTCGGCGATCCGTCCCGCGGTCACCGCCGCGACCACGGTGCCGGCCGCGATGGAACCGGCGACGGCGATCGCGACGATGCCGACGGCGGCCAGTTGGTCGTCGCGTACCTCGCGCATCGGGATCTCCAGGGTGAGGGTGCCAACCTCGCCGAGTCCGATCGAGTCGGCCATGGCGTCGCCCTCGATCTCGGCGCCGACCACGAGGGACTCGACACCGCCCCAGGAGTCGGGATGCTCCAGCGTCAGCCGGGCGTCCGACGGGAGCAACAGCCGGATGGTGTCGCCGGTGAGAACGTCGGGCGGTAACCGTCCGTCCGGTTGCTCGAGCCGGATCAGCTGATCGGCGACCACCTTGAGGCGGGAATCGAGACTCTGATGTGCGTTGTCGGCGACCCACCACCACGCCACCACCGACAGCGGGATGCCGAGCAGCCCGCCGACCGCCAGCAGCATGGCGATCATCGTGTTCAGTATCCGGCGGCGCATGGGCGGACTCCTCCGATGCGATCAGGGATCGAATCGGAATCCGACGCCACGCACGGTGACGATGTGCCGCGGACGGTCCCGGCGGTCGTCGCCGATCTTGCGGCGCAGCCAGGAGATGTGCATGTCCAGCGTCTTCGACGAGCGCAGATCGGCCGAGCCCCACACCTCGGTGAGGATCTCGTCGCGGCTGACCACCTCGCCGGAGCGCTCCATCAGGAATCGCAGCAGATCGAACTCGCGGTTGGCCAGCACCAGGTCACGTCCGGCCACCAGCACCCGCCGGCCACGGGCGTCGAGGCGGATGTCGCCGCCTTCGAGCACGATGTCGCCGGGCTGACGGCGTCGCAGCAGCGCCCGCACCCGCGCCAGCAGTTCGGCGAGCCGGAACGGTTTGCCCACATAGTCGTCGGCGCCGGCGTCGAGTCCTACCACGAAGTCGACCTCGTCGGTGCGCGCGGTCAGCATGAGGACGGCCAGCGCGGGTCGCTGGGTCCGGATTCGACGGCACGCCTCGAGGCCGTCGACCTCCGGGAGTCCGAGGTCGAGGATCAGTAGCTCGAACCGGTTGTCCATGGCCTGTTCGAGAGCGGCGGTGCCGGTGGTGACGACCTCGCACCCGTATCCCTCGCGGCTCAGCGCGCGAGCGAGAGGTTCGGCGATGGCGGCATCGTCTTCGGCGAGCAGGACGTCGGTCACCGGTCGACGACCCCCGAGTCGGACGCACGGAACCCGCCTTCACGCGGGTCCTCGTCGTCGGCGAGGTCGAGCACCTCGTGATACAGCAGCGCATGCACCTTCTCGACCTGCGGGATGTCGTCGAAGGACAGCGGGTCGTCGGAGGCCGATTCGATGACCAGTGTGCCGGTCCGCAGCATCCGGTCGATGAGACCGTGGCGGAACTCGACCGTGTTGATCCGGCGGATCGGGATGTCGATACCCGAGCGGGTGATGATCCCGTTGCGGAAGATCACGCGGCGGTCGGTGAGGACGAAATGTGTTGTCTTCCAGGACACCAGCGGGCGCACGAAGTACCAGCCGAAGACGGCCACCCAGATGACGCCGACGATGATCAGCAGGACGGTCGTCGGGGTCGATCCGAGGTCGGACCCGGTGATCACCCCGGCCAGCACCCCCGCCACCGCAGTGGTCACCACGAAGATGAGGAACGGCGCCAACAGGCATTTCCAGTGCGGGTGACGATGCAAGACGATGCGCTCGCCGGGCGCCAGGTTCTCCTGCGGGTAGGCCATGGCGTTCAGCTTAGGACGTCGGTGCCTGCCACGACACGACCTCCCGCGCAGGTCGCGGCGCTCGGTAGACTGCACCGAAGCATCAAGCGCAGAACCAAGGGCAGTGAGGAGCATCATGAGCTATCGCGACCCACGGGATCCGCGGGATCCGGGCACCGCCCGGTATGAGCAGGGTTATCCCCCCGAGTCCCGCGCCTACAGCCGCCGCGACGACACGTACGCGCCGGGCGGGACCTACTACGCCGCCGGTCCGCAACCGCCGGGGCCGCCGCGACGACGCGTGGGGCCCGACATCAACGTCGGGATGTTCGTGGGCGGTGTGGTGATGACCGGCGTGGTCACCGGGCTGGCCGCGTGGCTGGCCGCCTGGGTCATCCGCGCGATCGTCGATCAGGTCAACGAGTCCGGCAAGTACGGGGTGTGGAATCCCGTGGCCCGGGACGAGTACTGGTTCGCCCTCGTCGGGTTCCTGTGCGCTCTCGCGGCCGGCGCCCTGTGGTACGTCCTGCAGATCATCACGCCCTCACCGGACCAGTTCTACGTGTGGATCGTCGGATTGCTGGTCGCCGCGGCGGTGATCATCCCGGTGGTGCTGTCCGATCAGATCTCGGTGAAGATCGGCACCGCGGTGATGCATCTGATCATCGGTCTGCCGTTGCTCTCGCTGATACCCGCGATGGGCCGAAAATCCATCAACCGGCGCTGAGCTCAGTCAGTTCTCGGTGCGCAGATGGGTGACATCGCCGGCAGCGGCGGTGGTGCGGTGCCCGTGGTCGTCTTCGACGACGATGCGACCGTCCGCGTCGATGTCCACCGCGGTCCCCACGATGGTCTTGTCGCCGGGTAGTGCCAGGCGTACGCGGCGGCCCAGGGTGTCGCAGCGGTCGCGGTAGTCCGCGGCGACGGCATCGATGTCGTCGGGCCAGCGCTGATCGGCCAGCGCCCGGAGGTACTCGGTGGCGACCGCCGCGACGTCGACCGCACGGCCGGTCGCGATCCGCAGGCTCGTCGCGGTCGGCACCGGCAATTCCTCGGCACTCATCTCGGTGTTGATCCCGATCCCCACCACGACGATCCCGCCGCCGGGGGCGCTCGCGTATTCGGCCAGGATGCCCGCGACCTTCTTGCCGTCGACGAGGACGTCGTTGGGCCACTTGAGCACCGCACTCAGACCGGTTGCCCGGTCGATGGCGTGGGCGGCTGCGGTCCCGGTCGCGAGCGACAGCCAGCCGAGCCGGTCGGGTGCGTCACCGGCGGGCAGGACCGCCGAGATGGCGACCTGGGTGCCGCGCGGTGCTTCCCAGACGCGGGCGTGCCGGCCCCGGCCCGCGGTCTGATCGGTGGTGATGCGCACGGTCCCGACGATTCCGGGCTCATCGGCGCGGGCCATCAGGTCGGCATTGGTCGACCCGGTCGCGTCGACGACCTCGATGCGGTGCCACCTGGTGTCCGCCAGTTCGGTCTGCAGCGCAGTCCGTAGAGGTTCTGTCCCGGCGCCGCGACTGTCCGCATTCTGCTGATCGTCCATGGTCGTCGAGCCTACGTTCTCCCATCCTCCGCGACCATCACGTCGACCACCGACCGATCGCTCGGGAACCTGAGGTGAATCTCACGTTGATCCGGTTGACGTAGCTCACACCCGGGTCGTTAGCATCGACAGTCATGACCACAGCTTCGCGCGACGACGGCGCCGCTCCCGACATCCACACCACGGCCGGCAAGCTCGCTGATCTGCGCAACCGCATCGAAGAAGCCAAGCACCCGGTGGGTGAGGCGGCCGTGGAGAAGACGCACGCGCGTGGCAAGCTCACGGCCCGCGAGCGGATCACCCACCTGCTCGACGAGGGTTCGTTCGTCGAACTCGACGCACTCGCCAAGCATCGCAGCACCAACTTCGGGCTCGCCGAACGCCGCCCGACCGGCGACGGCGTGGTGTCCGGTTACGGCACCATCGACGGTCGCGAGGTCTGCATCTTCAGCCAGGATTCGACGGTGTTCGGCGGCAGCCTCGGCGAGGTCTACGGCGAGAAGATCGTCAAGGTCATGGACCTCGCGGTCAAGACCGGCCGGCCGCTCATCGGTATCAACGACGGCGCGGGTGCGCGCATCCAGGAGGGCGTCGTCTCGCTCGGCCTGTACGGCGAGATCTTCCACCGCAACGTGCGGGCGTCGGGCGTGATCCCGCAGATCTCACTGATCATGGGTGCCGCCGCCGGTGGTCACGTCTACTCCCCCGCGCTGACCGACTTCGTGGTGATGGTCGATCAGACCAGCCAGATGTTCATCACCGGCCCGGACGTGATCAAGACGGTGACCGGTGAAGAGGTCACCATGGAGGAGCTCGGCGGTGCGCACACGCACATGTCCAAGTCGGGCACCGCGAGCTATGTGGCCTCTGACGAGGAGGACGCCCTCGAGTACGTCAAGGAGCTGCTCGGTTACCTGCCGAGCAACAACCGGGCCGATGCGCCGCGGCTGCCGGTGGCGCAGCCGGCGGCCGGCTCGATCGAGGACACCCTCACCGAGGAGGACCTCGAACTCGACACGCTGATCCCGGATTCGCCGAACCAGCCGTACGACATGCACGAGGTCATCCGCCGGATTCTCGACGACGACGAGTTCCTCGAGGTGCAGGCGGAGTACGCGACCAACATCATCGTCGGTTTCGGCCGGGTGGACGGCCGCAGCGTCGGGATCGTCGCCAATCAGCCGACCCAGTTCGCCGGCTGTCTCGACATCAACGCCTCGGAGAAGGCGGCCCGCTTCGTCCGGACCTGCGACGCCTTCAACATCCCGATCGTCACCCTGGTGGACGTACCCGGCTTCCTGCCGGGCACCGACCAGGAATACAACGGCATCATCCGCCGCGGTGCGAAGCTGCTCTACGCCTACGGCGAGGCCACGGTCGGCAAGATCACCATCATCACCCGCAAGGCCTACGGCGGCGCCTATGACGTCATGGGTTCCAAGCACATGGGTGCCGATGTGAACCTGGCCTGGCCGACCGCCCAGATCGCGGTCATGGGTGCCTCCGGCGCCGTCGGCTTCGTCTACCGCGGCCGGCTCAAGGACGCGGCGGCAAACGGCGAAGACGTCGACAGCTTGCGCCTCGAACTGCAGCAGGAGTACGAGGACACTCTGGTGAACCCGTATGTGGCGGCCGAACGCGGCTATGTCGACGCCGTCATCCCACCCAGCCACACCCGGGGTCAGGTGGCGACCGCGCTCAAGCTCCTCGAACGCAAGATGGTCACCCTGCCGCCCAAGAAGCACGGGAACATCCCGCTGTGAGCGCCGGCGACGAGAATGCGGCCGTGAGCGACGAGAAGCGGCCGTTCCTGCAGATCATCCGGGGTAACCCGTCCGACGAGGAGATCGCCGTGCTGACGGCCCTCATCGCCGGGGCGGCGGCCGGCTCGGGCAACACCTCACCGGAGCCGCGCAACGAATGGGGCCGCGCGATCGATCGGCTCCGTCCGCAGTGGGGTTCGCCGTCGAGTTTCACCAACCTGCGCTACTGACCACGGTGTCCCCGGACGGACCGGTGTTCGTGCTGGCGTCGGCCTCCCCCGCACGGCTGCGGGTGTTGCGGGCTGCCGGCGTCGACCCCGTGGTGCAGGTTTCCGACGTCGACGAGGATGCGATCCTCGACGCCCTGCCCGCCGCCACCCCGGCGACCGAGGTGGTGTCGGCGCTGGCACGGGCCAAGGCCGAATCCGTCGCGGCAACCCCGGAGATCGCTGCGCTCGCCGACCGGTCCGCGCCGGTGGTGCTGATCGGTTGCGATTCGATGCTGCACCTCGGGGATCGGCTCCTGGGCAAACCGCATACCCCCGAGCGCGCGCTGGAACAGTGGCGCGAGATGCGTGGTGCGCAAGCGGATCTGCTGACCGGCCATCACTTGATGCGACTCGACGGCGGCTCCGGCGCCCACGCCACGGGCACATCGTCGACGACGGTGCGTTTCGCCGACGCCACCGACGAGGTGATCCGGCAGTATGTGGCCAGCGGTGAACCGCTGGGTGTGGCCGGGGCGTTCACCCTCGACGGGCTCGGTGGTTGGCTGGTGGCCGGGATCGACGGCGATCCGTCGTCGGTGATCGGGATCGGGCTTCCGCTGGTCCGTGGGCTGATCGAGCGAGTCGGTCTGAGCGTCACCGATTTCTGGCACTGAGGTCGCCGCCGCGGGCGTCTCCGCCGGTGCTCGGCACCGATCCCGTGCCCGGTTCAGGACCCGAACTTCTCCGGCCAGTATCGGGACAGACAATCCACTGGCTGACCCTGCCGGTTGAGTTGCGGCCCCGTCAATCCGACGGTCAGCGCCCTCGCCCGCTCGGTGATGGTGCCGTGGCCCTGATTGGGTCCCGGATCACCGATGATCGGCAACAACGCCGCGACCTGCAGAATATCCTTGGGCGACAATGCATCTCGCTGAAACACGGTGGCCGCCCAGTTTCCGGCGAGACAGTCGGCGATCAGCTCGCTGTTGTTGCCGCGTGGTTCCTGGCTCTCCGGGATGTCGAGTACGTCGGCGATCCGGTAGACGATGTTGTGTCCGTATTCGTGGGCCACCACGATCGCCGCGGTGAAGTCACCGACGAAGGGTGACGGGACGCCGAAGACGTTGCCCTGCCAGATCTTCTGGAAGGTCTGCACCGGCAGCACGACGGTGCCCTTGGCGGGTTGGCCGGATCCGTTGGGCGCCACGTCCACCGGGCAGAAGAAGGCATTCGCCAGGTTCGACGGGATCTGCGCCTCGCTCTCGTCGTCGATGCACTCGGTGCGGAAGGTGGTGCCCGGCTCGATCAGCTTGCGGCCCGGATCCGGGCTGCCCCAATCGAGTTCGCCGAACCACCCACCCCACGTCTGGTCGAGATCGTTGAACAGACCGGTGAGATAGGCGGGGACGGCGGTGTCGGCGTTGCTGTCGGTGACGCCGCTCTTCATCACCTCCGCCGACGGTGTGGGGAGTTTGGGGCACGCGGTCACTGTGCACGTGCCCGGATCGGTGGGAGTGGAGGTGGTACTCGATCCCGACGGTTGGCCGCTTCGCGTCGAGGACGCCGTGCCGGTCGACGACCGGTCCGCGTTGTCGTCGGAGGTCGACCCGGAACATCCGGCCATCAGGGCCATCGACACGACCGCGACCACAACCACCAACCAGCGCGTGATGGGCGTTCGCCCCGCAGGATTCATGGCAAGAACTTACCAAGAGTCCCGGCGGATCAACTGCCGAAAACCTCCGGCCAGTACTGGGTGAGGCAATCGATGGGCTGGCCCGGCCGGCCGGGCAGGCCGAAGCCCCGCTGGATCGCCAGCCCCCGCTGCGTCGAGGTGCCGTGTCCCTGGCCCGGCATCGGATCACCGATCGCCTCGATGAGTGACACGGCCTGGCGCAGATCGTCGGGCCGCAACAGGTGCGCACGCAGTGCAGTGGCCGCCCAATTGCCGGCGAAGCAGTCCGCGAGCAGTTCGGTGTTGTCGCCGTGCGTCTCTCGGCTCTCCGAGAGGTTTCCGCGCTGCACGATCCGGAACATCACGTTGTGGCCGTACTCATGCGCGGCGACCATCGCGGCAGCGAATTCCCCGGAACCGAGCTGGGCAGGCCGGCCGACGATCTCGCCGTGCCAGAAGTTGACGAAGGTCTGCACGGGCAGGACCACCGACCCGATGCGGGTCACCCCGGCACCGTTGGGGGCCGAATCGCGCGTGCAGAAGTACGCATTGGGCTCGTCCGAGGGAACGACGTGCGGATTCCCGTCGTCGTCGACACATCGGGAGGTGAAGGCGGTTCCCGGTTGGATCAGGACCCGCCCGGGTGTTGCGTCGCCCCACTGCAATTCGGCGAACCATCGACCCCACAACTCGTCGAGATCGGTGATCGCCTCGTCGAGAAACCGCGTCACCCTGACCGCGTCGGCGTTCTCCGGGGTCACCTGTCCGCGCATGAGATTGCCCGACGAGCCGTCGAGGTCGGGACACCCGGATGAGGTGCACGCACCGGGGACCGGAGCGCCGGGCGGGGCACTCGTGGTCGTCCTCGGGGAGGTCGAGGTCGTCGACGCCATGGGGGTCGAGGATCGAGTGGCCGACGAGCCGGTGGAGTCGGTCGTGTCGTCGTCGTTGCTGCCACAACCCGCGAGCACCATCGCGGTCACCGCGATCAATACGACCACCCAGCGTGTTTCCGCCCGGCGTCCCCCCGCCCGTCGCGTCACGGTCCGCTCACCCCGATGGATCATGTGAAGCAATGTAATGGCGTGGACTGGTGTGGCGACCGGTGTGTCGACGACGCGAATGACAGGCCGTTGTGCCCTCGGACATGCCCCGGCCCGGTTCGGAGCACTAGTGTTGACGCGGGACACGGTCCACGACGGTGACAGGTCGCGGTGCGGTCCCCGAGACGAGACAGTCGTACCGAACAGTTCGACGGGAGCTGGAGAACCAGACGTGAGTGTTGAAACCGACCCGAACCCGGCCTTTGCCGAGTACGCCCATCCCGAGCGCCTGGTGAGCACCCAGTGGCTCTCGGCCCACCTCGGCGCCAAGGGCCTCAAGATCGTCGAATCCGACGAGGACGTCCTGCTCTACGACATCGGCCACATCCCCACCGCGCAGAAGATCGACTGGCATCTGCATCTCAACGATCCGGTGACGCGTGACTACATCAACGGCGAGCAGTTCGCGGAGTTGATGCGCAGCAAGGGAATCGAGCGCGACGACACCATCGTCATCTATGGCGACAAGAGCAACTGGTGGGCCGCGTACGCGCTTTGGGTGTTCACCCTCTTCGGCCACGAAGACGTCCGCCTGCTCGACGGCGGACGCGACGCCTGGATGGCCGAGGACCGCGACACCTCCTTCGACGTCCCCGAGTATCCGCGCTCGGATTACCCGGTAGTGGAGCGCGACGACTCCCGCATCCGGGTGTTCGCCGCGGATGTCCTCGCCGCGCTCGGTACCGAGCCGCTGGTCGATGTCCGCTCGCCGCAGGAGTACACCGGCGAACGCACCCACATGCCCGACTATCCCGAGGAAGGCGCGCTGCGCGGCGGTCACATCCCGACTGCGATCTCGATCCCGTGGGCCAAGGCCGCCGCCCCCGACAGCCGGTTCCGGTCGCGCGCCGAACTCGACGAGGTGTACGGCGACCTCGACGCGGACACCCCGACGATCGCGTACTGCCGCATCGGCGAGCGCTCGAGCCACACCTGGTTCGTGCTGACCCATCTGCTCGGGTTCACCGACGTGCGCAACTACGACGGTTCGTGGACCGAGTGGGGCAACGCGGTACGCGTCCCGATCGCCGTCGGCACCGAACCGGGCTCGCCGCCCGGCTCGAACTCCGGTTCAGCACAGCGATGAGCCTGCCGCCCGCTCTCGCCGAGATCGTCGACGACTTCGGCGCTCTCGGCGAATCGGACCGGGTGACGCTGCTGCTCGAGTTCGCCGGCGAGTTGCCGGACCTCCCGGATCATCTTCGCGAAGACGCGATGGAACCGGTCCCCGAGTGCCAGTCGCCGGTGTTCCTGTCGGTCGACGCCGCCGATGCCGCCGAGGTACGCCTCTACTTCAGTGCGCCCCGGGAGGCCCCGACGACCCGCGGGTTCGCGTCGATCCTGCACCAGGGACTCGACGGCGCCCCCGCGGCGGCGATCCTCGACGTGCCCGCCGACTTCTACTACGACCTCGGACTGGGGTCGGTGGTCAGCCCGCTGCGGCTACGCGGGATGGCCGGCATGCTCGGCCGCATCAAGAACCAGGTACGTATCCAGACCGCCGGTGACCCGAACCCCGACACCGGGGCATGAAGTTCGTCCAGATCCGTGACGAGGCACTCGAACCCGGTGGTCTCGTCGAGTGGACGCCCTTCGTACCGGGCGGTCTGGGCGCCTGGGACGCCGATTCCCGGCTGACCTCCCACAATCATGAGCAGCACCTTCGTTCGGCCTTCGAGTACCGCGTGCGCACCCGGCGCGAGGGTGGGCGTGAGTCGTGGCTGGGTCTGACGATCGAGTTCGACGAACCGTTGTCGATCCCGGCGATCCGGTCGGTGCTGACGCAGTGGATCGACCGGCACGAGGTGCTGCGCAGCCACGTCGTCATCAAAGGCCGCGGCCTGCAGCGGCTGACCACCGCGCCGGGCACGGTGAAGCTCAAGATGGGCCGGATCGGCTGGTACAGCGACGCCGGTCCCCTCATGGAGCAGCTCGCCGGTGCCTTCGACCGGGCGACGGCGCCGCTGCAGTGGCCGGCGTACATGTTCGCCACCGTCGGGCGGGAACGGTCCTTCACCCTGCTCTTCGCGGCCGACCACTCTCTGGTGGACGGGTATTCGCTGATCATGGCCCAGCAGGAGCTGGTGACCCTGTACCGCGCGGTGCGCGAACACCGCAGCGCCAACCTGCCCGAGGTCGGCAGCTACGTCGATTTCAGTGCCCAGGAGCGACGACTCGCCGACCAGTCCGGTGCCGATCACCCGGCGGTCGGCGCCTGGGAACGTTTCCTGCGTTCGGGCGCCGGTGGCATGCCGTCACTGCGTTCGGAACTCACTCCCGCCGCGCCGCCGGTGCGCGACCCCGACCCGGTCACCGACGCCCCGCAGGAATCGTTGTGGGGCACCATCCTCGACGACGCCGCCGCCAACCGGTTCACCGCGGTGTGCTCGGAGGCCGGTGGCACCCTCACCGCCGGTGTACTCGCGGCCTTTGCGGTGGTGCATCACCAGCTGACCGGCGACCCGGAATTCCGCTGCGTGCTCCCCCGCCACACCCGCGACGAGGCCCGCTGGCTGACCGCGCTGGGCTGGTTCGTCGCCGTCGCGCCGCTGTGTGTGGACATGTCGGATTCGCCGACCTTCGATCGGGCGGTCGCCCGCACCACCGCCGCCCTCAAACAGGGCCGGGAAGGGGCGTCGCTGCCGTTTCTGCGGGTCGCCGAGCTGATCGGGCACCGCGGGGGGCCGCAGTTCGTGATCTCGTTCATCGACACCCGGTATGCGCCGGGCGCGGGAGCCGCCGACGCCGGACGCGCCAAGGTCATCCGCTCGCACAGCTACGCGCCCGACGAGGTGTACGTGTGGATCAACCGCACCCCGTCGGGGATGCGCTACTCGGCCCGCTTCCCCCGCGAATCCGCGGAGGTGACCCCGGCCGGCGGGGAGAGACCGCCGGGCGCGCATGCCGAAGACGGCGATCACATCGATCCGGAGGTCGGCCCGGTACACGCCTACCTGCGCGCTTTCACCGAGTTGGTCCGACGCCTCGGTGACTCGAGCACCTTCGGCTCACCGAAGTGATGTGGGCCTCCACCGAACGATTGCTCGGTGGGCTAGGGTGATTGCCGGAACGTGCGCCGCCTACACTCCAGGTGGCGTATGTCACCTGGCCGATGCCTCTCATCGGGCCGGGTGCACCCACAGACTCACCGATGTCCGCCACGCCGGTGTCGTGCCGTCACGGCGCAGCACCCAGCACGAGTAAGGCCCAGGAGAACAAGTGCCAGCCACGAATTCCGTCATCACCAAGGTCCTCATCGCCAACCGTGGCGAGATCGCCGTCCGCGTCATCCGCGCGGCCCGCGATGCCGGCCTGCCCAGCGTCGCCGTGTATGCCGAGCCGGATGCGGACGCGCAGTTCGTGAAGCTCGCCGATGAGGCGTTCGCGCTGGGCGGGCAGACCTCGGCGGAGTCCTACCTCGTGTTCGACAAGATCCTCGACGCGGCGGCACGCTCCGGCGCGAACGCGATCCACCCGGGGTACGGCTTCCTGTCGGAGAACGCCGACTTCGCCCAGGCCGTCATCGACGCCGGGCTCATCTGGATCGGCCCGTCGCCGCAGTCCATTCGCGACCTCGGCGACAAGGTGACCGCGCGCCACATCGCGCTCAAGGCCGACGCGCCGATGGCGCCGGGCACCAAGGACCCCGTCAAGAACGCCGACGAGGTGGTCGCCTTCGCCGAGGAGCACGGCGTCCCGGTCGCCATCAAGGCCGCCTTCGGTGGCGGTGGACGCGGCATGAAGGTCGCCTACACCATCGAGGAGATCCCGCACCTGTTCGAGTCGGCCACCCGCGAGGCCATCGCTGCCTTCGGTCGCGGCGAGTGCTTCGTCGAGCGCTACCTCGACAAGGCCCGACACGTCGAGGCGCAGGTCATCGCCGACCAGCACGGCAACGTGGTGGTCGCCGGGACCCGCGACTGCTCGTTGCAGCGTCGTTTCCAGAAGCTCGTGGAAGAGGCTCCCGCCCCCTTCCTCACCGATGAGCAGCGCGCCAAGATCCACTCCTCGGCCAAGGCCATCTGCCGCGAAGCGGGCTACTACGGCGCCGGCACCGTCGAGTTCCTCGTCGGCAGCGACGGTCTGGTGTCGTTCCTCGAGGTCAACACCCGCCTGCAGGTCGAACACCCGGTCACCGAGGAGACCGCGGGCATCGACCTGGTGCGTCAGCAGTTCCGCATCGCCAACGGCGAGAAGCTGGAGTTCTCCGAGGACCCGGCACCGCGCGGGCACTCCTTCGAGTTCCGCATCAACGGCGAGGACGCCGGCCGCAACTTCCTGCCGGCCCCCGGCCCCATCACCGTGTACAAGGAGCCGAGCGGCCCGGGCGTGCGCGTGGACTCCGGTGTCGTGCAGGGCGATGTCATCGGCGGACAGTTCGACTCGATGCTGGCCAAGCTGATCGTCACCGGCGAGACCCGCGAGCAGGCGCTCGAGCGGTCGCGTCGCGCATTGGCAGAGTTCCAGGTCGAGGGTCTGGCCACGGTCATCCCGTTCCATCGCCACATCGTCGAGAACCCGGCCTTCCACGGCCATGTCGACGAGAACGGCGTGGAGCGCTTCGACATCTACACCAAGTGGATCGAGACCGACTGGGAGAACCCGATCGAGCCGTACACCGGTGGCGAGCCGATCGAGGAGGACGACGCCGCACCGCGCCAGAAGGTCGTGGTGGAGGTCGGCGGCCGTCGCGTCGAGGTGTCGCTGCCCGGTGATCTCGCGCTGGGCGGCGGTGGCGGCGCTTCCAACGGCGTGGTCCGCCGCAAGCCCAAGGCCCGCTCGCGCAAGAAGGGTGGCGGCGCGGCCGTATCCGGCGACGCCGTGGCGGCCCCGATGCAGGGCACCGTCGTCAAGGTCGCCGTCGAGGAGGGCCAGGAGGTCGCCGCGGGCGAGCTCGTCGTGGTCCTCGAGGCCATGAAGATGGAGAACCCGGTCACCGCGCACAAGGACGGCGTGGTCACCGGACTCGCCGTCGAGGCCGGTGCCGCGGTCACCCAGGGCACGGTTCTCCTCGAGTTGAAGTAGCTCGCCCTGCAACCTGTCGAGATCAACGCCGGGAGTTGGTATCTGCGTGCGCTTCGTGCGGACGACCGGATCACCGACGTCCCGGCGTTGCTCGATCTCGGCGTCCACGACCCGGTCGCCTACGTCACGACGACCGATCGCGACTGGGCCGACGAGCGAGCTTTCGTCTGGGCCGTCTGCGTCCCGACGACAGGCGAGCTGATCGCGCTCATCGGTGTGGAGCGTGACGGTGTCGAACCTGACGGTGTCGAACGTGCCGGGGACGCGGGTCGGCTGTGGGGCCGGGCACGCGCCGGCTACGACGACGCACTCGAGGTCGCCGTCGGCCCGGTCACCCGGTTCGCCGAAGGCGCGCTGGGCTTGACCGTCTTGCCGATCTCCTGACGGGCGATCCGCTGTTTCACACCGCCTTGACGCCGGACCATCCCGGACTCGGTGCCATCACCGGCCACGGGGCGTGGCCGTGGGTCGGCGTCCGGCGCACAAGCCCCTCGGGAGTCGAAGCCGCGCACGCATTCTCATCAGCGGTGGGGGTCGGATAGATGGCCGCGAAGTCGAATCGTGGGACGTACCAGCCGCCGAAGACGTCACCGTCGGGGGTCCGCTGGGTCCCGCTCATCCCGGCCGGCGGGGTGGCCCCGACGCGTCGGATGTCGATCTCCACCGGGCGCACCTCGTCGAGCGTCGACGACCACGTGGCATCGTTCTCCCGGATGGATCGATAACCGTAGCGGCACAACACGATTCGGGTACGTTCACCGTCGTCGACGCGGCGCAGCCCGGTGAAGAAGACGGTACCCACCCCGGGTCGCTGCGCCGAGACGGCGGACGGGTATGCGGTGACCATCTGATCGATGTTCGACGGCGCGGCGTCGGCGAATCCCGGATAACCCCACGTGACCGACCGGCCGGCGTTGGCGAGTTCGAAGGACTCCACGAAGGCCCGGACGAAGGTTCCCTCGGACCCGCCGAGGTCGAAGACCTGACCGGGGACCCACCGGAAGGTGGTGTCGAACTCGGCCGGGATGCGGGCGTTCGCCGTCGACGACGCGGTGACGGGTGCGCCGGCATCGGTCCGTGCGGAGCACGCGGCGAGCAGCAGAACCGCGAGACCGGCAGCGATCAGGGCGGCGACACCACCACGCTGTGTCTGCGTCACGGCCTTCACCTCGCGGCCCGGCCCCCGGACTTCTCGCCTCCCACCTGCACCCTAAGCACCGGCGTGGGTGCGCCGCTCCGGCGACGTGCACCGGAACGGCGACGAGAAGGAAACGAAACGGGAACGACGGAGTGCGGGCCTAACCCACTTCGGTGTGTTCCGGCCGGATCACGCGGAGCCCCTCGTCGGCACCCCCCTCGTGGAAGTCACCGTCGTGGAAGTCGCGCTGCCGGATGAGGACCGCGGTGATCACGGCGGCCACCAGCGCCACGCAGGCGGCGATCGCGAGGATCTGATCGAGTCCGGCCACGTATCCCTGCGCCGCCTCGGCCAGCACCTGAGCGCGCATCGGACCCGGCACCGACTGAAGGACCCCGGCGACATCACCGGCCGCCAGCGAATCACCGATCTCCCGGGCCCGGCCCCCGAGCGGGCCACCGGCCAGGGCGTCGGTGACGACATCGGAGTACCGCGCCGCGAGCAGGCTGCCCAGCAGGGCGACGCCGGTCGCGATGCCGATCTGCCGGAAGGTCGAGTTGATGCCCGATGCCATCCCGGCACGCGCCTGTTCCACGACGCCCACCGCGGTCGACGCGAGCGGCGGATTTATCATGCCGGTCCCGACGCCGGCGATGACGAATCCGGGGATGAGTTGCGTCCATCCCCCGGTCGGGTCGGTGCCGCGCAGCAGCCACAGGCCCACCGCGACGAGGACGAAACCGGGTGCGATCAGCCACCGGATTGGCACGATGTCCGAGAGCCGCCCGGCCACACCGGCCGCGACGAAGACGACGCCGGAGAACGGCAGGAACCGCAGGCCGGCCTCCAGCGCCGAGTAGCCCATGATCGACTGCAGATAGATGACCAGGTAGGTCAGCACGGAGAACATCGACGCCGAGATCGCCCACGCCGCGACCAGTCCGCCGTTGAAGGTCGGTACCCGCAGCAACGACGCATCGATCATCGGTTGTGCGACAACACGTTCCACGATGACGAAGGCCACGATCAGTACTGCGGCCAACACCAGCGAACCGGCAACCGTGAGCGAATCCCACCCGTCGGCGTGGCTGCGGATGAGACCGAACACCAGAAAAGCCAGTGCGGCACTGAAACTCACGCAGCCGAGCCAGTCGATGCGGTGGACGCCCGGAGCCTTGGACTCGTCGACACCCCAGATGGTCACGGCGAGCGCCGCGATCCCCACCGGGATGTTGACGTAGAAGATCCAGTGCCAGGAGATGCCACTGGTCAGCAGTCCACCGAGCACCGGGCCGACGGCAACCGATACCCCGGTCACCGCCCCGAAGACGCCGAACGCGACGCCCCGTTCACGCGGCGGGAAGGCCTGTGCCAGAAGGGCGAGCGAGGTGGCGAACATGATCGCCCCGCCCACCCCCTGCACAGCGCGGGCCGTCACCAGGAACTCGATGGTGGGTGCGAGGCCACAGGCAAGCGAGCCCGCGGTGAAGACCACGATGCCGGTGGCGAAGACCACCTTGCGGCCCACGATGTCGGCGATGGTGCCCGAGGTGAGCAGCAATGCGGCCAGGGTCAGTGCGTAGACGTCGATCACCCATTGCAGGCCGGACAGCGACGCACCCAGATCGGCCTGGATGTCGGGCAGGGCCACGTTGACGATGGTGATGTCGAGCAACAGCATGAACACGCCGGTACAGACGGCGGTCAGGGTCAACCACTTCCGGGACATGCGACCTCCTTTTCTGAGTAGAAGCTCAGCAAGTGTCGCATATTCTGAGTGGCAGCTCAATAAGCCATATTCTGAGCAATTCTTCAAGAAGAATTCACCTTCGGTATCGTCACACTTGTGACGCGTCGCGGACGACCCCCCAAGACCAGCCGCGAGGAGATCATCGCCGCAACCCTCGACGTGCTGCGCGAACGCGGCCTCGCTCGCCTCACCACCCGCGAGATCGCTTCGCGGATGGGCATTTCCGAAGGCAGCATCTTCTATCACTTCGGCGATCGCCAGGGCCTGCTGGAGGCGGTCTTCTCGGCCACGCTCCACCCCGTGCTGGAGTTCAAGACAGCACCCCTGCAGGCACCGCCGACCGTTGCCGAACTGCGCAACGGCCTGCTCGCCATCACCGACAACGTCGGCGCCTTCCTCGACGCGGGCCTCGATGTCCTGCTCGCCAGCCAGGCCGACGCCGAACTACGCGACGACCTCTTCGCCGTCATGGCCGAGAACGATCACGGCCCCCATCACAGCATCACGACGATCGCCAACTTCATCCGTGCGGCCCAGGACTCGGGTCTCGTCGATCACGGGGCGGACGCCGACGCACTCGCCTACCTGCTGATCGGATCGGTGTTCCTCCGCTGCACCCAGCCCCGGCTGACCGGCCACGAGAAGGGCCGCGTCGACAACGAGGCCGTCGTCGACACCGTCATGTACGCCCTGGGCGCCCGGGCCGATGCCCAGTCCTAGACGCGCCCAGCCCGCACACCGCGTTCACTCCACGTCGCGATCACGCCCACTCGCCAGATCCCCGCACTCGACGCCGATTACGTCGTTGCGTCGGCGCAGGTACGTCTGCGCGCCCACGTCGCCGCGTAGCACCGCGAGAACCCCCGGTAGATGGTCGGCACCGAGGTAGACCGGATGGGATGGCGCGCCGTCGAATTGCGCACGCACCAGCGCATCGGGACGACCCTGCGCGGCGGCCAGGACACGTGCGACCACATCGGCTCCCACATCGGGCATGTCAACAACCTGTAAAAGAACATTGGCGCTCACCGCCCGCTGACGTGCCGCTCCGATGGCTGCCGACACCGAGGCACTCAATCCGTCCGCCCAGTTCTCGACCACCAGCGCACTCGCGCCACGCGGAACGGCGACCGCGGCGGCCCCCATCGCCACGACGACCTCGTCACACCCGCCGTCGTGCAGTGCCGCCACTGCCGAGCGCAGCCAGTCTCCTTGATGTGCAAGGATTTTCGGCATCCCGAAGCGGCTTCCGGCACCGGCGGCGAGCACCACTCCCAGTACCCGTCCGGACGCTTCGGCACCCCGGCCCGCATGCGGTTCACGCGACGACATCGCACCTCCGATCACCATCCGAGGACATCGTCGGTCCGTCGGATTAACCCTGACGCAATATACGATCCGCCGTCTGGCGAGGTCGCGTCCGTGGGTCCATGATTCCCCCCGTAGCGATCACGGTAGGAGACCAATGACGACCGAAGCCGTCCCGGCAGCCACCCCGAGGAACAAGCGCGTCCACCCCGTCGACCAGGTTCCCCCGGTCGGCAAGATGGTCGCGCTCGGTGCCCAGCACGTCGTCGCGTTCTACGCGGGCGCGGTCCTGGTGCCGTTGCTGATCGCCCGCGCGATCAACCTCGACGACGAAGCGCTGACGATGCTCATCACCGCAGACCTCTTCACGTGCGGCATCGCGTCGCTGCTCCAGGCGGTCGGATTCTGGAAGATCGGCGTGCGTCTGCCGCTCCTGCAGGGCATCACCTTCGCCACCCTCGCGCCGGTGATCAAGATCGCCAACGACAACGCGGGCACCGGCGAACACGCGGCCCGTGTCGGCCTGCAGACCGTGTACGGCGCGGTCATCGCCGCGGGCGTCTTCACGTTCCTCATCGCGCCGTTCTTCGCCAAACTCATCCGGTTCCTGCCGGCCGTGGTGACCGGCACCCTGATCACCATCATCGGCATCTGTCTGCTGCCGATCGGTGCCGGCGACGCGATCAGTGACCCGGCGACCCACGACCACGACCCCGCCAACCCCCGGTGGAACCTCTATGCCCTCGGCACGATCCTGCTGATCGTGTTGATGCAGCGCTTCTTCCGCGGGTTCATGGCGACCATCGCGGTGCTGATGGGACTCGCGGTCGGGACCTTCGTCGCCTGGCTGCTCGGCGACGCGAATTTCAGCAGCGTCGGCGAGGCGAGTTGGGTGGGTTTCACCCCTCCGTTCGCCTTCGGCTGGCCGCGCTTCGACCTGGTGGCGATCGTCTCGCTGATCGTGGTGTTGCTCGTCGTGATCGTCGAATCGACCGGTTCGGTCTTCGCGACCGGTGAGATCGTCGGCAAACGCATCAAGAAGAGCGACATCGCCGCCACCGTCCGCGCGGACGGGTTGGCGACGGTGATCGGCGGCTCGTTCAACTCCTTCCCGTACACCGCGTTCTCCGAGAACGTGGGTCTGGTTCGGCTGACCGGGGTCAAGAGCCGCTGGGTGGTCGCCTGCGCCGGTGTCATCATGATCATCCTCGGCGTACTGCCCAAGCTGGCCAAGATCGTCGAATCGATCCCGGCACCGGTGCTCGGCGGCGCCGCGCTGATCATGTTCGCCACCGTCGCGATCGTCGGCATCCAGACGCTGACCACCGTCGACTTCACCGACCACCGCAACCTCATCATCTCTGCCACCTCCCTGGCGATCGCGCTCTACGTCGAGCACTCGCAGTCGTCACCACCGAGCACGGTGATCGCCAAGGACGGCACCATGGTGGACGTTCCGGCCCTGCCCGGCGTCGATCAGGCGATGCCCAACATCTTCTTGCAGATACCCTTCTCGACCGGCATCACGATGGGTGCGATCTCGGCGATCCTGTTGAACCTTCTGTTCTTCCACATCGCCAAGCGCGGACCCGCGGTTGCCGGCGGTGGGTCGATCACCCTCGACGAGGTCAACACGATGACCAAGGAACAGTTCCGCGACACCTTCGGCGGCGTCGTCCAGCACGTCGACTGGGTCCTCGACCGCGCCTTCGAGCAGCGGCCCTTCGAAGACGTGCACGACCTGCGCAGCGCCTTCCAGGAGGCCATGCTCACCGGCAGCGACGCGCAGCACCTCGAACTGATCCGCGCCTTCCCCGATCTCGGTGCCGAGGACGCCGAGACCGGCGAACTGATCGCCGTCGACCACAAGGGACTGTCCCATCTCGAGGAGACCGAGCACGAGAACGTCGTCAACCTCGCCTCGGCCTACCGCGAGCACTTCGGGTTCCCGCTGGTGATCTGCGCCCGCGAGACCGAACGCTACGACCGCGTCCTGCGGCACGGCTGGTCGCGGATGGACAACGCGGAGACGTCCGAGAAGTCGTTCGCGCTCATCGAGATCGCGAAGATCGCCAACTACCGCTTCGACGACCTCGTGGCCGACGCCAACCCCATCACCTCCGCGCGTTTCAGTCGTCAGCCCGAACTCTCCTAGGCTGAGCGGCATGCGACGAGTCGATTGGCGCGGTATCGACAGTTTCAACGGACTGACGGAGAGACAGGCGATCAGCGCGCTCTACGAATGCTGCAGTTCATCGATCTGGGCGCTGCGGGTGGCCCGGGCCAGACCGTTTCCCGACGAGGAGGCGCTGCTGGAGTACGCGGACCTGATCCTGGCCGAACTCACCGACGCCGACCTCGACGAGGCGTTGGCCGGCCATCCCCGCATCGGTGAACGACCCGACAACCCGTCGTCGAAGCGGGAGCAGTCGGGTGTGGCGGGGGCCGATCCGGCGGTACTGGCGCGGCTGCGCGAACTCAACGAGGCCTACGACGAGAAGTTCGGGCACGTCTACCTCGTATTCGCCAACGGCCGGCCCGCCGATGAACTCCTCGCCATCCTCGAGCAGCGTCTGCGCAATGACCCGGCCACCGAGCGTAGGGTGCTGCGCATGGAACTGGCCAAGATCAACCGGAGCCGCCTGCAGCGCATGCTGGCACCGGCGGGACGTTTCGCCGGCGAGGTCGCCGACGTATGAGCGGGCTGTCCACCCATGTGCTCGACGCGGTGACGGGCGCTCCGGCGGCCGGCGTCGCCGTGGTCCTGCAGGATGCCAGTGGCACCGAATTGTCTTCGGGCGTCACCGATTCCGATGGCCGGATCGGGCAGGTCACCACCGAGGCACTGGTCCCCGGGATCTATCACCTCGTCTTCGACACCGGGAACTGGTTCGCCGACAACGACATCACCGGTTTCTACCCCGAGGTCGACATCTGTTTCGAGATCGACGACCCCGACCGCCACCATCACGTCCCGCTGCTCCTGAGCCCGTTCGCCTACTCGACGTACCGGGGCAGTTGAGCGACTCGCCGCACCCGCTGGCGGGTGGCCGGGCCCCCCACGCGTAGAGTCGAGATGGCGGCGACGAATCTGACGACCGCACGAACTGATTGGACCTCCGGTGAACGCCGATCCCCTCTTCTCTCATCCCGATGCCGCACCGCATACCGATGCCGCGACAACGGCGACCGTCGACCTCGAGTTCTCCGACTCCGACGTCGACTCCTCCTCCACCGGACAGCAATGACCGCCGGGAGCGCGCCGGCGCCCACCCTGGGCCCGACGCGCCTGAGCCTCGCCGCCGACCTATCCGACGTCATCGGCGGTGCGTGGCTGCCCTACACCGACCACATCTCCACCGAACTCGGCGGACTGCAGTCGGCTGCCCGTGAGCGTCTGGGCACCATCACCGGTATCGAGGTCAACTGGCGCAACCTGGGCCGCTATCCCGGTCTGGACTCCGCGCAGGGACCGGAGACGCTGCCGCTGATGTGCATCACCGCCGAGCGCGCCGACGTGACCGTTCTGGTGATCCCGCCGCGCACGGCGTCGACGCTGGCCGCCGAGTTGCTGCGCCAGGCGGGCGGACGCCTCTGGTCGTCGACCTCGGAGCACAGTCATCTGTATCGCGGCGCGCACCGCATCCTGCATCGGGCCGCCGCACAACAGCGCGCCGCCCACCCCGTGCCGGCCTGATCGCCGCGTCGCCCTCCGGGGTACCCGGTCCTGCCGGACGCGCGGCATCCACTATGGTCGGTGGTGCAGTTGGTTCGCCGACCGTGTCGATCATGGAGCCCCTACGACACCGGCCGGCGTCGAGCCCGCCCGTTCGGTGAACGGTCGGGTGAGAGGGAATCCGGTGTGAATCCGGAGCTGTCCCGCAGCGGTATGCCGGAACGACCGCCGTCAACGAGCACTGGACCTGCGGGTCCGGGAAGCGACGGCCAGTAGGAGCCACGTCCATCGACGTCGCACGCCGGTGAGCCCGAAGACCTGCCAGGTGTACCGGACGCGCTGCGTCCGGTGGCTCGCCGCCTCGTGGAATGGGCGCAGGTCGAACTGGCGAATCACGGTGTCTGTACCACCTTTTCGGCGCCGGAGGGGCTTGCTCGACGTACCCATGCAGGGCGGGGAGACCATCCGTCTGTCCTGCAGGAGTACACACATGTCACCACGACCGTTCACCGCGACCGTTCTCGGTACCGCCCGCATCGGACCCGGCCGCGAACTCAAACGTGCCGTCGAAGGATACTGGGCGGGCCGCGTGCCGGCCGCCGACCTCCACACCGTCGCCGCCGATCTGCGGCGCCAGACCTGGACCGAACTCGTTGCGGCCGGGCTTGATTCGGTCCCGGTCAACACCTTCTCGTTCTACGACCACGTCCTCGACACCGCGGTCATGCTCGACGCGCTTCCGCCTCGGGTCGCCGGGGTCACCGATCCGCTCGACCGGTACTTCGCCGCGGCCCGCGGGACCACGGAGATCGCGCCGCTCGAGATGACCAAGTGGTTCGACACCAACTATCACTATCTGGTGCCGGAGATCTCGGCGGCGACCACGTTCCGCCTGCGGCCGGAGAAGATTCTCGCCGAGATCGCCGCGGCCCACGCGCTCGGGATCCCCGCCCGGCCGGTCGTACTCGGCCCGGTCACCTTCCTCACCCTGTGCAAGGCGGTTGACGGTGCGCCCCATCCGATCACGCGTATCGACGACGTCGTACCGGCCTACTTCGAGTTACTCGATCATCTCGTCGA
Organism: Gordonia bronchialis DSM 43247; assembly: GCF_000024785.1. Taxonomy (NCBI): domain Bacteria; kingdom Bacillati; phylum Actinomycetota; class Actinomycetes; order Mycobacteriales; family Gordoniaceae; genus Gordonia; species Gordonia bronchialis. The sequence goes on along the minus strand of NC_013441.1, from coordinate 1,908,107 downwards.
CGCCGGCGTGGAATGGGTCCAGTTCGACGAACCGTCACTGGTGACCGATGCCGTCGGCGGTCTACCCGAATTGGCCGGCGCGGTATACACCTGTGCTATTCGGAGTTCGGTGAGGTGATCGGTGCGATCGCCGCCCTCGACGCGGACGTCACCTCGATCGAGGCCGCCCGCTCACACATGGAGGTACTCGACGATCTCAATGCGATCGGCTTCGCCAATGCGGTGGGCCCGGGTGTCTACGACATCCACTCTCCGCGCGTTCCAGGTACCGCCGAGATCGAGAACTCCCTCGCATCGGCACTCAAAGCCGTTGATGCGCAGCGTCTCTGGGTGAATCCGGACTGCGGCCTCAAAACCCGCGACACCGGCGAGGTGGTCGAGTCGCTGCGGAACATGGTCGCCGCCGCGCAGACCATGCGCGAACAGCTCGTCTGATCCGGAGTAGGTAGCACGACACGATCACCGCCGCCCGGGGTTCGGGCGGCGGTGATCGCGCCTCACGCTTCGCGCAACACCTGCGACGGAGCCACCCCGTACTTGGTGCGGAATGCGGCGGCGAACCGACCGGTGTGGGTGAACCCCCATTTCATCGCCGCATCGGTCACCGAGGCCACCGCACCCGAGGTCAGGTCGGCGTGGACGGCGGCGAGCCGGATCTCGGTGAGGCACTCCCGCGGGGTCCGTCCGACGTACTCACGGAAGCCCTCCTGGAGGCGACGGACACTCACGCCGGCGACATCGGCCATGTCGGCGGCCGACCACGGCCGGGCCGGATCGGCCCGTAGCGCGTCGAGTACCCGCGTCACGATGCGCGGCTGCAGCCGGCTCAGATCGGCCGGATCGTCGGGCACGGCGGCGAGCAGGAAGGCATCGGTCAGCGACCCGGCGAGTTGCTGGGCGATGAGCGGATTGGCCAGGAGCGGGTCGTCGGTCGGCTGACCCGCGATGGACTGAACGAGGCGGAACCAGCTCGCCCCCTCCGGTGAGTGCAGATCCAGCTGATCCGGGATGGTGGCGTCGGGTCGCCCCGTGACGCGGCAGAGTTCGTGCTGCAGAAAATCCCGGTCGATCTTGACGCCCACAATCGTGCACGTACTCGACCACCGTGTGATCTCGGCCGGGGTGTCCGGCGGGTTCACCGTGGCCAGCCCGTTGGTGGAGACCACCGCATTACCGCCGACCCGGGTTTCCAGCACACCCCCGAGCGGGACGTTGATGCCGTAGGCGCCCGGATGCTCGGTGTGGATAGCCACCTCCGCCCCCCAGCCGATCCGCGCGATGCGCAGCGGCCCGAGCATGGTAACCGCCACATCGGCGTCGAACGCCGTACTACCCGCCTCCCGCGGATCCAGCGTATGCGGAAAGTAGGCGTCGGAAACCGCTGCCGACGCCGCTTCCCACTCCGGATCCCCCGGAATGGAAAGCCGCTCGACCTGGCCCATCACAACTCCTCACGACTCCACCGCGCATTCCGGATCGCCATCGCGTTCAGCGGATCGAAGTCGGGCCGGTGTCAACCTATGTTCTACATCACATTCTGCCTCATCGAAAGGAGAGGTCATATGGGACACGGTGACACAGAACGTCGGGCCCTACAGAACGTCTTCGGCCAGTTCGCCAGCGGCGTCACTGTCATCACCTGCGCAAACAATGACGGAGAACCGCACGGCGCAACGGTGACAGCCTTCACCGCCGTATCGCTGGAACCCCGCCTCTGCCAGGTGACGCTGACCCGAAAGTCCAAGGCGTGCAACTTCTTGTCCGACGCGCCGTTCGCGGTGAACATCCTCGCGGCCGATCAGCTCGACATCGCAATGCATTTCGCCGGACGCCCGGCGAACCCTGGCCCGGTCTGGGCCGACGGCGCCACCGCACCGGTCCTGTGCGGATCAGCGGCAACCATCAGCTGCGTGCCGTGGCGCAGCTACGACGGTGGCGACCACATCATCTTCATCGGTGAGATCGTTGATGCCGAGTCCAGCGGAAAGTCACCACTTCTCTACTACCGCAGCACTTTCCACGATCTGGGCGAGCCCACCGTCAATTCCCTGTGGACCCTGAGTGCCGACGACCCGCATTCGGGCTGGTTCGACTCGACGACCACGTTCACACCGTTTCACCTCACCGGCGCCGAACAGTCCGCCTGACCGCAAGTCCCGTCCAGCCAAGCATCATTCATCGACACTCGCGATCAATCGATCAGAAAGAGGTATCAATCATGACCACCATCGAACGTCCCGACACCGGCGCGCCGCAGGTGAATCCGGCCGCCGACTCGCCGGCGAACAAGACCGAGAACTTCGCATCACGGCCGATGACCGGCGACGAGTACATCGAGTCGCTGCGCGACGGCCGCGAGATCTGGCTGCACGGTGAGCGCGTCAAGGACGTCACCACCCATCCGGCCTTCCGCAACCCGATCCGGATGACCGCCCGGCTCTACGACTCCATGCACGACCCGGCGACCAAGGACAAGGTCACCACCGCGACCGACACCGGCAACGGGGGCGTCACCATGCCCTTCTTCAAGGCTCCGACCAGCTCCGACGATCTCATCAAGGAACGCGACGCGATCGCCGAGTGGGCGCGGATGACCTACGGCTGGATGGGCCGCTCCCCCGACTACAAGGCCAGCTTCCTGGGCACCCTGCACGCCAACAAGGACCTCTACGCACCTTTCGAGGCCAACGCCGAACGATGGTACCGCGAATCCCAGGAGAAGGTCCTCTACTGGAATCACGCCATCATCAATCCGCCCGTCGACCGCCAGCTGCCGCCCGACGAGGTGGGTGACGTCTTCATGAAGGTGGAGAAGGAGACCGACGCCGGCCTGGTGGTTTCCGGCGCCAAGGTGGTCGCCACCGGATCGGCCATCACCAACTACAACTTCATCGCCCACTACGGCCTGCCGATCAAGAAGAAGGAATTCGCCCTCATCTGCACGGTCCCGATGGACGCACCGGGCATCAAACTGATCTGCCGGTCGTCCTACACCGAGCAGGCCGCCGTGATGGGCAGCCCCTTCGACTACCCACTGTCGAGCCGGATGGACGAGAACGACACCATCTTCGTCTTCGACAAGGTGCTCGTGCCGTGGGAGAACGTCTTCATGTACGGCGACGTCGAGCGCATCAACGCGTTCTTCCCGCAGTCCGGCTTCCTGCCCCGCTTCACCTTCCAGGGCTGCACGCGGCTCGCGGTCAAACTCGACTTCATCGCCGGCCTGTTGATGAAGGCCCTCGACTGCACCGGCTCCGGCGGGTTCCGCGGCGTGCAGACCCGCGTCGGTGAGGTCATCGGCTGGCGCAATCTGTTCTGGACGCTCACCGACGCCATGGCCCACAACCCGGAGCCATGGATCGGCGACACCGTGATCCCCCGACTCGAATACGGGCTCACCTACCGCATGTTCATGATGCAGGGCTACCCGCGGATCAAGGAGATCATCGAGCAGGACGTCGCATCGGGTCTGATCTATCTCCCGTCGAGTGCGGCCGATTTCAAGAGCCCCGACGTCCGGCCGTACCTCGACAAGTACGTTCGTGGCTCCAACGGCATCACCGCCGTCGACCGCGTGAAGGTCATGAAGGCACTGTGGGATTCAATCGGCTCCGAGTTCGGTGGCCGCCACGAGCTCTACGAGCGCAACTACTCCGGCAACCACGAGAACGTGAAGGCCGAGTTGCTCTTCGCCGCCCAGAACCGCGGTGGCGTAGATCAGATGAAGGGTCTCGCCGAGCAGTGCCTGTCCGAGTACGACCTCGACGGCTGGACCGTTCCCGACCTCATCGGCAACGACGACGTCAGCTACTTCGGGAACAAGTAGCCGACCGAGACGGCTCCGGCGGCGGGTGAGTTGCCCCGCCTCGCCGCCGGATGCACGAACTCGCATCGACGGATCTGCGCCCTCCCGCGGTCGCAGATCTGCCGGTGCGAGTTCTCATTTCCGTCGGGGGTTCGACAATTGTGGGTCGTCGACTCTGGGGTGGTGAATTGTGTTGGGGCGCTGACGTTTTCGGGTTGCGGATGGTTTCGACACGTGGCCGCTCGTTCCTCGCGGACACGGCTCAACCAGCAAATGGAGGGCGCGGCTCGTTCCTCGCGGACACACGCCACGACCCCGCGATGCGTAGGGTCGAGTCGTGACGGTCGAATCGGACATCGCTGCGCTCGCCTCCGCATCCCGGGAGCGCGTGGTGATCGGCTTCGCCGGTCCGCCCGGGGCAGGCAAGACCACCCTCGCCCGACGGGTGCTCGCCCACGCCGCCGAGACTCTGGGACCGGATGCGGTCGGCTACCTGCCGATGGACGGCTTCCACCTCTCCGACGACGTCCTCGACGCACTCGGTCGCCGGGACCGCAAGGGTGCACCCGACACCTTCGACGCAGCGGGCTTCGTTGCGCTGTTGCACAGAGTCGTCGCCGCCGAATCCGACGTCTACGCACCGGATTTCGATCACACGATGGGTGAACCCATTGCCGCGCGACTGGTCATCCCCGCATCCGCGCGGCTCGTCGTGGCCGAAGGAAACTACCTCGGACTCGATGAACCGGAGTGGAACATGGTGCGCCCGTTGCTGACCCGCCTCTATTACGTCGACGCCGAGACCGGGGTCCGCCGTCGGCGACTGCTCACCCGCCACATCGCCGCCGGCAAGACTCCCGAGCAGGCGGCGCGGTGGATCGACACCGTCGACGAGCCGAACGCCGCGCGCGTCGCGTCCACCCGGGAAGTCGCAGACGCCGTGATCGACGCGTCAACCGAGACCGGCACCCCACCCGCCGGTTGAACCGGCACGCACGAGCGCAGCGAGAGCGCGCCGATCGCGGCACACCAGCAGACAGGACAGCACCCCGGCCGGCCCCTCAATCCTGCCGGGCCGAGTGGCCGGCGAGGGCACCTACCCGATCTCGATGAGCAGATCCCCCGGTGCCACGGAACTGACCGGTCCGATCGCGACGCGCGCGACCTTGCCGCCGATCGGGGCGGTGATGGTGGCTTCCATCTTCATCGCTTCGATGGTGCCGATCGCCGCGCCGGCGACGATCTCGTCACCCACATCCACCGCGAGTGACACGACCCCCGCGAAGGGTGCGCCGATGTGGTGGGGGTTGGAGCGATCGGCCTTTTCGGCTGCCTCCACCGTCGAGTCGATGGAGCGATCGCGTACCGACACCGGGCGGAGTTGCCCGTTGAGCACGCACATGACCGTGCGCATACCCTTCTCGTCGGGTTCGCTGATGGCCTCGAGACCGATGATGAGATCGACGCCGGGTTCGAGTTCCACCCGGTGTTCTTCGCCGTAGCGCAGTCCGTAGAAGAACTGGTTGGCACTCAATCGTGAGGTGTCACCGTAGGTTTCGAAGTGATCCTCGAAGTCCTTGGTGGGGCCGGGGAAGAGCAGACGATTGAGGGTGACCTGCCGGTCGCGGCCGGGTTTGTCGAGAGCCGCGGAGTCTGCGGCCGAGAGTTCCACCGTCGCACGCGGTTCCGCGCGCCCTTCGAGAGCCAGGGTGCGCAGCGGTTCCGGCCAGCCGCCGGCGGGGTCGCCGAGTTCGCCACGCAGGAATCCGATCACCGAGTCCGGAATGTCGAATGAGGACGGGTCAGAGGCGAATTCGTCGGCCGTGATACCGCGGCCGACCATCGCAAGGGCGAGATCGCCGACCACCTTCGACGACGGGGTCACCTTGATCAGCCTGCCCAGCAGCCGGTCGGCCGCGGCGTAGGCCTGCTCGACGGCCTCGAACCGGTTGCCCAGACCGAGCGCAATGGCCTGTTGCCGCAGATTCGACAACTGGCCGCCCGGGATCTCGTGGGTGTACACGCGTCCCGTGGGCGCCGGCAGACCCGATTCGAACGGGTGATAGACCTTGCGCAGCGCTTCCCAGTACGGCTCCAGGTCGCATACCGCGGCCAGATCGAGTCCGCTGTCGCGCTCGGTGTGCGCGGTGGCGGCGACGATCGCCGACAGTGCCGGCTGACTCGTGGTACCCGCCAGGGCGGCGCTCGCCCCGTCGACGGCCGACGCCCCGGCCTCCCACGCCGCCAGGTACGTGGCCAACTGACCACCCGGCGTGTCATGGGTGTGCACGTGCACCGGCAGTTCGAACTCCTTGACCAGCGCGGAGACCAGCTTGGTGGCCGCCGGGGCGCGCAGCAGACCGGCCATGTCCTTGATGGCCAGCACATGAGCACCCGCGTCGACGATCTGCTCGGCGAGTCGCAGGTAGTAGTCGAGGGTGTAGAGATCCTCGGTCGGATTCGCCAGGTCGCCGGTGTAGCTCATCGCGACCTCGGCGACCGCCGTTCCGGTCTCGCGGACCGCGTCGATGGCCGGACGCATCTGCTCGATGTTGTTGAGCGCGTCGAAGATCCGGAAAATGTCGATACCCACCTCGGTCGCCTCGGCGACGAAAGCGGTGGTCACCTTCGTCGGATACGGGGTGTAGCCGACGGTGTTGGCACCACGCAACAGCATCTGCAGGCAGATGTTGGGAATCGCCTCACGCATCTGTGCCAGTCGATCCCACGGATCCTCCTTGAGGAATCGCAGTGCGACGTCATAGGTTGCCCCGCCCCAACATTCGATGGAGAGCAACTGCGGTGTCGTCGCCGCCACATACGGCGCGACCATCATCAGTCCGCTGGTGCGCACCCGGGTCGCCAGCAGCGACTGGTGAGCGTCGCGGAAGGTGGTGTCGGTGATACCCAACGCCTTTCGGGCGCGCAGGTCCGCGGCGAATCCCTCCGGCCCCAGCTCGGTGAGTCGCTGTTTGGAGCCGGCCGGCGGGTGGGCCAGCACGTCTTTGTCGAGGGTGGGGAGTTTGTCGCGCGGGTACACCGTCGTCGGGCGCTCACCGTGCGGTTTGTTGACCGTCACGTCGGCGAGGTAGGTCAGGATCTTGGTCCCGCGGTCGGCCGAGGAACGCGAGGTCAACAGCCACGGCCGGTCGGCGATGAACGATGTCGTCACCCGCCCCGCCCGAAAATCGGGGTCGTCGAGCACAGCCTGCAGGAACGGGATGTTGGTGGCCACGCCACGAATGCGGAACTCGGCCACCGCACGGCGGGCACGTCGCACAGCAGTGGCGAAATCTCTTCCACGGCAGGTCAATTTGACGAGCATCGAGTCGAAGTGGCCACTGACCTCGGCTCCGAGGACGGCACCGCCGTCGAGCCGCACACCCGCACCACCCGGTGAGCGGTAAGCGGTGATCCGGCCGACGTCGGGCCGGAACTCGTTGGCCGGGTCCTCGGTGGTGATCCGGCACTGCAGCGCCGCCCCACGAATCGCGATGCGGTCCTGGGTCAATCCCAGATCGGCCAGCGATTCGCCGGCGGCGATGCGTAGCTGCGAACCGACCAGGTCGACGTCGGTGATCTCTTCGGTGACCGTGTGCTCGACCTGAATCCGCGGATTCATCTCGATGAACACATGGTTGCCCTGTTCGTCGAGCAGGAACTCCACCGTGCCCGCGCACGAGTAGCCGATGTGGCGGGCGAAGGCCACCGCATCGGCACAGATCCGCTCACGCAGCTCCGGCGACAGATTCGGCGCGGGCGCCAGCTCGATGACCTTCTGATGCCGACGCTGCACACTGCAGTCACGCTCGTAGAGATGGATGACATCGCCGTGGGTGTCGGCGAGGATCTGCACCTCGATGTGGCGGGGATTGACCACCGCCTGCTCCAGGAACACCGTCGGATCGCCGAAGGCCGCCTCGGCTTCCCGGGACGCCGCCCCGATGGCCTCGGCGAGGTCCTCGATACGCGGCACCTGACGCATCCCGCGCCCACCGCCACCGGCCACCGCTTTCACGAAGACGGGGAACCGCATGTCCTCGGCAGCCGCGAGCAGCTCGTCGATGTCCGACGATGGCTCTGAGGATGCCAGCACCGGCAGGCCGGCCGCCTTGGCCGCGGCCACCGCGGTCGCCTTGTTTCCGGTCAGCTCCAGGACATCGGCCGACGGGCCGACGAACGTGATGCCCGCCTGCGCACACGCCGCCGCAAGTCCCTGGTTCTCGGAGAGAAATCCGTACCCCGGATAGATGGCGTCGGCGCCGCAGCGCACCGCGGCGGCCACCACCTCATCGACGGACAGGTAGGCGCGTACCGGATGGCCCGGCCGCCCGATCTGATACGACTCGTCGGCCTTGAGCCGATGCACCGAATTGCGATCCTCATACGGGAAGATCGCTACCGTACGTGCCCCCAATTCGTACGCCGCGCGGAATGCACGGATCGCGATCTCGCCGCGGTTGGCAACCAGAACCTTGTCGAACACTTGACTCTCTCTCGTCGCGTGCGCATGCGCACCGGGGCCGTCCTTGCACTCTTCACCCGCACCGGTCGTGCCGCTTCACACAGATCGACTTGTCGCTGTGCGGTTTTCACGGCTCGACGTACTCGTCGGCCATCAGCCGCCCAGTACCCGCTGCGGTACACCAGAGTACTGGCTCAGTGGTCGGATCAGTGCGTTGGTGGCAACCTGTTCCATGATGTGGGCGGTCCACCCCGTGATGCGGCTCATCACGAAGATCGGCGTGAATGATGCGATATCGAAACCCATGAGGTGATAGGCGGGACCGGTGGGGAAATCGAGGTTCGGTTTGATGCCGGTGCGCTGCGCCATCGCCGCCTCGAGTTCGGTGTAGATCCCGAGCCACCTGCTGTCCCCCACATGTGCTGCGACCTCGGCGAATGCGGCCTTCATCGTCGGCACCCGGGAATCGCCGTTCTTGTACACGCGGTGACCGAAGCCCATGATCTTCTCCTTCCGCTCGAACTTGGCGTCGAGCCATGCCCGGGCCAGTTCGGGACGGTCGATCTCGATCATGTCGTACATGACCGCCTCGTTGGCGCCGCCGTGCAGCGACCCCTTCAGCGCGCCGATCGCCGCGGTCACGGCACTGTAGATATCCGACTGGGTCGAGGTCACGACGCGCGCGGCGAAGGTGGATGCATTGAAACTGTGTTCGGCGTAGAGCACCATCGACTTCGCGAATGCCCGGACAATTGCCGGGTCGGGCACCTCCCCGAAACACATATTCAGGAAGTTCTCCGCGTAACCCAAACCGTGGTGTGGTGCAACGGGGTCCAGCCCGCGGCTGCGTCGCATGTCGGCGGCGACGATGGTCGGGAGCCGATCGATGGCCGCGTCGAGACCCTCGATCGCGCGGGCATCGGTGCGCGCACAGATGACGAAGTTCTCGTCGCGCCGGCCGTTCACGGCTGCGGCCAGTCGCTTGAGCATGTCGCCGACGGGGACCACGTCCTTGCCGTCGAGGTGCCCGCACCGCTTGGGGTTCACCTGATCCTCGAGATGACAACCGGCCAGGCCGGCGTCCTCCAGCATCGCGACGGTCCGGGCCGCACTCATCGGCTCGCCGAATCCGGTGTCGCCGTCGACGAGCGCGGGCAGATCGGTCGCCCGTGCGATCGCCCCAGCACGGGTGGCGACCTCGGTCAGTGTGGTCAATCCGATGTCGGGCAGACCCAGGTCCGCCGAGAGTACGGCGCCGGAGACGTACACCCCCTCGAAACCGATGTCGGCGACGAGCTTGGCCACCAGCGGCGAGAAGGCCCCCGGCCACCGTTGCAGCTCACCGGATCTCAGACCGGCGCGCAACGCCTTGCGCTTGTCGGTGTCGGTGACACCACTGGAGAACAGTGACATCAGAAGATCCCCTTACCCGTCGTCGGCGCCTTGTCCAGAACCGTCGGGCGCACGGCGACGTTGAGCGCACCCAACTCACCGGCACCGAGTTCGGCCAGACTGGTGGCGATGTCCAGGAACCGTTGCTGCTCTTCGGGTTCCACCACGCCGTCGGCCATTGTGGCGAACTTGGCCTCGTACTGTTTGCGCGCGAATGGCCGGGCGCCCAACGGGTGTGCGTCGGCGACGGCGAGCTCGTCGGTGATGACCTCACCGTTGCCCAAGGTGATGACCGCCCGGGCGCCCGAATGCCTTCTCGGCGGGGTCGGTGGAGTGATACCGGCGGGTCCACTCCGGGTCCTCGACCGTGGAGATCTTGCGCCACAACTCGATGGTGTCGGGGCGGTTCGCGCGTTCGGGCGCATACGAGGCTTCGTGATGCCAGGTACCGTCCTGCAGGGCAACCGCGAAGATATACATCACCGAGTGGTCCAGGGTTTCTCGGCTGGCCGTCGGATCGAACTTCTGCGGGTCTCCCGATCCCGTTCCGATGACCACATGCGTGTGGTGGCTGGTGTGCAGCACGATCGACTCGATGTCGTCGACGTCGGAAATCCTCTCGCGCATCCGACGGGCGAGGTCGATCGGCGCCTGGCTCTGGTACTCCGCGGAGTGCTCTTTGGTGTAGCTGTCGAGGATCGCGCGCTTGGGTTCACCCGGCGCCGGCAACGCGACGTCGTAGGTTGCCCCCGGCCCGCCGAGCAGCCAGGCGATCACACCGTCCTCACCCTCCCAGATCGGGGCGGGCGCGCCCTCACCGCGCATGGCCCGGTCGACCGCCTCGATGCCGATCTTGCCGGCGTGGGCCGGCGCGTAGGCCTTCCAACTGGAGATGAGGCCCTTGCGCGACTGCCGGGTGGCGGTGGTCAGGTGCAGGGCCTGCCCGACGGCCGGGTAGATGGTCTCCCCATCCAGACCGAGCATGGTGCCGAGACCCGCGGCCACCGACGGCCCGAGGTGTGCCACGTGATCGATCTTGTGTTCGTGCAGACAGATACCGCGCACGAGGTCGATCTGGATCTCGTAGGCGGTGGCCAGCCCGCGGATCAGATCGGCACCGCCGATTCCCAGATGCTGGGCGACCGCGACGAGCGGCGGGATGTTGTCCCCCGGATGGGAGTACTCGGCGGCGAGGAAGGTGTCGTGGAAGTCGAGTTCGCGCACGGCGACACCGTTGGCCCAGGCCGCCCACTCCGGCGAGTAGGTGCCGCCGACGCCGAAAACGCTCGCTCCCGGCGTGGACGGATGCGCCAGCGCTTGCTGCCGCGCAGTGGTGACCGGCCGACGGATCACCGACGCCGCACTCACCGCAGCGTTGTCGATGATCCGGTTGATCACCATCTCCGTGGTCTCGTCGGGAACGGCCACCGGATCGGCAGCGACCTCCGCGATCTTCTGGGCGAGATGCTCGGACTGCGGGAAATCCTCGGAACTACGACGGGTGCGAACGTGATGAGTGATCATGTCCGCACCGTACGCAGCTCGGCGCGACCAGCGAAAGCCCTGGATAGTGCGTATTTCAGCGAACGATCAGCGGCCATTTTGCGAATGTTGCGGACGTCGGGACGACTATGCTCGCGACATGCCAGAGCTCTCGCCACGTTCCTCGGGCCGGATGTTCATCGGCGCACGCCTGCGACGTCTCCGGGACGAGCGGGGCCTCTCCCAGGCCGGACTCGCCCGTCGCGTCGAACTGTCCACCAGCTATGTCAACCAGCTCGAGAACGACCAGCGCCCCATCACCGTCCCGGTCCTGCTCACCCTGACCCGGGAGTTCGATCTCGACGCCGATTACTTCGCACCCGACGGCGACGCGCGCCTGGTGGCCGACCTCGCCGATGTCCTCACCGCACAACCCGACTCCGGCGAGGTGACCCGCGCCGAGATCACCGAATTGGTGGCGCGGATGCCCGCGGTCGGCCGCACCCTGGTCGGGATGCACCGGCGGCTGATCGCGGCCGACACCGAACTCGAGAGTCATCGGGCGCGGATCTCCTCTGGCGGGGTGCCGGCCACGACACCGATGCCGTTCGAGGAGGTCCGCGACTTCTTCTACGACCGCAAGAATTACATCGACAGCCTCGACGAGGCCGCCGAAACGCTCTTCGACAGGCATCGACTGCGGATCGGCGGCCTCGATCTCCAGCTGGCCGATCTGCTGGCCGAGGAGTTCGGGATCTCGGTGTCGATCGATCACCACGCCGACCCGCGCGATGCGGCCCGCTCCCCCAAGCGCCGGTTCGACGAGGAACACGGCGTGATCCATCTGGCGGGGCGCCTCACCTCGGGGCAACGGGCGTTTCAGCTCGCCACCCAACTGGCACTGCTGACCCAGGCCGCCATCATCGACGCGCTGGTGACCGAGGCCGACAACCTTCATCCGTCGTCGGTTCCGCTCGCCCGGATCGGGTTGGCGAACTACTTTGCCGGCGCACTGCTCCTGCCGTACGAGAGATTCCTGCGGGCCGCCGAGACGGTCCGCTACGACGTCGAGTTGCTCGGCCTGACATTCGGCGTCGGCTTCGAGACCGTCTGCCATCGGCTCTCCACGCTGCAGCGTCCGCGCAATCGTGGCATCCCGTTCATCCTGGTCCGCACCGACCGGGCCGGAAACATCTCGAAACGGCAGTCGGCCACCGCATTTCACTTCTCCCGTGTCGGCGGGAGCTGTCCACTCTGGGTGGTCCACGACGCCTTCGCCACCCCCGGCCGCATCGTCACCCAGGTGTCGCAGATGCCCGACGGCCGCTCCTACTTCTGGCTGGCCCGCACCACCGACGATCACCACGGCTTCCTTTCTCCCCGAAAGAGTTTCGCCATCGGCCTCGGATGCGACGTCGCACACGCACAGCGCCTAATCTACGCCAGCGGCGTCGACCTGTCCGATGACTCGACCGTGGTGCCCATCGGCGCCGGCTGCAAGGTGTGCAGCCGGCCCGAATGCCCCCAGCGCGCCTTCCCGCAACTGGGTCACCCGATCCACGTCGACGCCGCTGTTAGCGATTCGGTGCCCTACCGGCACAGCGATGGCGATGATTGATCCAATAGCGCTGTCCCGCAGTTCGATACATCGGCCGCGATCAGCATTCTCGTAGTTCGGGCTCGACGTATCGAGATTCGTATCTACAGTGGGGTGAGGGAACAACGACGCCGTTGAAAGGGGCATGACCCATGGCTCGATTCGAACTCCCCACGCTGGACGCATTGCGTGAACTCGGTGAACCCCGGGAGAACGCGATCACGATCTACGCGGAGACCTCCCCCGCCCCCGATGAGCGTGACGGCAGTGTCCTCAACGTCAAGAGCGCCTTTGACCGCGCCATCCGGTCATTGCGCGACAACGGGATTCGGCACGCAGGCGAATCCGCGCTTCGCGAGCAATGGGACAAGGTGCTGGGCGATGAGGCGTGGATGCGGTTGTCGCGGTCGCTTGCGGTCTTCGTCTCCCCCGACCGCGCCGACGTCTACGTCCTGCCCAATCGGCTGGAGAACCAGATGCAGGTGGGTACCTACTTCGATCTCGGCCAGTTGGTACGCGCGGTCGTGACGCCGCAGTCGGCGTACGCGCTCACGTTGTCGGCCAACGGCTGGAATCTGTGGGAGGCCACCCCGACGACGGTCGCGAGTGAGATGGACCTGCGCGGCGAGTACGGTACCGACGCCGCCGACGCCACAAACCGCGCCACCATCCGCGACCGCGGACACGTCCGGCGGCTCGTCGGCGACGAGGGCAAGAAGCTGCTGCTCGAGCAGTACGCGCATCGTGTCGCCGAGGCCGTCGCCACCGAACTCGACCACGTCGACCCGAACGCGGCGCGTCCGCTGTTCCTGTTCGCGGCCGATCCGCTGCTCGAGCTCTACCGCAACGCCGAGAAGCGTCGGCGCGTGATGGTGGTGGCGGGCAATCCCGACGAACTGCGCGCCGATCAGATCGACTCGGCCATCCGTCGGCTGCTCCCGGCCCTGAACGCCGAACAACACAACGCCCGGGTCGCGCGCATCGCCGACGGCGCCGGCAAGGGACTGGTGGCGACCGACCTCGTCGACATCGCCCGGGCCGCGGCGAACGGCGCCGTGGCCACGCTCGTCTACGACTTCACCGTCGACATTCTCGGTCACCTCGACAACGCCACCGGCGAGCTCACCTACGCCGACGACGGCTATGACCTGCTGTCCAAGATCGTCGTCACCGTGCTCGATCGCGGCGGGGACGTGCTCGCGGTGCGGGCCGACGAGATCGATCACCCGATCTGGAACGGTCAGGCGCTCGCCGGACTGCGCTATCCCCTGACCTGAGTCGGATGACCCTGAACCCAGAATCGGACGAAACACACCCCGGGATACGATGACGCCCGGAGGTGTCAGAAGTAGTGAGCGCGACGTGCCGGACGGACCATGACGGTCCGCAGGCCACACCCCAACCCTCCGAACATCATCCGCGGGCGGCCGTCACCGTGCTGTGCGCGGCGGGCATCGTCGTCGCGCTCATGCAGACGATCATCGTCCCGCTCATCCCGCAGTTGCCGACGCTGCTGCACGCCGACCCCGGCAACACCTCGTGGGCGCTGACCATCACCCTCCTCGTCGGGGCGGTGGTCACCCCTATCGGCGGACGTCTCGGCGACATGTACGGCAAACGCATGGCACTGCTCGGCAGCATGGGCTGCGTCGGCGTCGGTTCGGTGGTGTGCGCACTCTCCGGTGCATTGCTGCCGTTCCTGATCGGTCGCGGACTGCAGGGACTCGGCTTCGGCACCATTGCACTCGGCATCAGCGTGATGCGCGACATCGTCCCGCCTCGCCACCTGGGCTCGTCGGTGGGCACCATGAGCGCCTCACTGGGCATCGGCGGCGCGCTGGGACTGCCCTTTGCCGCACTCATCGCACAGCACGTCAGCTGGCATGCCCTGTTCTGGGCGTGTGCCGGGGCGGCTTTGCTGGGGGCAGTGGGTATCGCACTGACGGTGCCGGAGAGCCCCACCCGCACCGGCGGCCGATTCGATGCGGTCGGCGCGCTCGGCCTCGCGGCCATGCTCGTGTGTCTGCTGCTGCCGTTGTCCAAAGGGTCGACGTGGGGCTGGGCGAGTCCGATGACGCTGGGGCTGCTCGTCGGGTTCGTCGTGGTCGGGGTGATGTGGTGCCTCTACGAGCGCGGCCGCGGCAACGCTCTCATCGACCTCACCGTGGCCATCGAGCGGCCGGTGCTGCTGACCAACGTCGCGTCCATCGCAACCGGCTTCGCGTTCTATTCGATGCAACTCATCCCGATCCAGCTGTTGATGGCCCCGTCCACCAGCCGGGACGGTCTCGGTTTCGACATGGTGACCGCAAGCCTCATCCTGGCGCCGAGCGGTCTGCTCATGTTCGTCTTCTCCCATATCAGCGGGCGGCTCACCACCGCGTTCGGCCCGCGGATCTCCCTCGCCGTCGGCGGGCTCGTGATCGGCAGTGGCTACGTGGTCTTCCTGGTCGCGCTCACCGGACCGTGGGAGATGAACTGGGTGCTGATGCTGGTCATCGCCTGTCTGGTCGGTGCCGGACTGGGCATCGCGTACTCGGCGATGCCGGCCCTGATCATGCGGTCGGTCCGGGTGGAGCAGACCGGCGAGGCCAACGGGGTCAATGCGCTGATGCGGGTGGTCGGCACCTCCACGTCGGCGGCGCTCGTCGGCATGCTGCTGACGTGGTCGATGGTCGCGGTCGAAGCATCCGACGGGCAGGTGACCGCGGTGCCGAGCGAATCCGGCTACCTGTGGGCGGCCGGGATCTCGCTGGGTGCCTGTGTGGTCGCGAGTCTCATCGCCTTGGCCATCCCCCCGGCCCGCCCGCTCGTCGAAGAGAAGGTGTGATCCGCAGCGGTCGACATGGGCTCCGACATGCCGAGCGGGCCCGATGGTCGTAGCGTGACGCAGGTGAGCGAGCAGATCCTGATCGAGAACTGCCACATCGTGACCGTCGACGCCCGGCGGCGCGAGATCGACGGCGGGTCGGTTCTCGTGGATGGGGAGCGGATCGCCGCCGTCGAGGCCGGACGCATCGACGACGGTGACGATCGGTTGTGCGACACCGTGATCCGGGTGGACGGATCGGGCTGTGTCCTGACCCCCGGGCTGATCAACACCCACCATCACCTGTATCAGTGGATCACCCGGGGTATGGCCGCCGACCAGACACTCTTCGAATGGCTGACCACGCTCTACCCGGTGTGGGCCGGCATCGACGAGGCCGCGGTGCACGCGGCTGCCCTCGGCGGTCTCGCCCAGCTGGCGTTGTCCGGGTGCACCACCACCACCGATCATCACTACGTCTTCCCCCGCGACGGCGGTGATCTGCTGGGCGCCGAGATCGCTGCCGCCGAGGCCATGGGCTTGCGTTTCCACCCCACCCGCGGGTCCATGGATCTCTCCGAGAAGGACGGCGGGCTGCCGCCGGACACGGTCGTCGAGTCCATCGACGAGATCCTCACCGCCAGTGCCCAGGCCGTCGACCGGTGGCATGATCCCGGACCCGGCGCGATGGTCCGCATCGGGATCGCACCGTGCTCCCCGTTCTCCGTCACCACCGATCTGCTGCGCGAATCTGCGCTGCTCGCACGGGACCTCGGCGTCCAGCTGCATACCCATCTGGCCGAGTCGCCGGATGAGAACACCTATTGCGCCCAGCAATTCGGCGCTACCCCGCTGCAGTACATGGAGTCTGTCGGCTGGCTCGGCGACGACGTCTGGTTCGCCCACGGCATCGAGTTCGACGACGACGAGATCGCGCGGCTGGCCGCCACCGCCACCGGGGTGGCACACTGCCCCACCTCCAACGCCCGTCTGGGCAACCGGATCTGCCGCACCCGCGACCTCGTGGACGCCAGCGTACCCGTCGGTCTGGGCGTCGACGGCGCCGCCTCCAACGAGTCCGCCCGACTGCTCGAGGAGGCACATCAGGCCGTGCTGATGGCTCGGGCGCGCGGCGGTCCGACGGCGTTGTCGACTCGCACCGCCATCGAACTGGCCACCCTGGGCGGCGCCCGGGTGCTCGGCCGGGCCGAGGAGATCGGTTCGGTCGAGGTGGGCAAATTCGCCGACCTGGTGCTCTGGGATCTGTCCACCGCCGCGCACCGGGACATCGACGACCCGGTCGCGGCGCTCGTCCTCGGTGCGATCCCGCCGATCCGGGCATCCTGGGTTCACGGCCGATCGATCATCGACGACGGTGAGGTGCGCACCGTCGACCTGGACCAGGTCACGAGAGACGTTGCGCGCGAGCATGACCGGCTGATCGCGCGGGCAGGGTGATGCGCTGATGGATCTGCACACCGTACAGACCTACCGCTTCGCCCGCAGCCGGGCCGAGCTCGCACTCGTCCCGGGTGAACGGATCGTGGCGGGTGGGACGTGGCTGTTCTCCGAACCGCAGCCCGACGTCACCGGTCTGGTGGACATCAGTGAGATGGGTTGGCCGGCAATCGAAGACCTCGACGACGACGGTCTACGTGTGGCAGCGACATGCACCATCGCCGAGCTGGCCGCGATGCCACCCCGACCCGGATTACGCGCTCACCCACTGTTCGCCCAGTGCGCCGACGCGCTGCTCGCGTCGTTCAAGGTCGCGACCATGGCCACCGTGGGCGGCAACGTGTGCCGATCCTATGCGGCGGCCGCGATGGTGTCGCTCGCCGTCGGACTCGACGCCACCGCGCACCTCTGGCGAGCTGACGGCACCGACCGCGACGTCCTCGTCGCCGATCTGATCACCGGCAACGGCAGCAACGCATTGCGACCGGGAGAAGTACTGCGCGCCATCGACTTCCCCGGGGGCCCACTGCGTTCGAGGACAGCTTTCCGGAAACTGGCCCTGGCCGAGCTGGGCCGCTCGGGGACCGTGGTCACCGGCCGGGTCGACGAGGACGGCAGCGTCACGCTGGGGATCACCGCCGCCACCGCGACACCCACCGTGCTGCGCTATCCTACCCTCCCGCACCGCGATCGACTGCACGACGACGTCGTGGCCGCGCCCGGCTACTACTCGGATCCGCTCGGGGCGGCCGATTGGCGACGGGCGACGACCGCGACGCTCGCCGAGGAGATCCGCACCGAACTGTCCGGAGCGATCCGATGAGATTCCAGGTCAACGGCGACTCGCTCGATGCCCACCCCGCGCCGGGACAGTGTCTGCGCACCCTGTTGCGTGAGCACGCCCACTTCGAGGTCAAGAAGGGTTGCGACGCAGGCGATTGCGGTGCCTGTACGGTGCTGGTCGACGGAAACCCGGTGCACTCGTGCATCTTTCCCGCACAACGTGCCGCCGACCGGTCGGTCACCACCGTTTCGGGACTGGGCACCACTGACCGGCTCCATCCTGTCGCGCGGTCCTTTGTGGACAACTTCGGCTTCCAGTGCGGATTCTGCACCGCGGGCATGATCGTCACCGCGGCGAGCCTCGGACCCGACGACCTCGACGACCTGCCGCGCCGGATGAAGGGAAATCTGTGCCGCTGCACGGGATATCGGGCGATTCGAGACTCCATCACCGCCGCTGTCACCCAACCGGCTGACGCGGTCGAGGACAGCACCGCCGGCACTGTCGGCACCTCGGTGCATCCGGTGGCGGCCCGGCGGGTGGTCACCGGCACCGAGCCGTACACCTTCGACGTCGACGTGCCCGGGATGCTCATCATCCGGGTCCTGTCCTCGCCACACCCGCATGCCCGCATCGTCGCGATCGACACCACAGCCGCGGCCGCACTGCCCGGCGTCGAACTCATCGTGACCCATGAGAATGCCTCCACGCGAAGGTTTTCCACGGCCCGACACGAACACCGCGAGGACGATCCCGACGACACCCTGATCCTGGATCCGGTGGTCCGCTTCGTCGGGCAACGAGTCGCGGCGGTGGTCGCCACCACCGCCGCCGTCGCCGAAGCGGCCTGTCGGCTGATCGAGGTGAGCTATGAGGTGCTCCCCGCGGTCTTCGATCCGGAGGAAGCACGCCGCCCGGGTGCACCGGCCATCCATCCCGACCGCACGCCGCTGGACCGGGTCAATCACGCCGACCGCAACGTGATCGCGGATTTCCACCAAGGATTCGGCGGTGACGTCGACGAGGCACTCGCACGGTCGGCCGCCACCGTCTCCGGTACCTGGAGCACCGCCCGGGTATCGCACGCGCAGTTGGAGACCCACGGCAGTATCGGCTGGCTCGACGACGACGGCCGGCTGGTCATCCGCACCAGCACCCAGGTGCCGTTCCTGGTGCGCGATGAGCTCGCACTGATCCTCGATCTGCCCGCGGACCGGATTCGGGTGTTCTCCGCCCGCGTCGGCGGCGGCTTCGGCGGCAAACAGGAGTTGCTGACCGAGGATCTGGTCGCGCTCGCCGTGCTGCGGACCGGCCGGCCATGCGGCTATGAAATGAGCCGCACCGACGAGATGGCCCGCACCACCTATCGTCATCCGTTCCGCATCGGCGTCGAGGCCGGCGCCGACACCGACGGTCGCCTCACCGCACTGCGGGTCGACGTCCTGTCGGACACCGGCGCCTACGGCAACCACGCGATCGGTGTGATGTTCCACGCCTGTGCAGAGTCGGTGTCGGTCTACAACTGTCCGGTGAAGTGGATCGACGCCGAGGTGGTCTACACCAACAATCCGCCGTCGGGCGCCTTCCGCGGGTACGGCCTGGGCCAGGTGATCTTTGCGATCGAGAGTGCCATGGACGAGCTGGCGATCGAGCTCGGGATCGATCCGTTCGCGATGCGCCGCATCAACGCGGTCGCCGAGTGGGATCCGTTGCTGATCGCCCACGGAGTACCCGAACAGGATCTCGTCTACGGCAGCTACGGCCTCGATCAGTGCCTCGACCTGGCCCAGCGGGCCCTCGCCCGCGGAAACGGTGTCCCGGCCCCGACCGGCGAACAGTGGCGCGTCGGGGAGGGGATGGCGCTGGCCGCGATCGCCACGATGGCCCCGCGCGGACACCACTCGAGCGTCCGGGTCGGCGTCGACGCCGACGGGATCTACCATCTCGGCGTCGGCACAAGCGAATTCGGGAACGGGACCACCACTGTCCACGTACAGATCGCGGCCACCGCACTACAGACCGCACCCGGTCGCATCCGCCTCACCCACGGGGACACCGACGCGGCCGACTACGACACCGGAGCCTTCGCCTCGGCCGGTATCACCGTCGCGGGCAAGGCACTCCACATCGCCTGCCTGAGCCTGCGCACCACGCTGATCGAGACGGCAACACAACTCGCCGGCGCCACCCCCGACGAGGCGCGCCTGACCCCGGACGGCGTTCTCGTCGGCGAGCGACTGTTCGATTTCGCGGAACTCATCGCGGCGGCCGACGACGAGCACCGCGTCGGCGACCGCCTCGTCGCCACCGGCACCGAGAACGGCGACCTGCGCTCGATCGCCTTCAACGTGCATGCCGTGCGCGTGGCGGTCAACACCGGCACCGGCGCGGTGGTGATCCTGCAATCGGTGCACGCCGCCGACGCGGGCACCGTGATGAACCCGCAGCAGTGCCTCGGTCAGATCGAGGGCGGAGTCGCCCAGGCGATCGGGTCGTCGTTGTACGAGGAGATCATCCTCGACGGCAAAGGTGTCCCGGTGACCACTGTGTTCCGCACCTACCGAGTGCCGCAGATGGCCGACATTCCCGTCGCCGAGGTCTACTTCGCCGAGACCAGCGACGACCTCGGACCCTACGGCGCGAAGTCGATGAGCGAGTCCCCGTACAACCCGGTGGCGCCGGCGATCGCCAACGCGATCCGGCGCGCGATCGGGGTTCGGCCGGTCGAGATCCCGATTTCGCGGGACCGGGTCTGGCGACTGGTCAACGCGACCGCCGCCGATACCGGCACTACTAAGTTTCGGTAACCCGAAATTTTTAGTTCGCACAACTTGAAAGCGTCTCGGTTTCGTGCGAGATTGGTCGCCATGGCATCGCTTCGAGCAGCACAGTTCACCCCGAGCGGTGCCAAGATGCGCAATGCCGCACTACTCGGACCCGCCTTCGTCGCCGCGATCGCCTACGTGGACCCGGGCAATGTGGCCGCCAATATCACCGCGGGCGCCCGCTACGGATTCTTGCTCGTGTGGGTTCTGGTGATGGCCAATCTGATCGCCATGGTCATCCAGTACCAGTCGGCCAAACTCGGCATCGTCACCGGAACCAGCCTGCCCGCGCTGCTCGGCAGGCGCCTGTCCCCGCGTTCCCGCCGCGCATACTGGGTGCAGGCCGAGATCGTCGCCGCGGCAACCGATCTGGCCGAGATCGTGGGCGGGGCTATCGCTCTGCAACTGCTGTTCGACCTGCCGCTGGTGATCGGCGGATTGATCGTCGGCGTGGTGTCCATGATCATCCTGATCCTGCAGAACCCGCGGCAGCAGAAGATCTTCGAGCGGGTGATCGTGACCATGCTCGCGGTCATCGTGGTCGGCTTCCTCACCGGACTCGTCCTGCAACCCCCGCCGGCCGGCGATGTACTCGGCGGTCTGATCCCGCGTCTCGACGGCCCCGAAACCGTGCTGCTGGCGGCGAGCATGCTCGGTGCGACGGTGATGCCGCACGCGATCTATCTGCACTCGTCGCTCGTCATCGATCGACACGGCACCGGCCACTCCGACGAGGAGAAACGCAGGCTGGTGCGCGTCACCCGGTGGGACGTGGTGGTGGCATTGCTCATCGCGGGCGCGGTCAACATCTCGCTGCTGCTGCTCGCCGCGCAGAACCTACGCGGCAAAGAGGGCACCGACACCATCGAGGGCGCCTACAGCGCCGTCCAGGATGCGCTGGGGCCGGCGGTCGCCACCGTCTTCGCGATCGGCCTGCTCGCCTCGGGACTGGCCGCCACCTCGGTGGGGTCCTACGCCGGTGCGTCGATCATGGATGGCCTGCTCCGCATTCGCATCCCGATCGTCGCGCGCCGCATCCTCGTGCTCATCCCGTCGCTGATCGTGCTGTCGGTCGGGGTCGAACCGACCTGGGCCCTCGTCCTGAGCCAGGTGGTCCTGAGTTTCGGTATCCCGTTCGCCATCATCCCGCTCGGGCGGCTCACCGCCAACCGGGATCTGATGGGCGAGTTCGCCGACTCGCGCCCGCTGCGTCTGGTCGCGGGCGCGGCGTCGGCAGTGATCGTGCTGCTCAACATTGCACTCGTCGTGCTGATGGTGACCGGGGCCGAGTAATCGGCTCAGGCGCGCAGCAACCCCTTGGCCACGTGCGTGACCTGGATCTCGTTGCTTCCCGCGTAGATCATCAGCGACTTCGCATCGCGCGCAAGCTGTTCCACGCGGTACTCGGCCATGTAGCCGTTGCCGCCGAAGAGCTGCACCGCCTCCATCGCCACGTCGGTGGCCGCCTTGGACGAGTACAGCTTCATCGCCGACGCCTCCGACAGACTCAGCGGTTTGCCCGCCTGCGCCCGCTCGATCGCACTGAAGAGCATGTTCTGTACGTTGATCCGAGCGACCTCCATCTCGGCCAGTTTGAGCTGGATGAGCTGGAATTGCGCGATCTCCTGCCCCCAGAGCTTGCGGTTCTTCGCGTAGTCGAGGGACAGCCGTAGGCACTCGTTGATGATGCCGAGCGACAGCGCCGCGATACCGACGCGTTCGGCGGTGAAACCGGCCTTGGCACCCTCGGAACCGCGCGCATCCGATCCGGTGTCCTCGGTCTCGCCGAGCAGGCGATCCCGGCCGAGGCGGACATTGTCGAAGAACAGCTCCCCGGTCGGCGAGCTCATCATGCCCATCTTCTTGAACGCCTTGCCCTGGGTGAGACCCGGCATGCCCTTGTCGAGGACGAAGGACAGCACCTTGCGGTCACGCATGGGGGTATCGCTGCCGTCGTCGAGCTTGGCGAACACGACGATCGTGTCGGCGTAGGGACCGTTGGTGATGAAGGTTTTCTGGCCCTTCAGGATGTAGTCGTCACCGTCGCGTTTGACCGTGGTCTTCATGCCGCCCAGCGCATCCGAGCCGGAGTCGGGCTCGGTGATCGCCCAGGCGCCCACCTTCTCCATGGTGACCAACTCGGGCAGCCACCGCTTCTTCTGCGCGAGAGTTCCCTTGCCGCGGATCGTTCCGGGCGTCAGGCCCATGCTGACACCCATCGACCCGACGAGTCCTAGACAGACACCGGCCAGCTCGATGTTGACCATCATGAACATCGAACTCGACATGTTGCCGCCACCGCCGCCGGACGACTTCTTGCCCTCGGCCTCGGCCGCCAACTCCTTTTCCAGGGCGTCTTTGGCCATCGCGTCGACGCCGAACGTGGACAGCAGCTTGCGGGTGATGTCGTAGGGCGGGAGCACACCGGTCTCGAGTTCATCGATATGCGGGCGGATCTCCTTGTCGATGAACGCCCGCAGGGCGTCCCGCACCATCAGATCCTCTTCCGACCACTCGAACATCGCTACCTCGCATCCAGGGAAGTAAAACACGTTTCAGTTTCACTGTGTCAGGTGTCACCCGGGATGTAAAGACACACATGAGCACAACTGTTTCATCGCTGGTAGATCGTCGCCGGCCGGACCTCGACGGCGAAATATCGTGCGGGGTCGTCGACGAGAAGCGCCTGCGCCACCGGCATCGACACGACGCAGGCCGATACCGAGGTGGTGGTTCGCCACGCCTGGATGCGGGCAACGAAGTCGCTGATGGATTCGCCGCCATGCGGATGCGACGCCGGGTCGGCGAACCAGGCGCCGAGTTCAGGTGGCGGGATCTCCTCGGGCAGCCGTCCCGTCCACGCCCCGACGTCCAGGGTGCGCAGGTCGTCCACCACCCGACCGGCCACCCGCCCGGACCCGACGAGTGCGGCCGTCTCGGTGGCCGCCCGCTCCGGTCCGACGGCCACCATCCCGAAGTGGTCGGGCAGCGCGAGTGCCATCACCGACCGGCGGCCGGCGTCGTCCAGAGATGCATCACCGCCGAACCGCAGAGCCCGGTTGGGGCCGGTGCGGCCGGCGGTGATGATCAGCATGCTTCAGTGAACGGCATCTGCCCGCGACATCGGCTGTGTCACTTCACCGCGGCAGCTGTCGACTCCGGGAACGAACGCGACCGCGGACGGGCCAGATAGCCCAGGATCAGTGCGAACACCACGGTCAGCACCGTCCACAGGATCACCTGGTTGGCGATCACGTAAACCCGGAAGTCGCCGACCACGTCGGCCGGGAAGCCCGGTGCCACGATGACACCCTGCTCGTTGCGCAGTTCCGTCGGGACCTCGTGGAACTCCGGCAGCAGTGCGATGGTGATCGTCACGATCACCAGGTAGCCGACGGTGGCCGCGACGGCCGAGACGAGCCCACCGAGTTTGGGGCGCAACCAGAGTGCGAGGACCACCGCGGCGATCGCCACACCGACCGAGACCAGCGTGATGGTCAAGAACGCCCCCGACCGCGCGCCGATGGTGTCGTCGTCGCCGACGGCCGGCGGATTGGCCGGGTAGGCGAAGAACGGCACACCGAACACCGCGACAAAACCGATGGCCCCCAGCGCGCCGGCGACGGCACGCGGGTCCACGTCCGGATACCGACGACCGATGTAGGTCCACAGCAGCGTGAACGCGACGGCGAAGAACGCGCCCATACACACCGCGAACACGATGGTGCCGACGCCGGCGCCGAGGTTCTCCTGCATCGCGCGGGTGAACACCTCCCCGCCCTCGCCGTGCACGTGTCCCCCGGCCTCGATCTCGAGTTGCTCCTCGGCAGCCGAGCGCAGGCCCTCGTAGTCAATGGCCTTGGCCACCACCGGTTCGATGAACAGCCGCGCGAACAGGAACGACAGAATTCCGGCGATCAGACCCGAGAACAGGCCTGCGCCGATGAACTTCTTTTCCATTGTGTTGTTGTCTCCCGGCTGCGTCAGTGGCAGGGGAAGCCGAGGAAGTGACGGGCGTCGTGCACGAACTCGTGCACGTGGGTGTCGGAGCCGAACACCGACACCGCGCCCTGGTCGTACCCGAGGAAGTAGTAGGCCAGCCCCGCGAGCACCACGGTCAGCGTCAGCCACAGGGCCGCGCCGGCGACCGAGAGGTCGGGCACCGCGAGCGCGCGGGCCCTGCTCGATGAGCTAGGAGTGGTATGGGTAGAAGCGGTCACGATGACCTTCCTTTCGCCGATCTCGCGTCGGCAGTTCTCGATCGAACCGGTCACCCGTGCGGCACTCTGACTCACGTCGATCGGGGATCGCCGCTCACAGTGGCGCGACCGTTCCGGACTCCCACCGGATTCCCCGCACTGGCGTGTGATGACTCTATACCGTGGCCTGTCGTAGGCGTGAGGGATGATGTCGAGATGGCCCGAACCGCGCCGGTACTCCAACGATTCACCGCTCCCACCCGGCGGTGGTTCACCGGTGCGTTCACGGCGCCCACCCCTGCCCAGGTCGGCGCGTGGAACTCCATCGCCGATGGGGAGAACACGCTGGTCATTGCGCCCACCGGCTCGGGAAAGACGTTGTCGGCGTTCCTGTGGGCGCTCGACCGGCTGGCGGCCACCCCGGACCGGGCGGCCGGCACCCGCGTCCTCTACATCTCCCCGCTGAAGGCGCTGGCGGTCGATGTCGAGCGCAACCTCCGCGCGCCGCTGACCGGCATCACCCGGGCCGCGCAGGAACTCGGCGAGCCCGAACCGAACATCACCGTCGGCCTGCGCTCCGGGGATACCGCGGCGGCAGCACGCCGACTCCTCGCCAAGGCACCACCGGACATCCTGATCACCACCCCCGAGTCGCTCTACCTGATGCTCACCTCGTCGGTCCGTGAAACCCTGCGCACCGTCGACGCGGTCATCGTCGACGAGGTGCACGCGGTGGCCGGCACCAAACGCGGCACTCACCTGGCGCTGTCGCTGGAACGCCTCGACGACCTGCTGGAGACCCCGGCGCAGCGCATCGGACTCTCGGCGACCGTGCGGCCCCCGGAGGTGGTGGCCGACTTCCTCGCCGGCTCCCGTCCGTGCCGCGTCGTCCGCCCGCCCGCAGCCAAGACCTTTGACCTGCGGGTCGATGTTCCCGTACCGGACATGGCCAATATCCCGCCACCGGCCGAGGACACGGCCGACGACCTCGATGACGCGTTCTCGCCGACCGCCGGCTCGCTGTGGCCGCACGTCGAGGCCTCCATCGTCGACGCGATCGAGGCCAACCGCGCGACCATCGTCTTCGCCAATTCCCGTCGCCTCGCCGAGCGGCTGACCGCCCGGCTGAACGAGATCTACGCGCAGCGCTCCGGTGTGCCGGTGCAGGCAGCGGCCAATCCGGGGGTCCCCGGGGGCGCACCCGCGCACATCATGGCCAGCGGCGCCGCGGGTGGCGCGCCGACGACCCTCGCACGCGCCCATCACGGCTCGGTGAGCAAGGAGCAGCGCGCCGAGATCGAGGACGACCTCAAATCCGGCCGATTGCGCTGCGTAGTCGCCACCAGCTCACTGGAACTCGGAATCGACATGGGCGCAGTGGATCTCGTGATCCAGGTGGAGGCACCGCCGTCGGTGGCCAGTGGATTGCAGCGCATCGGCCGCGCCGGGCATCAGGTGGGTGAGATCAGCCAGGGTGTGCTCTACCCCAAACACCGCACCGATCTGGTGCACTGCACGGTCGCGGTCGAACGGATGCGCGCCGGCGCCATCGAGGAGCTCCGCATCCCCAAGAATCCGTTGGATGTGTTGGCGCAGCACACGATTGCCGCCGCGGCCATGGACGACCTCGACGTCGACCAGTGGTTCGACGTGATCCGCCGCGCCGCGCCGTACCGGGAGCTGGCCCGCGAGGTGTACGTATCGACCCTGGACCTGATCTCCGGGCGATTTCCGTCCGATGAGTTCGCCGAACTCCGTCCCCGGGTGACCTGGGATCGCGACGCCAACACACTCGTCGGGCGCCGCGGGGCCCAGCGTCTGGCCGTCACCTCCGGTGGAACCATCCCGGATCGCGGGCTGTTCGGCGTGTTCATGGTGGGCGAGAAGTCCGCTCGGGTCGGTGAGCTCGACGAGGAGATGGTCTACGAGTCCCGCGTCGGCGACGTCTTCGCGCTCGGCGCCACGAGTTGGCGCATCGAGGACATCACCCACGACCGAGTGCTGGTGACCCCCGCCTTCGGGCAGCCGGGCCGGCTTCCGTTCTGGGTGGGCGACGCCGTCGGGCGTCCGGCCGAGTTGGGTGCCGCCATCGGCAAGTTCACCGGCGCGATCGCCGATCCGCAGGAACTGGACCGGCAGGCAACCGAACTCGGCCTCACCGAGTACGCCCGCGACAACCTCGCCGCGCTGATCGCCGAGCAGCGCGAGGCCACCGGTCATCTCCCCACCGACCGGACCCTGGTGATCGAACGCTTCCGCGACGAGCTCGGCGACTGGCGGGTGATCCTGCACTCCCCCTACGGTTTACGCGTGCACGCCCCGTGGGCGAGTGCGATCTCGGCGCGCCTGCAGGAGACTCTCGGGCTGGCGGGCGCCACCACCGCATCCGACGACGGCATCATCGTGCGCCTGCCCGACACCGAAGATGAGCCGCCCGGTGCCGCGGTGTTCGTGATCGACCCCGACGACATCGAGCAGATGGTGACCGACGCGCTAGCCGAGTCGTCGATGTTCGCGTCCCGTTTTCGGGAATGCGCGGCTCGCGCCCTGCTGCTGCCGCGACGCGACCCGGGCCGCCGCGCCCCGCTGTGGCAACAACGGCAGCGCAGTGCCCAACTCCTCTCCGTCGCATCACAATTCCCCGACTTCCCGATCGTGCTCGAAGCCGTCCGCGAATGCCTGCAGGATGTCTACGATCTGCCCGCGCTGACCGACCTGCTGCGCCGGATCTCCACCCGCCGGGTGCGTCTGGTCGAGACGGAGACCCCCGAACCGTCGCCGTTCGCGGCGTCGTTGCTGTTCGGGTATGTCGGCGCGTTCATGTACTCCGACGACGCGCCACTGGCCGAACGTCGGGCCGCCGCACTGTCTCTCGACACCAGCCTGCTGGCCCAGCTGCTCGGTCGCGTCGATCTGCGCGAGCTCCTCGATCCCGGGGTAATCGCTGCGGTCATCGCGCGGTTGCAGCGACTCGATCCATCTCGCCAGGCCCGCGACGCCGAGGACATCGTCGACCTGCTGCGCTGGCTCGGTCCGCTCACCACCGAGGAGGTGGCCGCCCGGTACCAGGGCGACGATGCCGCCGCCGTGCTGGCCGATCTGCATCGCGCCGGTCCGATCATCTCGGTCACTCATCAGGGCCGTCCCCTGTGGGCCGCCGTCGAGGACACCGCACGACTACGTGACGCGCTCGGTGTCCCGGCTCCGCTGGGTGTCCCGGCCGCCTACACCGACCCGGTGCCCGATCCCGTGACCGATCTGGTGCACCGGTACGCGCGCACTCACGGTCCCTTCACCCTGACCGAGGCCGCCGAGTCGCTGGGGATGGCGGTGGCCGTCGTCCGCGACACACTGGTGCGCCTGGCCGCCCAGCGCAAGGTGGTCGAAGGCGATTTCCTGCCCGCGGCCGCCGACGACGCACACCCGACCACGCAGTGGTGCCATGCCGATGTCCTGGGACAGATCCGGCGCGGTTCGCTGGCGGCCAGTCGCGCCGACGTCGCGCCCGTCGACGCCGCCACCCTGGGCCGTTTCCTCGGCGGCTGGCATCACGTCACACCCGCCGAGCGACTGAGCGGCGTCGACGGGGTCGCCACGGTGCTCGACCAGCTCGCCGGCTATCCGCTGCCGGCGTCGGCGTGGGAGTCACTGATCCTGCCGGCCCGCGTCGCCGACTACTCCCCCGCCATGCTCGATGAACTGCTCTCCTCGGGCGAGGTGGTGTGGTCGGGTCACGGCCGGATCGGCGGTGCCGACGGTCAGATCGCGTTCCATCCTGCCGATCTGCTCCCGGTCACTCTCGAACCGCCCGACGAGATCGACCTGACCGCCATCCACGCCGCGCTGCTGGCGGTGCTCACCCCGGGTGGCGCGTTGCGTTTCGCCCAGCTCACCGATGCGGCCTCGGAAACCCTGTCGGCGGCCGGCGCAGCGGTGCCATCGACAGCCGACATCGAGTCGGCCCTGTGGGATCTGGTGTGGGCCGGGCAGGTCGCCAACGACTCCTTCGCCGCGGTACGTGCGCTGCTGCGGCCCGATCGTCGATCGGTGGGACGCGGCGCCGGTTCCCGTCCGACGCCTGCCCACCGCGGTCGCGCACGCGCCCCTCGCATTCGGCCGCAACGTCTTTCGACACGTTTTCTCAGCGAGCACGCGACCGGCCGGCCGTCGTCACCGACGACGACCGGTCGCTGGTTCCTGCTGGCCCGCGATGATCTCGATCCGACCGCCGCCACCCAGGCGCTGTGCGAACAACTTCTGGTCCGCTACGGAGTGGTGACGCGGGGTTCGGTGGCCACCGAGGGTGTACCCGGTGGGTTCGCGCGGGTCTACAAGGCGCTCAGCGTCTTCGAGGACAGCGGCGTGGTCCGTCGTGGCTACTACGTCGACGGGCTCGGGGGCGCCCAGTTCGCCCGGCCGACCACCGTCGACGAGTTACGCCGCCATGCCGTCGACGCGGACAGCGCTGCCCCGGCTGTTGTGCTGGCGGCCACCGACCCGGCCAATCCCTATGGCGCAGTTCTCGATTGGCCCGAGACAAGCGCTGAGGACTCCGGGCACCGCCCGGGCCGCAAAGCGGGTGCCCTCGTCGTGTTGCTCGCCGGCGAGCCGGTGCTGTTCGTCGAACGTGGGGGTAAGACGGTTCTCACCTTCAGCTCGGACGCCGATCGGTTACGCACCGCCGCAGGCGCTCTCGCCGACGCCGTGCGCGCCGGGCGGCTGTCCCGGCTGACGATCGATCAGGTGGATTCGCGGCCGGTGCTCGGCTCCGAGATGGCACCGGTGCTCGTCGACGCGGGGTTCGCCACCACCCCGCGCGGTGTGCGCCTGCGGTACGGCCTCCATGCCTGAGGGCGACACCGTCTACGCGGCGGCCGACCGGCTCCGGCGCGCCCTGGCCGGTCAGGTCCTGACGTACTGCCAGTTCCGAGTGCCCCGCTACGCGACCGTCGACTTCGCCGGGCACACGGTCACCGGCGTGCGCTCCCGGGGCAAGCACCTACTGATCGACCTCGCCGATCCGCAGGGCAATCGGGCGCCCAGCATCCACTCGCATCTCAAGATGGAGGGCGCCTGGCATGTCCACCGCGTCGGCGCACGGTGGCGACGACCCGGCCACCATGCCCGGATCGTATTGCGCACCAGCACCTACGAGGCTGTCGGCTTCGAACTGGGAATACTCGACCTGCTCGACGATCCCGACGCCGCGCTGTCCTATTTGGGCCCCGACCTTCTCGGGGACGACTGGGATGCCGAGGAGGCCATCCGGCGTATCCGGGCCAGACCGGCGGAGGCGATCGGGCTTGCACTGCTCGATCAGCGGCTGATGGCCGGCGTCGGCAACGTCTTCCGGTGCGAGATCTGCTACCTGCGCGGGGTGCTGCCCACCACCCCCGTCGCCGACGTCGACGTACCAGGGATGGTCGAGACAAGCCGTAAACTGCTGTGGAACAACCGAACCCGCACCGCCCGCTCCACCACCGGGCAGACCGCCCCGAACGCGCGCACCTGGGTCTATGGTCGGCGCGGTCAGCTCTGTCGCCGCTGCGCCACCCTGATCGAGCGGGGCTTTTTGGGCGACGAGGGTACCGAACGCGTCATCTACTTCTGCCCCACCTGCCAGCGTTGACCGTGCGGGCAAATCCGTCGATCGTGCAGGTGAACACGTTCATCGGGCACCAGAGATGACCAAATACCCTGGCATAGCCGGCGGCGGGCGACGACACTGGTGAGTGACGGGAGGACCGACGGGGCTGACGAAGGACGAGGACCATGGTGGACAACCCGATCAAGGAACTGAGCGCCGACGAAGCCTGGAATCGACTGGGACAGGCCGAACTCGGCCGCATCGCCCTGAGCTACGACGGTCAGCCCGACATCTATCCGGTGAACTACCTGTGCAGCGATCGCCGAATCATCTTCCGGACCGCTCAGGGAACCAAACTCTATGAGCTGACCGCGAATTCGCATGTGGCATTCGAGACCGACGACCACGACGCCGACGGTGGTTGGAGCGTCGTCGTGAAGGGTACCGCCCGAGTTCTCGAATCCCACCGTGAGATCGAGGCCGCCGACACGCTCCCGTTGCGCACCTGGCTGCCCACGCTCAAGTACAACTACGTCGAGATCTCCGCCGACGAGATCACCGGACGTGAGTTCACCTTCGGCCCCGAACCCGAGCGATACACCGGCGAGGACTGAACCCTCAGTCGGGGACGGGAACCGGCTCCAGGATCTCCGGCCGCGCCTCGGGTGCGGCCACCCGCAACGCGTCCGCGGACTCGTCGTCGGGCTGACGCTGCGAGGCGATCTCCGCCTCGACCCGCGCGCGGTACGTGTCGATCTCGAACGCGATCTCCTCGGGCCCCCAGCCGAGGATGGGTGCCAGTAGTCCGGCAACCTCGTCGGCGCAGTCGACCCCACGATGGGAGTACTCGATGGCGATGCGGGTGCGTCGGGCCAGCACGTCTTCGAGGTGCAGGGCGGCTTCGTCGACCGCCGCATACACCACCTCCACACGCAGGTATTGCGGTGCCGCGGCAATCGGCTGCAGCAGCGACGGATCGTCCTGCGCATAGTAGAGAACGTCGTCGATGAGCGACCCGTAGCGGTTGAGCAGACGCCGGATTCGGTACGGGTGCAGGCCATACCGTTGTCCGAGGTGCTCACACTGGTTGATCAGTGCAAAGTAGCCGTCGGCGCCGAGGAGCGGCACCCGCTCGGTGATCGACGGTGCGACGCGAGTGGGGATGAAGTCGTTACAGGCGTCGACGGCGTCGGAGGCCATCACCCGGTAGGTGGTGTACTTGCCGCCGGCGATCGACACCAGGCCAGGCGCGACGGTGGCCACCGCATGCTCACGCGACAGCTTGGAGGTCTGGTCGTCCTCCCCGGCGAGCAAGGGGCGCAGCCCCGCGTAGACGCCTTCGATGTCGTCGTGGGTGAGTTGGGTGACCAGCACCTCGTTGACGCGTTCGAGGATGTAGTCGATGTCGGCGCGGGTGGCCGCCGGGTGGGCGAGGTCGAGGTTCCAGTCGGTGTCGGTGGTGCCGATGATCCAGTGGGTCTCCCACGGGATCACGAACAGCACCGACTTCTCGGTACGCAGGATGATCGCGGTCTCGCTGACGATCCGGTCGCGTGGGACCACGATGTGCACACCCTTGGAGGCGCGGACCTTGAAATGGCCGCGCTGCTTGGACAGCGCCTGCACCTCGTCGGTCCACACGCCGGCAGCATTGATGACGCAATGACCGCGCACCTCGGTGATCTCGCCGTTCTCGGTGTCGCGCACCCGCACCCCGAGCACTCGATCGGATTCCCGCAGGAAGCCGACGACCTGGGTGGAGGTGCGGATCACGGCACCGTAGTTCGCGGCCGTACGTGCGACGGTCAGGCTGTGGCGCGCGTCGTCGACGACGGTGTCGTAGTAGCGGATACCGCCGATGAGGGAATCCCGCTTGAGCGCGGGTGCGACGCGCAGCGCGCCCGACCGGGTGACATGTTGCTGTCCGGGCACCGACTTGGCGCCGCCCATCCGGTCGTAGAGGAAGATGCCGGCCGCGACGTAGGGCCGCTCCCAGACACGCTGGGTCAGCGGATAGAGGAACGGCAGCGGCTTGACCAGGTGCGGCGCGAGGAGTCGCAGCGACAGTTCCCGCTCGCGCAGCGCCTCCCGCACCAGGCCGAACTCGAGCTGCTCGAGGTAACGCAGGCCGCCGTGGAACATCTTCGACGACCGGCTCGATGTGCCCGACGCGATGTCGCGGGCCTCGACGAGCGCCACCCGCAATCCGCGGGTCGCGGCGTCCAGAGCAGCGCCGACGCCGACCACGCCACCGCCGATGACGACGATGTCGAACTGCTCCGCGCCAAGCCGCCGCCACGCCTCCTGCCGGTACAACGGGCCCATATCCGCGGGTCGATCCGGGTTGAACTCGGGGGTCATGATCATCGAGCGTAGTGGATCTCGCGTGGATTGCAGTGGTGGCGCAGCCGCGCGTGCGACACTGGCCGCGTGAGCAGCTCAGAGACCTATGTGGCCGCGATCGATCAGGGCACCACGTCGACCAGGGCGATGGTTTTCGACCGTGGCGGGCGCGTCGTCAGTTCCGAGCAGATCGAACACGAGCAGATCTTCCCCCGGGCCGGCTGGGTGGAGCACGATGCGATGGAGATCTGGCGCAATACGCGCCGCGTCGCGGCTGCCGCGCTGGCATCGGCCGATCTCAAATACGGCGACATCGCGGCATGCGGCCTGACCAATCAGCGCGAGACGACGGTGATCTGGGACCGCGAAACCGGTGAGCCGATCCACAATGCCATCGTCTGGCAGGACACCCGCACCGGGGACCTGTGCCGCGAGCTCGCCGGCGACGACGGGCCCGGCCGCTACCGCGACCAGACCGGTCTGCCGCTGTCGACGTACTTCGCCGGCCCCAAGGCACGGTGGATCCTCGACCACGTCGACGGATCGCGCGAGCGTGCCGAGAACGGCGAATTATGCTTCGGCACAATGGATTCCTGGATCGCCTGGAACATGACCGGTGGTCGCGACGGCGGTCTGCACATCACCGATGTCACCAATGCCTCGCGCACCATGCTGATGGATCTGCGCACCCTGTCGTGGGACGAGGCACTGTGCGACGCCTTCGGCGTCCCGGTGGCCATGCTGCCCGAAATCCACAGTTCCGCAGAGGTTTACGGACCGCTGCGCGAGCACGGATCGCTACCCGGGGTACCACTCGCCGGGATTCTGGGCGACCAGCAGGCGGCGACCTTCGGGCAGGCCTGCCTGGAACCCGGCGAGGCCAAGAACACCTACGGCACCGGAAACTTCTTGTTGCTCAACACCGGAACAGAGCCGGTGTTCAGCGATCACGGCCTGCTCACCACGGTCTGTTACCGAATCGGCGACCAACCGGCGCGCTACGCCCTCGAAGGATCCATCGCCGTCACCGGCTCCCTGGTGCAATGGCTCCGCGACAACCTG
This sequence comes from Gordonia bronchialis DSM 43247, assembly GCF_000024785.1. Classification (NCBI taxonomy): domain Bacteria; kingdom Bacillati; phylum Actinomycetota; class Actinomycetes; order Mycobacteriales; family Gordoniaceae; genus Gordonia; species Gordonia bronchialis. Next base: position 1,874,299 of record NC_013441.1, on the reverse strand, counting down.
GGACTCTTTCCGCACGCCAGCGACATCGAGGAGTTGGCCGCACAGGTCCACGACAACGGCGGCGCCTACTTCGTGCCGGCGTTCTCCGGACTGTTCGCCCCCCGGTGGCGTTCCGACGCCCGCGGCGTCATCGTCGGCCTGACCCGCTTTGTCAACAAGGGACATATCGCCCGAGCCGCCCTGGAGGCCAGCGCTTTTCAGACCCGCGAGGTCATCGAGGCCATGCAAGCGGATTCCGGTGTGGAACTGTCGACCCTCAAGGTCGACGGCGGGATGGTCGTCAACGACCTCCTCATGCAGTTCCAGGCCGACATCCTCGACGTCCCCGTCGTCCGCCCGGTCGTCAACGAGACCACCGCACTCGGCGCCGCCTACGCTGCCGGCCTGGCCGTCGGCTACTGGGACAGCGAGGACGAGATCCGCGCCAACTGGGCCGAGGACAAACGCTGGGAACCCACCATCGATTCCGCGGAACGCGACCGGTTGTATAGCGAATGGAACCGCGCAGTCGAGCACAGTTTCGACTTGGCCTGACGGGCGGCTCCCGGCCCCTTCGGTCCCTGACGCGCGAGGGACGTTATTAGCGAAGGCCAAGCCCAGCACGAGCATTCGCGCCACGGAGACATCGAGTCCAGTTGGAGAATGTGTGTGCTGCAGCACCCACATTCTCCAACTGGACTCGATCGGTCCTACCGCGGAATCAAATCGATGGTCGCGCGGGTGAAAGCCAGGGCACGACGGCAGTTTTCGGAGACGTCGTCACCCGTAGTTCCAAGTATGACGTCGGTAAAGACAAAAGCCGTCCCGGATTCGAGGATCGTGTCACAAGTATCAACACTTGAAGTGAATACTCCCACAGTCCGACCCCCAATTCCTTGATCCGGAAACCAACGAAAATCGCGGTTGCGCGTCTTGTATTGGGCGATTCCGGTTACTCCGCCGTTCATGTTGCCCACATGTTGGGAGACTTGGGCAAAAGCCTGATTCCGGTAACCCCACTGACAACCCCTCGCCGTCTGATGGTTGGCCACCGCAACATCTTTTACGGAACCCGGATCGAGATTCAGCCTTTCGAGTAGTTCATTCTGGATGGCTGTGCACGGTTCATAATCAGTACCGTCATTATTAGTGCTCCATCGATCTGGAAAATATGTCTTGAACGGCAACCGTCGACCAGCGTCATCGACTTGCCGCACCTCTGAATACGACTGGCTTGCAGCCTTCTCTGCAGTGCTTTCCCTGCTCTCACTGACCGCTGACCCTGAAGTTTCACATCCAGAGACCACTATTGAGACCTGACTTAGCTCAAATTAGTGTCCACGTCTGGGGCGAGGTCGCGCAGAGCCTGAGCCAGGTCGTCGGGGAGCGGATCTGCGGCGGTGACGGTCTGACCGGCGGCTTGGATCTCGATGGTGCGGTAGCGGCGTGCGGTGGTGACGAACTTCTTGATCGACCATCCGGTGCGGGCTTCGACGATCCGGGTGATCGCGAGTGCGGCGAACACGATCGTCAGGTGCGCCCGGATCGATCCCTCGAGGTGGTGGAAGATCGGGCGGGCGGCCAGATCAGATTTCGACATGCGGAAGCTCTTCTCGATGCGCCACAGCTGGTGGTACGAGCCGATCACGAAATCCGGTGTTGGAGAGTCGATGTTCGTCGCATACGCCTTCCATCCCGCGAGGGTCTTGGCCTTCTTAGCCAACGCAGTGTTGACACTCTTGTCCGCGCCGGTCAGGGTGACGAACCGGTTACGTTTGACCGGGATCTTGCCTGCCACAGCCTTTTCCGCCCTCTCCAACTGCTCGGTGATGCCCCGCAGGCTGCGTCGGGCACGATCAGCACTGTAGCGGTAGTACACCACCCGGTCCCTGCGGTAGCTGGTCTTCGAGTTCGCCGGTTTGCGTTGGGTCAAGGTCAACCCGTCCGGCGGTGTCGATCCGGGATTGTCTTTGTGCCACTTGCTGATCAGATAGGGGACCGTCGGGATCTTCTCCCCCAGAATGAACGTCAGATCGGCATCCTCGATGGCTTTCATATTGTCCGTCGAGATCATGCCGGCATCGGCCACCACGGTCACATCGGTGAGCTTGTGGGCGGTCATGAAGGCGGTCAGCGTCGGCATCATCGTCAATGTCTCGGCCCGGTTTCCTTCGAACGCTTCCATCATCAACGGAAACCCCGACACGTCGGTCAACAACCCGACCGTGATCTGCGGTTCCAGGCGCCGTTCCTTGGAGAACCCCGGTTCGCGAAACCCGTCGGCCTTGTCGGTCTCGAAGTACAGGGTCGTCACGTCATACAAACACAGCGTCGCCGGCCCGAGGCGGGCGTGCTCGGCGCACGCCCGCGACAGCTCACGCTGCCACCGCGGCTCGGCAAACATGCGCAGGTGGCGGGTGACCGTCGCATACGACGGTGCATTCACTCCCGCTTCATCCAGGACCCGCAGCGAATCGAGTTTGCTCGTCGGCTCGATGATCCTGGCCAGTACGAGATCACGAAACACGTTGTCGCCGTACGTCTTCTCGGTGAATCCGAGTTCGTCATAGATTCTCAGCAACGCATCGACCAGCACCGCCATCCGCGAACTGGTGATCGGTAGTGGCCCAGCCCCATCGACGGCGGCGATCCCCAGGTCCAGTTGCTGCTGCCCCTGCGACAGCCGCGCAGCAGCCGCCGCTTTCAACGCGGCGACCTCCTGTTCGTCATGACCAGATCCGATGTGCTCGATCCTGCGCGCCCCACCACGATTCGAGTACACAATCTGGACAGCCGTTGCCCCCGACTTCGTCTTCACCGTCCGCACGAACGCCACATGACCAGCCTAAGCACCGCCGGTTAGTGTCCACCTCCGAACCCAACACCCCAGGTCACAGCCCCGCAAACCGCGAAACAGACGAAAATGAGCTAAGTCAGGGCTTGCAGCCTTCTCTGCAGTGCTTTCCCTGCTCTCACTGACCGCTGACCCTGAAGTTTCACATCCAGAGACCACTATTGAGACAAAGGCAGCAATCAGGAATGCTTTCGCACAAACAGTTCCTGCAGAACCCCGAATAGTCACGTAAGAATGTCCGAGCTCGCCGTATTGTCGGCTGCAACTATATCTTCCGCGGCCCGGGAGTAACTCGTAGCCAGCACCACAAGCGCGTTTCTATGCGCGACAAGCGTTCTCTGCCACGCCTCCACCGCTGATTTGGCCCGAAGATACATCTGCTGACCTTCGACACAGTCACCAAAGTAGTTGTTCGGGATCGCTTGGGCGAGCATAGCTATGCCCCCTGCAAACGCTCCGCCCCCGCTTCCGCCACCCGTGCCCGCGCTTCCCAGTCGACCGTCGAAGACCGGACCACGGCACCCGGGTCTTTCGAGTCGAGCGGAACCCTCGCTCCGAACGGAACCGTTGAGTCAGGTGCCTTGTAGCCGGGAAGACGTAACCCGTAGTCGCCGAGATCCACGCCGTCGCTCAACGCGATCACCCCCTGTCCAGGCTCGGCCGGCAGCCGATATGTCGGAATGCTGAGACACTACCTCGGCACGGGCTGCATTTCATCGGTCACCGGCCGATCTGTGGACGAACCAGACTCACACCACGAAGTCCGCCAGAATCCCCACAACACCACCCGTGCCACCCATCGCGGCCACCGCGTCATAGACCGACTCACGCAACACCGTCCGCGGTTCCTGACCTGAGCCTTCGACAACCGTCGCGAGACACTCCACGGCACGGGCCCGACGGAAGCTCTCACGCTGCTTGTCCAGGTCGCCTTGGCGCTGTTTGACGAAGGCCTCCAAGTCGTATCGGGCCACGACGGACCGCAGATGTGCGCGCGAGCGTTCCGACGCGGTGCCCCGCTCACGCCACTGCGTCATCGCCTCCGCGATCTCGGCCGAGTACACGTCGGCGACGTCGATGACCGAGGCTGTCAGCAATCCCAGGCAGCGCGGGATATCACCGTCGGGAATGGAGTTGATCAGTCCAGCAACTCCGCCGGGCAACCGGTCCACTCGATGCATCCCGACCTCACCTACGCTCAGGCATCGCGCGGCTCAGCGACTTTCCCGGAGCCGGGCGCCGGAACCTGGTCGGGCACCTCCACCGTCGTATCCGCATCCGAGCGGTCCGGCGTAGTGGCCGGTACGGGGTCGGCCTCCGGGACCGGCGCGGCACGCGGCACCCAATCACCCAGCACCGGCGGCCCGACCAACGGCATGTCCCCGACGATGTCGCGGCCGTTCTGCTCACTGTGCATGTAGATGGCCGGGGTGTGCTTCTTGTCATCCGCGCGGTGTCGACCACCACCCCCAGCCGGCGGAACGCCCGGCGTGCCCGAACGCGGCGCACCGGCGGGAGTGCCGTTGCCGGAGGGCGTCGAGGCGTTTCCGGTCGACGTGGACGTCGCCGGCGATGCAAGTCCCGGCGGTACCACCGTTCCCTGGGGACCGGGCACGCCAGGCACTCCTGGTGTTGCGTGCGGGTCTCCGCCGGGCCGTGCCCCAAGTTTTCCGGGGCCCTCCGGAGTTCCGTTCGGTCGGCCGGGATTGGGCGTATTCGTCGTGCGGTTGACGGGCGCTCCCAGTCCTCCGCGTCGTAGCCCGTTCGGATCATCTGTGGTGTTGGCGGCGTTGCGCGTGGGCGTTGTCGTGTTCGGAGAGTTAGTGGAAGTGGGCGTCGTTCGATTGGCCGCGTTCTTGTTCGATGTTGTGGTACCCGACGGTGGGGGCCCGCCGTTGGGGCCGTTCGGGCCCAGGTCGCCGGCGTCTGTGGTGTTCGCGGATTGGCGTGATGCGGAATTGTCAGTACTCGATCCAGCGGTTCCGGTGGGTCCCCCTCCCAATGGCGTGGTCAGTAGTTGGCTCGACGTCAGGTCGCTCTCCTGCTCGGGAAGCTCGGACTGAGCCGCAATCATCGGAGTGGTGTAGGTGCTGACCATTGCCGAGGACACCGCTGCCCTCGCGGTCGCCGCATTCTCAGGATTGTCTTGGACATCCGCCTGCAGCCGGCGGAACTCGGGATCGAGCGCCTTTGTTTGAAGAACCACCTCGTCTGCTTGCGAGAGTGCCTGTATGACTTTCGCTCCGCGTAGTGCCTCAGCCTCGATGCCGGCCGCCAGGGTCTGTCCAGTCAGTTCGCTCTCGCTGGCCGCCAGCCCTCTCATCGGATCTGAACCGAAGGCAGTCTTCAGCGATCCTGCGACCTCACCGGCCACAATAGGAGCACTGCGTAGCGCCTCAGCGTCGCCGCTAGCACGTCCGCCGCCCATCGTCCCGAGCTTGTTGAGGACCTCTGCGATGCTCATCGAGCCCCACTCAGTCCGTTCACCAGGCGCGTCGCTCGGCGCGCCCGCAGCCTTGGCACCGCCATGTGACTCGTCCACCACACCCCCATTCCCCTGGACCGCTCACGCCCGGCGCGGCTCTGGAGGAGATTACCGCGGCGGAGACGAATTCGGCAGGAGACCTGAGCCCTGTGCACAACCTGGGCGTCGCGGGTGCTCACTGCCCGTCGACGAGTCTCCGCTCAGTCCAGATCGTCGTGCCGCACCAACTGCCGCGCCGCCTCGGTCACCGACCCCGACAGCGACGGGTACACCGAGAAGGTCTGCGCGAGATCGCCGACGGTGAGCTTGTTCTGCACCGCAAGCGCAATGGGCAAGATGAGTTCGGAGGCGTTGGGCGCCACCACGACCCCGCCGATGACGACGCCCGTCGCGGGCCGGCAGAAGATCTTGACGAAGCCTCGTCGCAGACCGCTCATCTTGGCGCGCGGATTGGTCGCCAACGGCAGCATCACTGTGCGTGCGGGGTATTCACCGGCGTCGATGGCCTTCTGCGACACGCCGACGGTCGCGATCTCGGGACGCGTGAAGATCGCCGACGCAACGGTTTTCAGCTTGATGGGGCTGACGCCCTCACCGAGTGCGTGGTACATCGCGATGCGGCCCTGCATGGCGGCCACCGAGGCGAGCGGGAACAGGCCGGTGCAGTCGCCGGCGGCGTAGATGCCGGTCACCGACGTTCGCGACACCCGATCGACGCGGATGTAGCCGCCCTTGTCGGTCTCCACCCCGGCACGATCAAGCCCGAGATCCGTCGTGTTGGGGACCGAACCCACCGTCATCAGGACGTGTGAGCCGGTCACGGTGCTGCCGTCGGCGAGATGGGCGGTCACCGAATCCCCCTGTCGCTCAACCTTGTCCGCGCGGGCGTGCTTCACGAGTTCCACGCCGCGCTCGGCGAGTGCCTCCTCAAGAACCAGCGCGGCGTCCTCGTCTTCGTGCGGCAGCACGCGGTCACGGCTGGAGATCAGCGTGACCTTCACGCCGAGTTCGGTGTAGGCATGCACGAATTCGGCGCCGGTCACGCCCGACCCGATCACGATGAGATGCTCGGGCAGATCCTCGAGGTCGTAGAGCTGACGCCAGGTCAGGATGCGCTCCCCGTCGGGCTGCGCACCCGGCAGAATGCGCGGCGACGCACCGGTGGCGATGAGTACGACGTCACCGTCGAAGCTCTGGGTGGTCCCGTCGGACAGGGTCGCCAGCACGCGGTGCGTCGACACGCCCACCTGGGTCGGTTCGAGCTGTGCGCTGCCCGACACCAGCGTCACCCCTTCGCTGATGAGGCGGGAGCGGATGTCGGCGGACTGCGCGAAGGCCAGATCGCGCACCCGCTGGTGGATCTGCGGCAGGGTGACCAGCGCGTCGTCGGTGCTCAGGTTGATCCCGAGGTCGACGGCCCGTCGCACCTCGGTGCGAATGCCGGTGGACGCGATGAAGGTCTTCGACGGCACGCAATCCCACAACACACATGCGCCGCCGATACCGTCCGAATCGATCACCGTGGTATCCGCTCCGTAAGCGGCGGCCGCGAGGGCCGCCTCGTAACCCGCTGGTCCACCGCCGATGATGACGATCTTGGTCACTGTCACTCCTGTTCCGAGCCGTCGAGGTCCCGCGGTCGGTCCGAGCACGTGACGGGCTGTCGCTCGCACTCGATTACCGGGGGTGCGCGGTAACCAGGGTATGCCCCCGACCCGGCACAGGCAGGATCCGGGAGGAAGCGAGACGATGCGACTGCGGTGCGTGACGCGGCGGCGTAATACGATCGTCGTGGCCCGGGTCAACGTGGCGGGTTTGAGATCAGCACCCACGCCACCCCGTCGAGAAAGCGCAGGTCAGAGGCGACAATGCCTATATACGCAGCCTACGGCAGCAATATGCACCCCGAACAGATGGCAGAACGCGCGCCGCATTCGCCGATGGCGGGGACGGGATGGCTGAAAGGCTGGCGCCTCACCTTCGGCGGCGGGGACATCGGTTGGGAGGGGTCACTGGCCACGGTGACCGAGGACCGCGACAACCCGGACGCGCGCGTCTTCGTCGTGCTCTACGACGTGCCGATGGAGGATGCCGACAATCTCGACCGCTGGGAGGGTTCCGAACTGGGCATCCACCGCAAGGTGCGCGCCCGCGTGGACACCGCCGACGGACCCGTCCTGGCCTGGTTGTACGTGCTCGACGCCTTCGAAGGCGGTCTGCCGTCGGCCCGCTACCTCGGCGTGATGGCCGAAGCCGCAGAGATCGCCGGTGCCCCCGCGGAATACGTACAGGATCTCCGGCTGCGCGAATCCCGCAACGTGGGACCCGGTCCCGGCCCCATCGAACCCTGAGAACAGCCTCAGCCGGCGGTCAGGGCAGTCGCCGGCCCGACGATCAGGCCGGCGAGCGCACGAACCCCGACGACCAGCGCGCGCTCGTCGATGTCGAAGTCGGGTGAATGCAGGTCGGCGTGCCGGCCCATCCCCGACCACACACCCAGCCGGCCCATCGCGCCCGGCACGTGTTCGAGATACCACGAGAAATCTTCCCCGCCCGCCGACTGCGGGGTGTCGGCCACCGCGCTCGGCCCGATCGCCGACACCGAACTCTCCAGCATCGCCACCGCGGCTTCGTCGTTGACCACCGGCGGCACGCCCCGGAAGTACGCGAGGTCGTACTGCACGCCGAGCGGCGCGACGAGCTCGCCGACGATGCTGCGCACCAGCGGTTCGAGTTGCGCCCAGGTGCCGTGCTCGCCGGTGCGCACGGTTCCGCGCAGACGACCCTCCTGCGGAATCGCGTTGGGGGCGCTGCCCGCATTGGCCGCACCCCACACCATGACCGTCCCCGACCGTGGATCGACCCGACGCGACAGAATTCCCGGCAACCCGGTGATGATGGTGCCCATCGCATAGACCAGGTCACCGGTCAGATGCGGTCGCGAGGTGTGGCCGCCGGGTGAACGCAACTGCACGTCGATGTGGTCGGCGGCGGAGGTCAGCGCACCCTCGCGCAGCCCAACGGTGCCGACCGGCAGCCGCGGATCGCAGTGCAGTGCGAAGATCCGGCTCAGCCCATGGGTGACGCCGGCGTCGATGGCGTCGAGCGCACCACCGGGCATGACCTCCTCGGCCGCCTGGAAGATCAGTCGCACACCCACCGGCAGCGGCCCGGCCTCGGCGAGCAGTCTGCCGACACCGATGAGAATCGCGGTGTGCGCGTCATGCCCGCACGAGTGCGATACCCCGTCCACGGTCGAGGTGAACGGCAGTCCGGTGTGTTCGGTGATCGGTAACGCATCCATGTCGGCGCGCAGGCCGATGCGCGGTTCGGTGTCCGGGCCGATATCGCACACGACGCCGGTGCCGAGCGGTAGCCGACGCGGGTCGAGCCCGGCCGCCTGCAGCTCGGTCATCACCAGTTCGGTGGTCCGGACCTCTTGCCGCGACAGTTCCGGATGGGCGTGGATCGCTCGCCGCCATCCGACGAGATCGGCGGTGTGCGCGTCGAGCCAGGCGTCAATCGGATCGGCGTTCACAGCAGCGATTTCGGGGTCGGGACAGCGAGATCCTCGAGCAGCGGCGCCCGCAGACCGCGCTTGATGAGTGCGAGGTTCGGGCCGGCCACTGCCGCACGCGCGCTTGCGATCTCGCCGGCCCGGGCGAGCAGTCCGTCCACGTCCGCGGACTCATCGACGATGCCCGCGGCCACCGCGTCGTCAGCACCATAGCGACGGCTGGTGAGCATCGCCTCGGTCGCTGCCGCGTCCGGGATGCGGGTACGCACCAGGCTGGCCATGCCGCGCGTGAACGGCATGGTCAGCGCCGCCTCGGGCAGCGACCAGAAACCGCGTTCGGTGCGCATGACGCGATGGTCGGCGCACAACGCCAGCATCGCCCCTGCGCCGAAGGCGTGCCCGTTGATCGCGGCGACGGTGGGCACCGGCAGCGTCAACACCGTCGTGTACAGGGCATGAACGCGGTCGAGGTAGGCGGGCAACTGCGCCGGGTTGGCGAAGACGTGATCGGTGTCGAGGCCGTTGCTGAAATACTTTCCGGTGGCGGTGATGACCACCGGTTTGCCGGCGTCGGAGACCTCGGAGAGCAACTTCTCGAGGGCATCAAGCCAGGTCAGCCGGAACCGATTCTCCGGATTGGACTCGTCGAGTTCTGCCCCTTGCGCGCCGAGGTGCAGCTCGATGACGTCACCGTTCGCGTTCAGATATGGCATGCGTGAAACCATATCGCCTGGACCGATCCGGTCGCGGCCAGGCCGTCGGGACGACTTACTGTTGCCTCATGGATCCCACTGCCGACGCCGATGCCGCAGCTCTGGCAGCGGCCGCCACCATCGCTGCCGAAACCGATGCGGCCGCCCATGACGTCGCCGTCGTCCTCGGTTCCGGGTGGGCACCGGCGGCCGAGGCCTTCGGCCGCCCCGTGCGGTCCATCCCGATGTCCTCGATCCCCGGTTTCACACCGCCGCGGGCCGCCGGCCACGGTGGGATGATCCATTCGGTACGGATCGGCGATCGTCGGGTTCTGATCCTGCTCGGGCGCATCCACGCCTACGAGGGCCATCATCTTGCGCGTGTCGTTCACCCGGTGCGGACCGCCGCCGCCACCGGCGTCGGCACGATCGTGCTGACCAACGCCGCCGGCGGCCTGCGCGACGACATGACCGTCGGGCAACCCGTGCTGATCGCCGATCACCTCAACCTGACGGCGCGGTCACCGCTGGTCGGCGCGCAGTTCGTCGACCTCGTGGACGCCTACTCGCCGCGATTGCGCGACATCGCGCGCCGTATCGACCCCGGCCTCGCCGACGGTGTGTACGCGGGTCTGCCCGGCCCGCACTACGAGACACCCGCCGAGATCCGGATGCTGCGCACGCTCGGCGCCGACCTCGTCGGCATGTCGACCGTCCACGAGACCATCGCCGCCCGCGCCGCGGGCCTCGACGTGCTCGGCGTGAGTCTGGTGACCAACCTGGCCGCGGGGATGACCGGTGAACCTCTCAGTCACGCCGAGGTTCTCGACGTGGGCCGCGCGTCGGCGACGCGGATGGGTGAGCTGCTCGCCGAGATCATCGGCGAGCTGTGATCGTCCGATCGACCGACGGGTGCGCTGTGACGCCGACGCCACCCGCCGCGAAGAGATAATCAAGACCACCGCCGCCGGCCACGCCGGGCCGAACAGGAAGGCGCCGAGCACATGTCGTATCCGCCAGGAGGGTACCCGCCGCCCAGCCCGTACCCGCCACCGCCGGAACGTTCGCCGTGGTCGTCGCCCCCGGTGCTGGTGGCCATCGTCGCGGGCGTGCTGATCCTCGTCGCCGGGGTCGCCGCCGCACTGCTGTTCATTCCCGGCGACGACGACAGCGACTCGGCAACCACCACATCCTCGCAGTCGACGATCACCAGCACCGTCACCGGCCGCTCCGACGACGGCACGTCCACCGTGACCGTGCCGACCACCACGCAGACCACCACGACCAGCACCCCGGACCGGCAGGCTCCGACGATCCCCGGTACGGACGCATCCGGTTTCGTCGCCGGCCCGCGGTGCAACGCACCCGAGGATCCAGTCGTCATGGCCGGTCAGACCGACCGGTCCCGCATGGTCATCTGCCAGGTGGGCACCCAGACCGGGCGGTGGTACTACAAAGGACTCGCCCCCGAGGGCGGAATCGAGATCGGCTATCCGACGCGCTCGGGCGATACCTTCGTCGCCCGGAACGGATCGATCGTCTACACCATCTCATCGAGCCGGCTGGTCATCACCGACGGCGGCTCGGTGATCGCCGACGAGGCGATGATCGCCTACTGGAGTGCTTCGTGACCGATACGCCCGCCCCGGTCCTGCGTGCCGAACACATCGATGTGGTGCGCGCGGGCCGGCTCATCCTCGACGACGTGTCCCTGGAGGTCCATCCCGGTGAGCACTGGGCGCTGCTCGGGCCCAACGGCGCCGGCAAAACGACGCTGATGGCGATGCTCGGTGCCCGCGAGCACCCGACCCGCGGCACCGTCGACGTCCTCGGCCGTCGCCTCGGTCGCGTCGATATGCGTGAATTGCGCACGCACATCGGACATGTCGACCCCCGCTGGCGCATCGACGTGCCGTTGACGGCGCATCAGGTGGTCCTGACCGGGCTGACCAACACCCCCGAACTCGACCGGCGCCACACCTACGACGCCGACGAGCACGCGCGCGCCGACGACCTGCTGGCCCTGCTCGGCATGACCGACCGGCGTGATTCGGTGTGGCCGGTGATGAGTCAGGGCGAACGCGGCCGAACGCTGATCGCGCGAGCCCTGATGCCGGCCCCGGCACTGCTGCTGCTCGACGAGCCGGCGACCGGACTCGACCTCGCGGCGCGGGAGAAGCTCCTCGGCGGCATCGACCAGTTGCGTTCCGACGTCACCGATCTGGCGACGGTACTGGTGACCCACCACCTCGAGGACCTGCCCGCGAGCACCACCCACGCAATGCTGCTACGCGACGGGCGGGTGGTCGCCGCGGGACCGGTCGACGACGCGCTGACCTCGGCGACGATCAGCACGTCGTTCGACCATCCGGTGAGTGTCCGACGACGGGCGGGCCGCTGGTCGGCGGTCTCCGAGCCCGCTCAGCGCGGCCCGAACTGACGGTCTCCGGCGTCACCGAGGCCGGGCACGATATAGGAGACCTCGTCGAGTCCCTGGTCGACGGCAGCCACCACCAGCCGCACCGGGTGACCCGACTTCTCCAGCGCGGCAACTCCTTCGGGAGCTGCGACGACACACACCGCGGTGATGTCGGTGGCGCCGCGGGCAACCAGCAGCTCGATGGTGTGCAGCATCGACCCGCCGGTCGCGAGCATCGGATCGAGGACGAACACCGGGGTCGCCGACAGATCGTCGGGCAGCGATTCCAGATACGGCACCGGCTGCGCGGTCGCCTCGTCGCGGGCCACACCGACGAATCCGACGTGCGCCTCGGGCACCATCGCATGCGCCTGCTCGACCATGCCGAGCCCGGCCCGCAGCACCGGCACCAGCAGTGGCGGTGCGGCGAGCCGCGAACCGGTGAACTCGGTGAGCGGTGTGCGGATGGCGACCTCGGCGGCGGGTGCCCCGGCAAGTGCCTCGTAGACGAGCATCTGGGTCAGATCCGACAGCGCGGCCCGGAACCCGGCATTGCCGGTCGTCTCGTCGCGCATGGTGGTCAGCCGCGCCGCGGCAAGCGGATGGTCGACGATGAGACATTCCATGGCGAACACCATAAATCGCCCGGCTCCGGGCCGCTGGGAACCGACCAGGGCTCCGCTGCGTCAAAATCCCATGACCCAGCTGACAACCGACTCACCCACCCTGCGATCCTTCGCCACCGCCCAGCGCGCGGCCGCGACCGACACCGACGCCGACGCGGCCCGGCAACGCAGCGCCGCCATCGATCTCGCGATCACCTTCGGCATGATCGGCGCCGAGTTCCTCAGCGCCGTCCTGCACGTCCTCGAGTTGTACACACAGAATCTCGAGACCACCGCGCAGCGCCACCACGCGTTGGCGACCGACACCGACCGTGCCGATGCCACCTACACCACCCGTGACTGCGACTGCGCCCGCGATCTGACCGCACGTGACGAGCGCACCACCAACACCACCGAGGAGCGGATGGCCTGATGCTCACCGTCGAACTGCTCATCGCACCACTGCGCCTGCTCATCACCGCGCTGGGAACCGGTGACCTCCCACCCGGCAATCCGGCCGAGCAGGTCCGCACGAGCGCCACCAATCTGCAGCACACCCGCGAAAGGTCAGAGACCTCCGTCCGTGACGTCACCGCCGGCTGGCACGGCCGAGGGGTCGACGGCGCACGCGAGGCCGCGGACGCCACCCACCGGAGCACCACCGTGCTCGCCGACGACGGGACCGAATTCGCGCAGCTCGTCGAGCATGCCAGTACGCGCGTCAAGGTGGCGGCCACCCAACTGAATTCGCTGCTCGATTCGTTCGAGCGGGCCGCCACCGCACTCGGACCACAGCTGTTCACGCCGGCCGGGCTGGGCATGATCGTGCCGGTGGCCATCGATCATGTGAGCCGTGGCCTGCAGGTGGTCGGCCGAACCCAGCACGAACTGCAGGGCGACACCGCCAAGATGATGGCCCTGTCCAAACGGGGCGCGCCCGCTGCGGTGACCACGGCCGGTCACCGCCCGGATGGCGCACCCAGAACCGCCGACGGCCGGATCCCGATCACCCTGCCCGACGGTTCGACCGCCTATGCGCCCAACGAACGCGCGGCCAAGGCGGTCCGGGCGGCACTGTCGCAGCGCGGCGTCCCCTACGTCTGGGGTGGCACCACACCCAACGGCTTCGACTGCAGCGGCCTGACCCAGTGGGCCTACCGGCAGGCCGGACTCGAATTGCCGCGTCTGGCCCAGGATCAGGACACCGCCGGATTTCGTGTGTCCCAGGCCGATCTGCAACCCGGCGACCTCGCGGTGTGGTCCGGTCACGTTGCGATGTACATCGGTAATAATCAGATGGTGGAAGCCGGGAATCCGGTCCAGGTGTCCTCGGTGCGGACCTCCAATCTGGACCAGGCGTTCGAGGGGTTCTATCGACCGCGGTGAGCACGAGGTGACCGGGAGGCGACGAGGAGCCGTCATTCGTCGGGTTCTTGTGAACCCACTCCCCGAGTTCACAGATCCAATCGCTAGGCTGTGTCCTCATGGCCGGAGACATCGTCCCGATTGAGCTGGGACTCACCGACGGAAACAGCTTCACACTGTGGGCACCGCGCTGGCGCGACGGCGACGACGAGTGGGAGGCCTTCCTCGGTCTGGACGAGGATCTCTACGTGCTTCCCGGCGTCGCCGAGCTCGCCGCCTTCATCCGCAACGACGACGAGAACGATCTCGCCGACCATCCGGCCTGGTCCACGGTCGTCGGGCTGCAGGCCGACGAACTGGTGCCCGACGAACGCCATTCCTATGACCTCGTCGGTGTGCCCGAGCTCGCCGCCGAGGACCCCACCCCGGAGGTCATCGCCGAACTCGAGGACGCGCTGGAAATCGTGCGCATCCTCGGCGAGGTCTGCGAACTGACCCCGGTCACGAAGTTCTTCAACGGCAACCCGATCCTCGGCGCGGTCACCACCGGCACCCGCAACTTCGACGGCCGCGAGGGCACCGACCTGTGGGTCCGCATCGGCCGGCTCATCGCCAAGCACTGGGATGACGTCCTCGACGCGATCGACGAGGTCATCACGACTCCCGATGTCGACAAGGACGCTGTCGCCGCGGCCGAGGCCGAACTCGAGGCCGCAGCGTCTGCCGAGGACGAGGACGAACCTGCCGACGACGACATCGAGATCGTCGACGTCGCCGCCGGCACGTCCGATGACGAATCCGAGGACGATGACTCCGACGAAGAGGACGCTGACGAGGATGACCTCGACGACGAGGACGATGAGGACGTCGACGACGAAGACGACTTCTGGGCATCCGTGGGCATCGATCCCATCCGGATCACCACCGGCGCAGGCGAATACCTGACTCTGCGGTGCTACCTCGGCGACGAGCCGGTGTTCCTCGGCGCCAAGGGCAAGATCTTCGTGTTCAGCTCGCCCCGGTCACTGACCCGTTTCCTGGCCACCAACAATTCGCATGACCTCGCCGATCTGTCGACCTTTGAAGACGTCCGCAGCGGCGCCACCGACGGTTCGCTCGAGTACGACGTCATCGCCGACAACACCTACGTGCTACCGGGTCTGGCCGACGACATCGCCGACGGCCCCCGCCGCATGGACCGCACCCAGCTCGACCTCGCCGTCGAATTGTTCACCGACGCAGCCGATTACGCTGGCGACGACTCGGTCGGCGAAGCCCTCGCCTCCACCACGCCGCTGGGCTGGTTCGTCGACTACGCCGTCAACCCCGACCCCAAGCGGATGGCTCCGAGCGCACCCTTCGACAACGAGGCCGAGGCCTGGCGGGCACTCGAGCACGACTTCGAGGACCGGCTGGAGAAGAAGGGCTGACCGGCGGTCAGCCGATCAGTACCGCGTACCCGGGTTTGATCACGTCGTCGATGAACGCGAGCCGTTCGTCGAAGTGGATGAACGCCGACTTCATCGCATTCACCGTGAATCGTTCGAAATCGGCCCAGCCGTAACCGAATTGGCGGGACAGTTGCAGGAACTCGTTGCTCATCGTGGTGTCGCTCATCAGTCGGTTGTCGGTGTTGACGGTGACCCGGAATCGAAGGCGCGCAAGAATGTTGAACGGATGCTCGGCGATGGAGGCGACAGCACCGGTCTGCACGTTGGAGCTCGGACACAGCTCTAGCGGAATCCGCTTGTCCCGCACGATGTTCGCGATGTCACCGAGCGTTGCGCCCGCGAAGGAGTCGGCGGCCAGGTCGGTCCCGTCGGGGAGTTCGATGTCGTCGATGACCCGCACGCCGTGGCCGAGGCGGTCGGTGCCGCAGAAGCCGATCGCCTCGTGGATGGACGGCAACCCGAAGGCCTCGCCGGCGTGAATGGTGAAGGGCGCGTTGTTGGCCCGCATGTACTCGAAGGCGTCGAGGTGGCGGGTCGGCGGGTGGCCCGCCTCGGCACCGGCGATGTCGAAGCCCACCACCCCGCGGCGGCGGTAGCGCACGGCGAGTTCGGCGATCTCGCGGGACCGTGCGGCGTGGCGCATCGCGGTGACCAGGCAGCGGACCGTGATGGGCTTGCCCGCCGCGGCGGCCTCGGCCTCCCCGTCGGCAAAACCGCGCAGTACCGCCTCGACCACCTCGGCGAGGGTCAGCCCCTGCTGCAGGTGCTGCTCGGGTGCGTAGCGGATCTCGGCGTAGACGACGCCGTCGGCCGCGAGGTCGGCGACGCATTCCCGGGCGACCCGTTCGAGTGCGTCGACGGTCTGCATCACGCCGACGGTGTGCGCGAAGGTTTCCAGATAACGCTCCAGCGAACCGGAATCAGCCGCTTCGCGGAACCAGCGGGCCAGACTGTCGACGTCGTGTGCGGGCAGGCCCTCGTAGCCGCTCTGCTCGGCGAGTTCGAGCACGGTTGCCGGGCGCAGCCCGCCGTCGAGGTGGTCGTGGAGCAGGACCTTGGGGGCCAGGGAGATGTTCGCGAGATCCAGCGTCCTCATGCCGTCACCCTATCGAGCACGCGCGGCCCGGGGGTGACCTCGCGGTCCGTGCCGACCACGACGGCATCGACGAGCGCCGACCGGGCACCGGCCACCCGTTCCGGCGTCTGGGTGTGCAGGGTGAACAGCGCGTCGCCCGTCCGCACCCGATCGCCCGGTTTGGCGTGGATGATCACACCCGCCTCCGCCTGGACCGACTCACCTGGCCGGGACCGGCCGGCACCGAGCCGCCAGGCCGCATCGCCGACGGCCCGCGCGTCCATCGACACGATGACGCCCTCGGCCGGTGCGGTAACGACCTCCTGGTGCCGCGCAATCGGGAGTGACCCGTCCGGGTCACCGCCCTGCGCGGCGATCATGGCGCGCCAGGAATCCATGGCTCGCCCGTTGGCCAGATGCTCGGCCGGATCGGCCGCAGACAGACCGGCCGCGTCGAGCATCTCGCGGGCCAGCGCCAGCGTCAGCTCCACCACGTCGGCCGGGCCACCACCGTCGAGCACCTTCAGCGATTCGGCGACCTCGACCGCGTTCCCGACGGCTCGGCCCAACGGCGTGTTCATGTCGGTGAGCAAGGCACTTGTCCGCACTCCGGCATCCGTACCGAGCTCCACCATCGTCTCGGCGAGGCTGCGCGCGTCCTCGACGTCGGGCAGAAAGGCCCCCGCCCCGAACTTCACGTCCAGCACCAGCGCGCCGGTTCCCTCGGCGATCTTCTTGCTCATGATCGAACTGGCGATGAGCGGGATGGATTCGACGGTGCCGGTCACATCGCGCAGCGCGTAGAGCATGCGGTCGGCGGGAGCCAGATCGGCGCCGGCCGCGCACACCACGGCCCCCACGCCTTCGAGCTGGGCGACCATCTCGTCGCCGGACAGATCGGACCGCCACCCGGGGATGGCCTCGAGTTTGTCCAGTGTGCCGCCGGTGTGGCCGAGTCCCCGGCCGGACAGCTGCGGCACCGCGACCCCGAAGGACGCAACCAGCGGGGTGAGCGGAAGGGTGATCTTGTCACCCACCCCGCCCGTCGAGTGCTTGTCGACGGTCACCAGGGGCCGGCCGTCGCGACGCAGGCCGGACAGGTCGACCCGGCGGCCACTGTCGATCATCGCCCGCGTCCAGGACGCGATCTCGCGCCGACCCATCCCGCGCAGCACGATGGCCATCAGCAACGACGACATCTGCTCGGCGGCCACCTCACCGCGGGTGTACGCATCGATCACCCAGGAGATCTGGGCATCGCTGAGCTCGTGTGCGTCGCGTTTGGCTGCGATGACCGAGACGGCGTGGATGACCTCGTCGTCACGGATCATCGGACCGACTCGAGGTCGTCGGGCCCGAAGGCGTCGGGCAGCAGTGCCGCCAGTGTCCTCGGGCCGTCGCGGTGATCCACCAGCAACTCGCCACCACCGTGCTCGTAGAGGACCTGCCGGCATCGCCCGCAGGGCATCAGGACCGAGCCGCGGCTGTCGCAGACACTGACCGCCACCAGCCGCGACGACCCGCCCGTGACCAGCTGCGCGACCAGCGCGACCTCGGCGCAGATACCCAGGCCGTATGAGACATTTTCCACATTGCAACCAACTACGTACCGACCGTCGTCGGTGATAGCGGCCGCACCGACCGGAAACCGCGAGTAGGGCGCGTAGGCCCGCTCGATCATCTTATTTGCGTTGTGCCGCAGTACATTCCAGTCAATTTCGGTGCGCACGCGTTCCTCCTGGTTGATCAGAGACTGCTCGGTGGGTGTGACTTTCGCTACGAGAACACCCTTGGTAAGGCAAACCTAAGTCGGAATCTCTTGTCGCCCAAATCGGTTCGGGCAATTTACCACCGGTGACACCATGGGTTTAGAGTCTTTTGACATGGGTCCTTCGTCGAATCGGAGCATGCCGATTCGGCGCGTCCATCGACGATGTTGGAGGCCACTTTCCCGATGAGCACCCCCGCCACCGAAGTCGCACCGGAACCGGTGCGCAGACGATCTCTCTACCGCGGCAACCCCGGTATGTGGTCCTGGGTATTGCACCGGATCACCGGTGTCACCATATTCTTCTTCCTCTTCGTCCACGTGCTGGACACCGCGGTCATCCGCGTTGATCCCAATCAGTACGACGAGATCATCGCCACCTACAAGACGCCCATCGTCGGGCTCATGGAGATCGGCCTGGTCGCCTGCGTGCTCTTCCACGCATTCAACGGACTGCGCATCATCCTGATCGACTTCTGGTCGAAGGGACCCAAGTACCAGCGTCAGATGCTGTGGGCGATCCTCACGCTCTTCGTCATCGTCTTCGGAGCTGCCACGGTCCGCCTGTTGCAGATCCTGATCACCCACTCGTTCGGAGACCACTGATGAGCGCCCCGGAAGCCACGCAGCACCTCGCCAAGACGCTGGGCACCGATTACGATCGGCCGGCCAGCCTCGACAATCCGCGTTCGCCGCGCAAGTCCAAGGGCGGCAACTTCGAGAAGAACGCATGGATGTTCATGCGCTTCTCCGGCCTCGCCCTCATCATCCTCACCATCGGCCACATGTTCATCATGTTGGCGTGGGACAGCCAGGGGGTGCACCGCATCGACGCGGCATTCGTGCTCGAACGCTGGAGCTCGCCGTTCTGGCAGATCTGGGACCTCTCGATGCTCTGGCTGGCCCAGTTGCACGGCGGTAACGGAGTGCGGACGGTGATCGCCGACTATTCCCGCAAGGACTCGACCCGCTTCTGGCTCAACGTCCTGCTCGGGGTGTCGATGATCCTCATCCTCGTTCTCGGCACCTACGCGATCCTCACCATCGGCGCGGTCGACGCCGACTAAGGAGACTGAAGAACACATGCAGGAACACCGCTACGACGTCGTCATCGTCGGTGCAGGCGGCGCCGGCATGCGCGCTGCCATCGAGGCCGCGCCCCGCGCCCGCACCGCCGTTCTCACCAAGCTCTACCCCACGCGCAGCCACACCGGCGCGGCGCAGGGCGGCATGTGTGCCGCGCTGGCCAACGTCGAGGAGGACAACTGGGAGTGGCACACCTTCGACACGGTCAAGGGAGGCGACTACATCGTCGACCAGGACGCCGCCGAGATCATGGCCAAGGAGGCCATCGACGCGGTTCTCGACCTCGAGAAGATGGGTTTGCCGTTCAACCGCACCCCCGAGGGCAAGATCGACCAGCGCCGATTCGGTGGGCACACCCGTGACCACGGCAAGGCTCCCGTCCGACGCGCCTGCTACGCCGCCGACCGCACCGGCCACATGATCCTGCAGACGCTGTATCAGAACTGCGTCAAGCACGACGTCGAGTTCTTCAACGAGTTCTACGCCCTCGACATCTGCCTGGGTGAGAACGCCGAGGGCGAGCTGGTGGCCACCGGTGTTGTCGCCTACGAGTTGGCGACCGGCGAGATCCACGTCTTCCATGCCAAGTCGATCGTGTTCGCCACCGGCGGATCGGGACGCATGTACAAGACGACGTCCAACGCGCACACCCTCACCGGTGACGGCATGGGCATCATCTTCCGCAAGGGACTTCCCTTGGAGGACATGGAGTTCCACCAGTTCCATCCGACCGGCCTGGCCGGCCTGGGCATCCTCATCTCCGAGGCGGTCCGCGGTGAGGGCGGCATCCTGCGCAACGTCGACGGCGAACGCTTCATGGAACGCTATGCGCCCACCATCAAGGACCTCGCGCCGCGCGACATCGTCGCCCGGTCGATGGTGCTCGAGGTGCTCGAGGGACGTGGCGCCGGCCCCAACAAGGACTACGTCTACATCGACGTCACCCACCTCGGTGAGGACGTGCTCAACGAGAAACTCCCCGACATCACCGAGTTCTCCCGCACCTACCTCGGCGTGGACCCGGTGACCGAGTACGTGCCGGTCTTCCCGACCTGCCACTACGTGATGGGCGGCATCCCGACCAACATCGAGGGCCAGGTGCTGCGCAACAACGACGAGGTGGTCCACGGCCTGTTCGCCGCGGGCGAGTGCGCGTGCGTGTCGGTGCATGGCGCCAACCGGCTGGGCACCAACTCGCTGCTGGACATCAACGTGTTCGGACGCCGCGCGGGGATCGCCGCCGCCGAGTACGCCAACAGCGCCGAGTTCGTGGAGCTGCCGGAGAATCCGACCGAGATGGTCGACGGCTGGATCGGCGACATGCTCTCCGAACACGGCCACGAGCGCGTCGCCGACATCCGCACCGAACTGCAGGCGTCGATGGACGCCAACGCATCGGTGTTCCGTACCGAGGAGACCCTCAAGCAGGCGCTCAAGGACATCCACGGATTCAAGGAGCGTTACGCGCACGTGCGGGTGCACGACAAGGGCAAGCGGTTCAACTCCGACCTGCTCGAAGCCATCGAGCTGGGCTTCTTGCTGGAGATGGCCGAGGTCACCGTCGTCGGCGCACTCAACCGCAAGGAATCCCGCGGCGGGCACGCGCGCGAGGACTACCCCAACCGCGACGACGTGAACTACATGCGCCACACGATGGCCTACAAGAAGGGAACCGACCTGCTCTCCGACATCGAGCTGGACTACAAGCCCGTGGTGCAGACCCGATACGAGCCGATGGAGCGTAAGTACTGATGACCTCGATCATGGACAAGCCGGCTCCCATCTCCGACGAGCCGCCACTGCCAGAGGTGCCCGACGAGGCCACCATGGTGACCCTGAAGATCTTCCGCTTCAACCCGGAGGATCCCGATGCCCAGGGCTACGAGAGCTTCCGCGTGCCGGCCCTGCCGACCGACCGCCTGCTCAACCTGCTCCTGTACGTGAAGGGCTACCTCGACGGCACCCTCACCTTCCGGCGCAGCTGCGCGCACGGAGTGTGCGGTTCGGATGCGATGCGGGTCAACGGCGTCAACCGGCTGGCATGCAAGCTGCTGATGAAGGACATGCTCCCCAAGGACAAGAGCAAAGAGATCACCATCACCATCGAACCCATCAAGGGTCTGCCGGTGGAGAAGGATCTCGTGGTCAACATGGAGCCGTTCTTCGACGCCTACCGGGCGATCAAGCCGTTCCTCATCACAAGCGGCAACGAGCCGACGCGTGAGCGCATCCAATCCGCTACCGACCGTGCGCGTTTCGACGACACCACCAAGTGCATCCTCTGTGCCTGCTGCACCACGAGCTGCCCGGTGTTCTGGAACGAGGGCAGCTACTTCGGTCCGGCCGCGATCGTCAACGCACATCGCTTCATCTTCGACAGCCGCGACGAGGGTGCGGTGGAACGTCTCGACATCCTCAACGACGTCGACGGCGTGTGGCGGTGCCGCACCACCTTCAACTGCACCGACGCCTGCCCGCGTGGCATCCAGGTCACGCAGGCCATCCAGGAGGTCAAGCGGGCGCTCATGTTCTCCCGCTGATCCACGATCTTCTCTCTGCAGCCCGCCGAAGGCCCGCACCGAACCTGGTGCGGGCCTTCGTCGTAGCGGACTGTGCCGTCAGGCTGTCAGCGACGCCGGGACGAGCGTGACGGCGAACGGCTCGGTGACCCCGAAGGTCTGCTCGGCGGTGGCGCGCGCCACCTCCCGGTACATCCCGTCGACGAGTGCCCACGCGAGGATCGACGGCTCGTCCGGGTCGATGACCCAGTAGTGGGCGCATCCGGCGCGCTGCAGACGGTCCTTCTTCAACAGCAGGTCGACGCCCCGGGTGGACTTCGACAGGACTTCGACGGCCAGGACCGGCGCGCCGGGCAGGTTGGCGTCGGTGAACGAGGTCGGTGGCGCGACGAGGAGATCGGGCTGGAGCTTGGTGTCCTCGGCCAGGACGACGTCGAGAGGCGCGAACAAGACCTCGAGGCCAGGCGGACACGCGGCGTGTAGCGCACGGTACATCCCAGCCACCACGCGCTGATGGACGAGTCGCGGTGCCGGGCTCACGATGAGGACGCCGTCGATGAGTTCGTAACGCCAGCCGTCATCGGGTACCGAGTCCAGGTCGGCGCACGTCAGACCGCGGCCACTCGGCAGGGTCCACGTCTCGGTCGTCACCGTTGTCATGGTACGACTCCTCCTTTGTCACGCCCACCCAGTGTGGACCACCGACGCCGTCGACAACCGAATGATATTGCTGCTGTGGATAACTCGATGCCGGGTGAATTCGAGGGAACCGGATCGGGCCGCACTGCGTCCAAGTTTGCGTCCCGCATCCGACCCAGGGAGCTCCGATGTCTCGCATCATCACCTCGATCGTGTCCGTCCTCGTCGGCACACTGCTCGTGCCGGCCGCCATGCACACCACACCCGCGCATGCCGCACCCGCCGAGCCGAAGCCCGGCGACCGCATCACGATCGCGTTGACCTCCGACCGTCAGTACAACAGCGCGGCCACCTGGTTCGACGCACACAACCGGATGCAGACCCAAACCGACCTACCACTGCCACGGCAAGACCAGAAGTCGCGACTGTGGACGGGAACGATGGTGTACACCAACGCGATTCGTGATCCGCACCTCGACGTGATGTTCCAGTCGACGGGCAACTACGCGCGCTGCGAGATCTGGGTGAACGAGCACCGGATCGTGGAGAAGACAACCCGCGGGAAGTTCGCGACCGTGTACTGCGACGGCTCCACCGAGCCACCCACACACACTGCGCCGACGCCCCGCCACCGCTAACGTCATGCTGTGCCCGCTGCCTTCTCCGACTCCTCGACGGCCCGCCTGCGTGTGCTCGAGCTGCGCCATGCCGAAACCGAGCCGCCCGGCGCATATTCGGCCGTTCTCGATGAACTCGCCGAGGTGCACACCGTCCGCGTCTGGCGGGACCCACTCCCCGACGAGATCGCCGGTATCGACGCGATTGTCGCGATGGGCGGCGCCATGGGAGTCGGTGATGCTGATCGGTTGCCGTGGCTCGCCGAGGAGATCGACTTCCTCACCGCGGCAATCAGGCTCGACATCCCGGTCTGGGGTGTCTGCCTCGGCTCACAACTGCTGGCCGCCGCGCTGGGAGCCGACGTGATCCGGGCGCCCTCACCCGAACTCGGGGTCCGACGGGTCGCACTGAACGAGCCCGGCCGGGCCGACCCGGTCTGGGGTGGCCTGCCGAATCCCGAATTCGTCACGGTGCAATGACATTTCGACACCTTCGCACTCCCCGACGGCGCGGAGTTGCTGGCCTCCTCCGTTCAGTGTCGTCATCAGGTGTTCCGGTTCGGCCGCAGCTACGGCGTACAGTTCCACGCCGAGGCCGGCGAGGCGATGGTGCGCACGTGGCTCTCCCATGCGGAGTCCCACGCCGCGGTGACCGCGACCATCGGACGCGACGCCACCGACCGGTTCCCCCACGACGCCGCGCAGGCCGAGGTGACCACCGTGCCGATGGCACATGCGGTGATGCGCCGCTGGCTCGATCTGGTGGCGCGCAACCGCCGGTGACGATCGGCCCGGACACACTACTGTCAAGGACGACACGAGTGAGGTGCACGATGACCCCAACCGACCAGCCCACCCTCGGCGCGCGCAGTGCAGCGCACCTGTGGGGCCATTTCGCCCGCCACGGCAACGGGATTCGCCCGCCGGTCATCACCCGCGGCGACGGTGTCCGCATCTTCGACGACACCGGGCGCAGCTACCTCGACGGCCTGTCGGGGCTCTTCGTCGTGCAGGTCGGACACGGCCGTGACGAGCTGGCGCAGGCCGCCGCACGACAGGCCAAAGAACTGGCATTCTTTCCGCTCTGGTCCTATGCCACCCCACCGGCGATCGAACTCGCCGAGCGGCTCGCGGCCTACGCACCCGGTGACCTCAACCGCGTCTTCTTCACCACCGGCGGCGGCGAAGCGGTGGAGTCGGCGTGGAAACTGGCCAAGCAGTACTTCAAGCTGACCGGGAAACCCGGGAAACACAAGGTGATCTCCCGGGCGGTCGCCTACCACGGCACGCCGCAGGGCGCATTGGCGATCACCGGCGTACCGGCCCTCAAACAACCCTTCGAGCCGCTCACCCCGGGTGCGTTCCGGGTGCCCAACACCAACCTGTATCGCGCGCCCGACGACATGTCGACAGACCCGAAGAAGTTCGGCAGGTGGGCCGCCGACCGTATAGCGGAAGCCATCGAGTTCGAGGGACCCGACACCGTCGCCGCGGTCTTCCTGGAACCGGTGCAGAACGCCGGCGGCTGCTTTCCGCCCCCGCCGGGCTACTTCGACCGGGTGCGCGAGATTTGCGACGAGTACGACGTCCTGTTGGTCTCTGACGAGGTGATCTGCGCCTTCGGCCGCATCGGTTCCATGCTCGCCTGCGACGACTTCGGATACGTGCCCGACATCATCACCTGCGCGAAAGGCATGACGTCGGGCTACTCACCGATCGGCGCGATGATCGCTTCGGACAGACTCTTCGAACCGTTCAACGACGGGACGACGTCGTTCCCGCACGGTTACACCTTCGGCGGTCACCCGGTATCCGCAGCCGTCGCCCTGGCCAATCTCGACATCTTCGAACGTGAGGGCCTCAACGACCACGTCAAGGCCACCGCACCCGCGTTCCGCGCGACCCTGCAGAAACTCCATGACCTGCCCATCGTCGGCGACGTCCGCGGCGAGGGCTTCTTCCACGCCATCGAGCTCGTCAAGGACAAGACCACCAAGGAGTGCTTCTCCGACGCCGAGTCGGAACGGATTCTGCGCGGATTCCTGTCCGGGGCGCTGTTCGACGCCGGACTGTACTGTCGCGCGGACGACCGGGGCGACCCCGTCGTCCAGCTGGCTCCGCCCCTGATCGCCGGGCAGGCCGAGTTCGACGAGATCGAGCAGATCCTCCGGCAGGTTCTCGGCGAGGCTCACGCTCTGCTCTGACCGCCCCACGCACCATCCTGTGGGCACAAAACCCCGGCCTCCGACCGCCGCTGTCGTCGACCGCATCTGCGCGCCGGGCGCTGGTAACGTGCGGAGTCGTGAAACCGGGGTGGCGGCATCAGATGCTGCGCGTGCTGACCGCATGCGGTCTGGCCGCGCTGGTGGTGACGGGGGCCGCGCCGGCAGCCGCCGCTCCCCCGACGCCAGTCACCGATCACTGCCCGCACCGGGTCCACACTCCGCCTGCTGTCGACGCGTCCGAGGTTGTCTCCCCCGGTTCCACCACGCCCACCCCGCTACCGGTGCCCACGCCGCCGGTCGGTGGCGCTGCGCTCAGCGGCTGCGGAGTGATCGCCGACCCGTCCGCGGGCCCGATTCCGCAGCGACTGACCTCGGCGGCGTGGCTGATCGCCGACGTCGACAGCGGCCACGTCATCGCTGCCAAGGACCCGCACGGCCGGTATCGTCCGGCGTCCACCATCAAGGTTCTGCTCGCCCTCGTGGCGCTGCGGGACCTTCACCTCGACGACGTCGTGGAACCGACCGTCGAGGACTGGAGTACCGAAGGCGACTCCTGCGGGATGGGGCCGGGCGGGCACTACACGACCCGCGATCTGCTCACCGGCCTGCTCATGGTCTCGGGTAACGACTGTGCGAATGCGCTGTCCCGGTCGCTCGGTGGCACCGAGGCCACGCTGGCGAAGATGAACGAGTTGGCGGCCTCTCTCGGCGCGCACGACACCCGGGCGGCCAGCCCGTCCGGCCTCGACGCAGCCGGGATGTCGACGTCCCCCTACGACATGGCGCTGTTCTTCCGTGCCGCTTTGCGGGACAACACCTTCCGCGAGCTGATCGGCTTGCGCACCTTCCGTTTCCCCGACTATCCGCCCCGCGCCGACGTCCCCGGCGACAAACCCCATCCGGCCTACGACATGTATACGTCCAATCACCTTCTGCTAGAAGACTATCCGGGCATGATCGGCGGCAAGACCGGTTACACCGACGACGCACTGAAGACCTTTGTCGGCGCGGTACATCGCGACGGGCGCACCATCATGGTCGTGCAGATGTACGGGCTGTCGGTGGCCGGCGACATGTACTGGGATCAGGCGAAATCCATGTTCGACTACGGATTCCGGTCCGCACGCACCGTCTCGGTCGGTTCACTCGTGGACCCGACACCGTCCGCCGCAGCGACGACGACGCCGGCGCACCCGGACGTCACCCAGCGCGCCGGGCCGTCGTCGGATTCGGCGAGTTCGACGTCGCTGCAGATTCTGATCGGCCTCGTCGCCTCTCTCGTCGCGGTGTGTCTGCTTCTATTGGGCCTGCGGTTCCTCGGCGCCAAGAAGCGGTAGCCGCCGGCGCCGACGGCCGCCGGATTCACCTGCGGCGCATCATCCATCCGAGGACGGCGCTGGCCGCCGCACCCACCCCGATCGCCCCGACGACCACGCCCGGCCGGGGGACGGGACTGACCTGAGTGGTCGGCGCGAGGACCACGGGTCGGAGCCGCTCGTCCTCCTCCTCGACCTGATACGCGGCGTTGATCGGGTCGGTGGCACACCACGCCGATGCGTAGAGCACGATGCGCGAAGCGAGGTAGGCGAAGACCATGAGGCCCAGGATCGGTCCGAAGGCGATGCCCGCCGGACTGCTGAGAACCGACTTGAGGTAGAGCCCGCCGAGGGATTTCACGATTTCGAAGGCGATGGCGGTGGCCAGGCCCGCCTTCATCGCATTGACAAACGGCAACGGCACCAACGGAAGTCGCGCGAGCACGAAGGTGAACAGCAGCCAGGAGGCGAAGACCGAGATCAGGATGGACACGACGCGCACGACCACGGGCGCCCACGACGCGTCGTCGAGGCTCACCCACGAGAGCAGCTTGGTGGTCAGACCGCTGTTGCCCAGCGCAGTCAGCGCCATCGTGGCGGCGAAGGCCACGCCCAGCAGAACGAATGTCACCAGGTCCCACACCTTGGACATGACCGGGTTGCGATCCACCCTGCCGCCATACATCTCGGTGAATGCCACGCGAACCCCGGAGATCCAGCCGATACCGGTGAAAGCCGCACCGAAGAGCCCGATGAGGCCGACGGTGGCTCGCGAGTCGATGGCCGAGTCGATCACATCACCGAGTTGGTCTCCGGCTTGGCCCGGCATGGCGTCGACGATGGCGTTCTTGAGCTCGTCGAGTAGTTCGGGCCGGCTCGCGAGGACAAATGCCGCTATCGCGAAACCGACCATGATGATCGGCACGATCGCGAGGATGCCGTTGAAGCTGATGCCGGCGGCGTAGACATTGCCGCGCCGATCGTTGTATCGCTCGACGGTGGCCACGAGATGGTTGATCCACGGCCAGCGCTCACGCGCCTGCGCGAACGCCGCCTTGCCCTTGTCGACCAGCGACGGCTTGGACTCCTCGGACGGGTCGGGAACGGCGTGGCCGGCCTGCAGGTATTTCTCGGATGCCGGGGAGGCCTCGGACTGCGGGGCCGAGTTCGCGGACGTCATCGGTGCTGCCTTCCTCGTCGGTGCTGCCGTCGACTGCGCGGGTCCACCCGACTCCCCACGGTCGCCGTGGCACGCCTTCACCCTGGCACGATCACCGCGCAGCCGGTGCCAAGAACCCCACTTTGTCATAGACGTCGGCAAGCGTCGCGGAAGCGACCTCCCGGGCGCGGGCCGCGCCCTGGGCAAGGATCTCGTCGAGGTGGGCGGGATCGTCGAGGTAGGCCGCCACGCGACCGCGCAACGGCGTGACGAACTCGGTGAGGACCTCGGCGGTCTCCACCTTGAGCTCGCCGTACCCCTTGCCCGCGTACTTGGCGACCAGATCGTCGATGCCGACCCCCGACAGCGCCGACTGGATGGTGAGCAGGTTGCTGACGCCGGGTTTGGTCTCTCGGTCGAACAGGATCTCCGTGCCGGTGTCGGTGACCGCCGAGCGGATCTTCTTGGCCGACCGCTTGGGATCGTCGAGCAGATTGATCAGACCCTTGTCGGTGTCGGCGGATTTGCTCATCTTGGCAGTCGGGTTCTGCAGGTCGTAGATCTTGGCGAACTCTTTGACGATGAACGCCTCCGGTACGCGGAACGCCTTGCCGAATCGCTTGTTGAAGCGCTGCGCCAGGTCACGGGTCAGCTCGAGATGCTGCCGCTGATCCTCACCCACCGGCACCCGGTCGACCTGAAACGCGAGAATGTCGGCGGCCATCAGGATCGGGTACGTGAACAGACCGACACCGGCCGCGTCGACACCCTGCTTGGCGGATTTGTCCTTGAACTGCGTCATCCGGCCGGCCTCACCGAAGCCGGTGATACACGACAGGACCCACGTCAGCTGCGCGATCTCGGGAACATGTGACTGCACGTAGATGGTTGCGCGGGACGGATCGACGCCGACCGCGAGCAACTGGGCGACACTGACGCGGGTGCGCTCACGCAGTTGCGCCGGGTCGTGCGGCACGGTGATCGCGTGCATGTCGGGGATGAAGTAGAAGGTGTCGAAATCCTCCTGCAACTCGACCCATTGCCGCACGGCGCCCAGATAGTTGCCGAGGTGGAAGGAATCACTGGTCGGCTGGATGCCGGAGAGCACCCGCCGCGGGGTGGTCTCCGCGGTCGCGGACGGGGAATCGCTGGTCATGCGTCCAGTCTCTCAAACGATGTCACTGGAATTTCACGGTGACCGGTGCATGATCCGACCAACGCAGATCGTAGGCGGGAGCCCGGTCGACGGTGGCCTTGACGGCGCGCTGCGCCAGCGACCGGTTGGTCAGCTGATAGTCGATGCGCCATCCGGCGTCGTTGTCGAAGGCCTTGCCTCGCCATGACCACCACGAGTACGGACCGTCGTCGTCGGGATACTGTTCGCGGACCACATCACGCCAACCGCCCGCGAGCTGCTCACCTACCCAATCCCGTTCGTGCGGAAGGAAACCCGGACTCTTACGGTTGCCCTTCCAGTTCTTGATGTCGGCCTCGGCATGGGCGATGTTCCAGTCGCCACCCACCACCACATGGCGGCGTCGGCGCACCAGTCCGCGCAGATGCTCGGCGAAGGCGGTCATGAACCGGATCTTCTCATCGTGCTTGGCGATGTCCTTGGGTTCGTCGGTCTGCGCGGCACCCTTGGGCAGGTACAGGCTGGCCGCGGTGAGCGCGCCGAGCGGGGTGTCGAAGTCGGCTTCGAGATAGCGACCGGTCGCGTCGAACTCGTCGCTGCCGAAGCCGACGCGCACCGCGCTGGGTTCCACCCGGCTCAGGACCCCGACGCCGGCGTGACCTTTGATCACCGACTCGCTCATCACCAGGTGCCACCCGTCGTCGAGGACTGGCGCGAGCGCCTCCTGTGCCTGCTCTCGCCCGGCGCGGATCTCCTGGAGCAGCACGACGTCGGGTCTGACGTCGTCCAGCCAGGCGGACAATCCCCGGTTGGCCTCCGACCGCTGCTTCATCGCTGCGCGGATGCCGTTGACGTTGATGGTGGAAATCGTGAGCGACACGGGAGTTCACACTACGGATGCCCACCGACGGGACCACTTGGCGGGCATGAGTAGGTAAGGCAAGCCTTGTGCGAACGGGTGGGTTTATGTAATCCTGTCCTAATCCAGCACAGAGGTGAGTTTCATGTTCGTCTGCATTTGCCGCGCCGTCACCGTTGACGAGGTCCATCAGCACGTCGATGACGGCGCTTTCACCGCCGACGCCATCGGCGAGCGGTGCGGTGCGGGCGAGGGATGCGGGACGTGCATCGACAAGCTGAACGCGATCCTCGGCGAAAGGATGTCCACCACTAGCGCAGCCTAACCTCAATACGGCACAACGGTTTTCGTCCCTTCACGCGTTACTCGGCGTGAAGGCTTTCGTCGTGTTACGTTCGCTACACCCTTGGGCGAACGGAGGCTGTCATGCGTGGAGACGATGAGGTCATTGCACTGCTCAACGAGCAGCTCACCAGCGAACTGACCGCGATCAACCAGTACTTTCTGCACGCCAAGATGCAGGCCAACTGGGGCCTGACGGAACTGGCGTCCAAAACCCGTGCCGAATCCATCGAGGAGATGACGCACGCCGAGATCCTCACCGACCGAATCCTTTTCCTCGAAGGACTCCCCAACTACCAGAAGCTGCTGCCGCTGCGGATCGGGCAGACACTCAAGGAACAGTTCGAGTCGGATCTGGCGATCGAGGTGGAGGTGGTCAACCGCCTCAAGCCCGGTATCGCGATGTGCCGCGACAAGGGTGACGTCACCAGCGCCAAGCTCTTCGAGGAGATCCTCAAGGACGAGGAACACCACATCGACTACCTCGAGACGCAACTCGAACTGCTCGAGCGGCTCGGCGAACCGCTCTACCTCTCCAAGTCGGTCTCGACGCCGCCGGATGTGGGCTGAGCGTTCTTGGCGCGGCGGGCGGTGAGGACCGCCAGTCCGAGCACCACCATGCCGGCACCGGCCAGGATGACACCCAGCGCCGACGGTGAGCGGTACCCGAGCCCGGCGCCTACCACGACCCCGCCGAGATAAGCGCCCGCCGCGTTGGCGATGTTGAGTGCGGAGTGGTTGAGTGCCGCCGCCAGGGTCTGCGCATCGTCGGCCACATCCATCAGGCGTGTCTGCAGGGCCGGGATCATCGCCGTCGCCGAGACGCCGACGACAAACGTCAACACCAGTGCGGCCCAAGGGTTCTGCGCGAATGCTGCGAACAGACCGAGTGCGACCGCGGTCATCACCAGCCCACCGAGGATGCTCAGGGTCACGTTGCGGTCGGCGGCCGCGCCCCCGATGATGTTGCCCACGATCATGCCGGTGCCGAAGAGCATCAGCGCAAACGGCACCACCGACACCGACAGTCCGCTCAGCGAGGTGAGCGTCGAGTTCAGGTAGGTGTAGAACGCAAACATCCCACCGAATCCGACGATGCCGATCAGCAGGGTGAACCACACCTGCCCGCGTCGCAGGGCGCCCAGTTCGGTCATCGGGTTGGTCACCGTCATGTCGGCGAGCGAGGGCAGACTGCGCACCAGGGCGACCAGTGTCGCCAGCCCGATGACGACGACGATCGCGAAGGCACTGCGCCAGCCGAAGCTCTCCCCCAGCCACGTGGCGGCGGGTACGCCGAAGACGTTGGCGACCGACAGACCGAGCATCACCTGGCCGACCGCCTTGGCGCGATGTCGGGGTCCGGCGAGGTGGGCTGCCACCAGAGCGGCGACACCGAAGTAGGCGCCGTGCGGCAGTCCGGCGATGAACCGGGCAGCGATGAGCAGCCCGTAGTTGGGTGCGAGCACGGTCGCCAGGTTGCCGACGGTGAACGCGACCATGAGACCGATCAGCAGGGTGCGGCGTGACATCCGCGCGGTCAGGGCCGCGATCAGTGGTGCCCCCACCACCACACCGAGCGCGTAGGCGGAGATGACGTGCCCGGCTGTCGGCTCACTGACCGCGAGCGACGACGCGATGTTGGGCAACAGACCCATCGCCACGAACTCGGTGGTCCCGATCCCGAATCCGCCGAGCGCAAGCGCCAGAATCGCCCAGCGCCGCACCGACGACGGGGCACCGGCCTCCGCGGGCGGGGCGGTCAGGTCCTGTGCGGAGGCGATCGACGACATGACAGGAGCCAACGAGCACTCCCCGAGCACGATTCCCGCGCCGCCGGGTGAGTTCGTTCACACCTGCTCAGAACGGCGGCGGTTCCACCATCCAGGTGCCGTTGGTCGCGTGTCGCCACGGATCGTCAGCCATCGGCTGGCCGACCTCCGGTCCGTAGTGGGTGTGGCGCATGCTGAAGCGGAACACTCCGTCGATGAGCGCGGGAATGAGTCCGGCGTCGTCGGGGCGCACGGAGTCGCAGATCGGGTCGCCGATGATGCAGACCTCCACCACCCGGTGTGCGAGTGACCCGAAGCCGCCAACCCGCGAACCGGTCATCGTGAGACCGGGATACACGCGGTAGTCGGGAAACAGTGTCTCGATGCCGGCACCACGCTGCCCGGCAACCCGGTCACGACGGGGGTCGGCGTAGAGCTCCACCCGGATCTTGTTGGCGGGCACCGAGACTCGACGCATGCCTCGGGCGGTCTGGAGTTCGCGTCCGTTGCCGATGGCGGATACCACATCACCGATGATCCGTGCTCCCTGCGAGAAGCCGACCAGCGCGAGAGGCTGTTGTGGGCATGCCCACGTGTGCCAGTCGATGAGCTGCGCCAGACGTGGCTCTGCCAGTCGCACGTTGTCGTCGTACGTGGATGAACCCAGCGGCCACACCGTGGCCGGGTACTGCAGCGTGAACGCTCGGTAGCCCTGCCGAAGGTATCGCTGCATGGCCGGTGTGGTGTCCGGCGGCGGATCGTCGTTGGTGCCGTTCACCACCACGACGAGTCCGCGTCCCGCACAGGCGTTACCGGGTCGCGCCTGCGCTTCAGCCGTCATCAGGAACGAGGCCACTGCAGCGACGACGAACGCGGCAACGACCGTTACCGCGACCCGCCTCCGATTCCCCGGCAGTGATGGCATGGCACTCAGTCGTCGCTGTCGCCGTTGCCGGAGCCGCTGTTGCCGGAGCCGTTGTCGGACGAGTTCGAACTGTCGCTGGTGGAATTCGAGGTGCCGGACTTCGAGGTGCCGGACTTCGAGGTGCCGGACTTCGAGGTTTCGGAATTCGATGTCGAGTCGTCGGCGCCGTTGTCCGTGGTCGTCGTGCTGTCCTCGGTGTTCTCGGTGTCGCCGGTGCTGCCGCCACCGTTCTGGTCCTGCTGGCCGGTTCCGGAGCCGTCGCCACCGTTGCCGTCGCCGGACTCATCGCTGCCGGGGATCGGTTTGACCACTTGCTTCTCGGGCTGCTTCATCTTGGGGACGTCCTGGATAGTGCTGCCCTGTCCGTTGTCGCCCTGTCCGTTGTCAGCATTGTTGTCGGCGACATCGTCGACGGTGCTGCTCACGACGACCGCATCGTTGCTCGACGAGGCCGATTCGTCGGCGGTCCCCTGATCGGCGGAAAGGACTGTGACCGCCTTCCGCAAGCTCGCCGTCTCGGCCGGGTCGGGATCGTCACCGGCCACCTCGGTGGTCGAGAACGGGGTGACACCCGAGGTGATCGTCGGGCCCGCGGTGACGATCTGACCCGCCCAGTACTTCACGAAGTTCACCGGCATCAGGACAATGCTCTTCACACTCGCCGCGAGCTCTTTGACACCGGTCTTGAACTGGTCGGGGGCCAACTTCACGATGCCCTCGATGATCTTCTGGAAGACGAACACGTCCGGCAGATAGCCGCCGTAGCCGAGCTTGGGCAGCGGGGGCAGCAGATCTGACACGAGTCGGATCGCGGGCTGGAGTTTGGCGAGTTCGATGCCGAACGGCAGGCCAATCGTGGGGCGGTTGGCGATGAAGTCCGGGATCAGTGCGCCGTCGAGGCCGATGGCTGTTGCACCCTGACGAAGCAAACCGACGATGGCCGAGGACTGCTTGATCTCACACGTCGTGGTCGAACCGCTCGTCGTGCAAGTCTTATTCGTCCAGCTCGCGGGATCCTGATACATGTGGAACGGGTAGTAGCCGTGTTTGGTGAAGTATCCGACGAGGCCGTCGAGCGCTCCGATCGGGTCATACAGGGGGTCGGGAAGATCGCAGATCGGATCACCCTCGGCACACACCGAGGTCACCGGGATGTCGCCGAATCCGCCTTCACGAGGGCCGGTCATGGTCAGTCCGGGAATCACCCCGATCAGTGACTGCTCGATCCCGCGGCCGGTCTTGTCGCCGTTCTGGCGGGGATCGGAGTAGAGCTCGCCAGAGAGGCCGTCACTGCTGACGTCGTCGACGATGACTGGATCACCGTTTTCGTCCAGGAGTGGATCACCATTCTTATCAGTGGCAACAATGTCCTTGTCGTCACGATCGTTCCCGATGTCCGACAATACGTCGCCCGCCACTCGCGCACCCTGCGAATAGCCCACCACCTTGACCGGACTTCCCGGGCACGACGACTGATAACCAGCGATCGCCGACTTCGTCGCCGCCGTACCCCTCGCGACATCGTCGTCGTATCCGACTGCCCCCATAGGCCAGAGAGTCGTCGGGTAGTCGACATAGATGATGTCGTAGTCGCCCTTGGCGTTTCCGTTGTTATGCGCTGGACCAGTCCCCTCATATCGCTGTTTGACGCCGATCATGTCGCTGGCATCGGGATCATTGGTGCCCGCAACGATGACCACTGCACCGCCAGCAGCACAGTTTGCATCCGCCCGCGCCTCCCCGATCACCCCGGGCAAGCAATAGGCGATGACCACCGCGAAGGACGACAGGATCGCGATCAGCGCAACCGCGAAGCGGTGCGACCCGGAGAAAGATGACTCGGAAGAATCGGATGGCATGGCGAGCCGATAGGACATTTGTTTCAGTCTTTCGTCCAACCCGAGGCCTCAGAACCGAAGGGGAGGAAGCTCTGATCACGCGGGGCTGAGAGAATCCTAAGTGCACGATCACGAACCTCACAGCACATTCACCGGAACGTGTCGCATGACCTGGGTTTTCGTCGATCCCTGCGTCAGATTTCACCCGGTCGGACTACACGACTCGCAAGCCGGATGGCCTTTGCATCCAGTCCGATCGAGAGGGTTCACGGGCGCAGCGAGGCGTGTTATATCCTTGACGCCAGGTCATGAGCATCAGCGTCAAGCCCCGGCTCGCTGATCGGCAACCCTCCAACCGCGGTGGGGTGCTCCGGGTGATGACCGGGTTGTGGGTTCGTGCAGAACCCCGGCAAGCGCGGGTCCGAAGGTCGGACCCCAAACAGGGCCCAGAGTCCTGCCGACCGTAGAAAGAGATCACTCTGCCATGTCTGACGCAGCCACCGAAGGCCAGAATCCAGCCGACTCGTGGAGCTTCGAAACCAAGCAGATTCACGTAGGACAGTCCGCCGACGCGGCGACCAATGCACGTGCACTGCCGATCTATCAGACCACGTCGTACACCTTCAATGACACGCAGCATGCCGCCAATCTGTTCGGGCTGGCCGAGCCGGGCAACATCTACACGCGCATCATGAACCCCACGCAGGACGCCGTCGAGCAGCGGATCGCCGCACTCGAGGGTGGCGTCGCGGCGCTGCTGCTGGCGTCGGGTCAGGCGGCCGAGACCTACGCGATCCTCAACATCGTCGAGGCGGGCGGACATGTGGTCTCCAGCCCCCGCCTGTACGGCGGCACCTTCAACCTCTTCCACTACACACTGCCCAAGCTTGGCGTCGAGGTCAGCTTCGTCGACGATCCGGAGGATCTCGACTCCTGGCAGGCCGCGATCAAGGACAACACGCGCGCGCTCTACGGCGAGACGATCTCCAACCCGAACAACGAGATCCTCGACGTGCCCGGCATCGCCGAGGTGGCGCACCGCAACGGTCTGCCGCTCATCGTGGACAACACGGTTGCGACGCCGTACCTACTCAACCCGCTGAAGCACGGCGCCGACATCGTGGTGCACTCGGCCACCAAGTACATCGGCGGCCACGGCACCGCGATCGGCGGTGTCATCGTCGACGGCGGCACCTTCGACTGGCGCGGGCAGCGGGACGGCAAGGACCTCTTCCCCGGCTTCACCACCCCCGACCCCAGCTACCACGGCGCGGTGTTCGCCGATCTCGGCGCACCGGCCTACGCGCTCAAGGCGCGCGTGCAGTGGCTG